>JBDNIL010000039.1:0-41803 GCA_041688355.1 Verrucomicrobiales bacterium | reverse complement strand
TCACCGGCGCTTTGCTTTTGGTGGAGTGACTCACCGAGCTTGCTAAAGTTCCGATAGGAGGTCTGAGCCGCCTTGTCTTTGAAGAAGGTGTCGATTCTGGCCGCGTTTTCTTTGTACTCACCCGAGTGGAGGATGAGGGAGCAGAGCTCACGGGTCTTGTCGAGGATGGCTGAGTTGGGGGAAAGGACTTCCATCCTTATGGATACGCCCGTTTTCCCGTGATCACAAGCCGCGATTCAGAGGGCCGAAGGATGGAGTCCGTGCTGGGGCGGTTTTTGAAGGAGGACGGGGGAGAGCTCGGGGAGGGAGGCGAGGGGCGTGCGTCCTTCGTGTCGACCCAGTTGGGACCGGGCCGCAGTTTTGAGCTCCATCCAGCGCGGGTGATCGAGGTCGGGAGCGTTGCGGAGGTGGCGGAGCAGGCTGAGCCACTCGATGTAGGCCCGCTCGACGTCGCCGGGGCCGAAGTCGAGGGCGGTCGCCCCGGCGGTGAGTTGACCGAGCTTTCCGGCAAGCAGGACCGAGATGAGTTCGGCGGCACTCTCGCCATACTGCGGAGGAAGTCCGATGTGGAGATAACCCTCGAAGTCTACCGCTCCATAGGCCTGGCGACAGGCGGCGGCGAGACGGTCGCTCCCGATGGAGTCGATCATACGGGCCGCCCCGGGGAGGGAATCGAGCTCAAATCGGTGTCCGGCGCGCAGGTTCGCGAGGTGGAGGATGATCTCGTCGGCGGGGTAATAGGGATCCTCGAGCGCGGCGGCGACGGCGAGGCCTTCCCCTCCCTGGAAGAGGCTGAAAATGACGCCCCGGGTGGTGGGGCGACCGCTGTCATCGATGAGGGCGAGCTTTCTCCAGGCATGGGCGGGGCTGCCGGGGACGGGCTGGAACGAATCGCCCGAGAGAATGTCGGTGTAGTGTGTCTCGGTCAGGATCTCGACAGAGCGCTCAGGCGGCGAAGAGAGGGCGCGGCCTTTGTCATCCCGATAGACGGGTAGTGGCGCCTCGCGAAGGTGGGCGAGCAGAAAGAGGGTGTGGCCGCGGGCAACGAGGCTGGTCACGACGGCGGGAACGAGAGTCTCGCTGAAAAGTCCGGGGAGGAGCGCTTCGACCTCGGCGAGGGTGTAAGTGTCGTCCCGGGCGGTGGCCCCGGCGAGGCGGCGGGCAGCTTTGCTGAGGGAAAATCGATCTTCGCCAACGGCTGTCGCGACTGCTACCTCGAGACCGTAGCGGCGCTCGTGATCCCCCTTTTCATCGAGACGGGCGAGTCGTGATCCGGCGGGCAGGAGCGAGCCGACGAGTGCGCTGTCGCTCTCTGCGGCCCCGTAGCGATCCCGGACGAGAGAGAGGACTTCGCCGAGCGGGGCGATGCCCTCGCGACCGGCTTGAGCGGGCTCCCATTGACCGTCGGGGTTGAGGATCTCTTTGCGGAGCGGTCGCAGATTGAAGAGGGATCCACCGGTCGTCGCGGAGTCGCCATCGCCGGCGGGCCGGAACCCGAGTGGCACGGTCTGATCGGAGAAGAGCCGGTCGCGCAGCTCGCGGGCGGCTTCGAAGGGCGAGCTGCCGTGCTCGCCGGCGAGATGCATGCGCCGGATCATGGTGGGCCAGTCGAGTTCATTGTTCCGGCGCAGGTCGAGGGGGCGGGCGTCGGAGAGGCGGGCGCTGTCCCGTCCGCTGATGATGTAGCCGGTCTCGTCGAGCCCGCGGCGGCCGGCGCGGCCGAACATCTGGAGGAGCTCGGCGGGACTGACGTCGCGTTCATAGGGGCCATCCTGATAGGTCGTGCCGGCGACGAAGACGGAGCGCACCGAAAAATTGATCCCCGCCGCGAGTCCCATCGTCGCGACGATGATGCGGAGCTGCCCGGCCTTGGCGAGCGGCTCGACGACGGCGGCCCGCTCGAGGAAGCCGAGTCCGCTGTGGTGAAAGGCGACCCGCTTTTTCAACAGTCGCAAAATGTCGGATGAGCAACCCTGTTCGAGACGACGGTCACCGAGGCGGATGGGATCGTCCTCGGGCAGCATCTCGGCCATCTTCCAGGCGATCTTTTCAGCGGCCTTGCGATGCGGGGCAAAGATGAGGAGCGGTCCGTAGTGGGAGAGCATGACGCCGAGGGAGAGTCGGTGCCAGAAGTTGCGGTACTTCAACGGGGCGCTGCGGGGCAGCCCCTCGACCGGCATCTCGTCGAGAGGGACGGGGCGCTCGGCGGTCCCGATGACGCGGACGCGGCGTCCGAGCCGCTCCATCCAGGCGGCGACTTTGCCGGGGTTGCCGACACTCCCGCTGAGGAGAAGCAGTCTCGTGTCGGGTGGGGCGAGGGCGACGGCGAGTTCGTAGTTCAGCCCGCGCTGGCGATCGCCTATCATCTGATACTCGTCGATGACGAGAAGGTGGGGCCCCTCGCCCGCGAGGAATCGCTCGCGCTGGGTCTCGAGGGTCGCGACGAGCACGGGGGCATCGAGATCTTCGGCGAGGTCGCCGGTGGCAATCCCGACTTTCCATCCGTCGCGTTTCCACTCCCGCCATTTCTCGTTCGCGAGGGCACGGGTCGGCACGGTGAAGATGGCCTGGCGTCCCGCAGCGGGAAATTTGCGCCCCTTGATGAGGCTCTCGAAGATGTAGGTCTTTCCCGCCCCGGTCGGGGCATCGACGATGACATCAAAGCCGTCGGTGAGTGCGCGGATCGCCTCTTGCTGCCAGAGATCAGGGACGAGCAGGCGAACCTGCAATCCCTCGAAGGCTCTGTCCAGTCCACCATGCATCCGTGCAAGGATACGCGGCCCGACGGCGAGGGGACTGTCCGCCGGGGTGCTCTGTCCGGATCAGTTCGGCTGGCTCGTGGTGCGGCCCTCGATCGGAACGGTCTTCTCGCGGGGCGCACGGGTCGCTTCGGAGATGTTCGCCGGCTTGCCGGTTTTGCCGATGGCGATGAGATCCTGGAGGATGCGGAGCGTCTCGCGCTCGTAGGGACCTAGCTTGTGGGGATACTCGAGGAGCTTTGTTTCGGGATCCTCATCTTCGTCAGCGCCGCGAGCCATGCCGCTAAGCTGCTCTTCGGAGAGGTCGTCGCGGAGGGTCAGCTTTTCGTCGAGGACGTTGTCCTGTGTCAGCTTGTAGGTCGTGAAGAGGCCCTTTTCCTCTTCGCGGATCGCGGCGAACTGGTCGATGCGCTTCTTGCGGCGCTCTGCGATCTCGGTTTCGGACTTGGCGGCCTCTGTCTTCCGGCCCGCCAGGTTCAGGGAAACGGTGTTACGCTCGATGCGCTCTTTTTCCTCGGCGATGTCTTTGAGGATGTACTCGAAGTCGGGCCCAGAAGCGATGCGGGATTCGGAGGCTTTTTGGAGTGGCTCGAACTCGATCGGCTTCTCGAAGAAAGGAAGGTAGCGGCTTGGCTCGATCGGATCAACGACGAGGGCGTAGGGGAGGGATGCCTCGCCGATCTCGGCAATGTCGAGCATGGAGGGGAGGCGGACTTCGGGCACGACTCCGTGACGCTGCGTGGAGTGGCCGTCGATGCGGTAGAAGGTTTGGATTGTGAGCTTGAGCGCGCCCTCCTGCGTCTCGGTGCGATTGAAGGGAAGAGTCAGCTTGTTGGAAATGACAGGGCGCAATTGCTGCACGGTGCCTTTGCCGAAAGTCGACTCGTCGCCCACGATGACGGCGCGTCCGTAGTCCTGCAGGGCCGCCGCGAAGATCTCGGAGGCCGAGGCGCTGGCACGGTTTACGAGGACGATGAGGGGACCGCTGTAGACGGCTTCGCCATTGCGGGAGAATTTCTGGTCGCGATTATTTTTCCAGTCGATGGACTGCACGACGGGGCCTTTGCGGATGAAAAGGCCGGTCATGTTGATCGCTTCCTCGAGCGAGCCGCCGCCATTGTCGCGGAGGTCGATGACGAGACCGTCGATGCCCTCGATCGAGAGGCGAGTGAGGAGGCGGCGCACATCGGCGGTGGTGCTGGTCTGGCCACCATCCATGTCGGCGTAAAAAGAGGGCAGGGTGATCCAGCCGAGCTTCTCATCCTGCCCGGCGGCGTCTTTGGTGATGATGAGATCGGCGGTGGCGAGGCTGTCTTTGAGGTCGATCTGCTCGCGGGTGATGTCGACGAACTCGATCGCATCGGTGGTGCCGACGGGGGTGACCTTAAGCCGGACCATGGAACCAATCTCCCCGCGGATGAGATCGACGATGTCGGAGAGTTTCATTTCGACGACGTCAATGAACTCACCATCGGGACCCTGGGCCACGCCGATGACACGATCCTTCACCTTCAGCTTGCCGACCTTGAAGGCAGGACCACCGACAACGAGGCCCTCGATCGTGGCACCGCCCTGGTCGTCGTCTTTCTGCAGCATCGCCCCGATGCCGGTGAGGGACTTGTTCATCCCGATGCGGAAGTTGTCATACTGCTGTTGGGAGAAGTACTCGGAGTGCGGATCGTAGGCGGCGGCGATGGACTTGATGAAAAGGCTCGCGACATCCTCGGTATTGTTTTCCTTGATGCGCTTGAGGATGCGGTCGTAGCGGTCGGAGACTTTTTCGTAGATGGACTTCTTTGACTCGGCGTCATCGACCTCTTTCTTCGGTTCCAGACCGGCTTTCTCGCGCTTTGCCGCGTCTTCGATTTTCTTTTTCGCCACCGCCTCGGCGATGAGTTGCTCGCGGAGGAGATCCCCCTCGATGAGATTGCGCCAGAGTTGGTCGTGCTCTTCCCCTGCCTTGGCCCAGGGGGAATCCTTGCGCGACATCTCGACGGTGCGGTCAGAGTCGTAAGTAAAGGTTTTCGGGACCGCCAGTTTCTTCGCCATCTCGACGCGGTCGCGGACTCGCTCTTCGTAGACGGAGAAAATCTCGAAGGCGGCGGGGACGCCACCGTTGCGGACCTGATCGTCGATCCGGAGCTGGAACTTGGTCGTGAATCCGTCAATGTCCTCTTTCGTAAAGTAGATGCGGCTGTAGTCCAGGATTTCGAGGTAGGAGTTCAGCGTGCGCTCGGACATCTTGTCGTTGAACGGCTCGCGCAGGAAGTGCTCCTCTTCGAGCATGGCTACGACGCGCTGGGCGAGGTCTCCGTATTGGGTCTCATTCTGCGCTCTCGCCGAGGGTAGGTGCGCCGAGAAAAGGACCAGGGTGAAGAGTGGGAGGAGTTTGGCAGGCGACATGGGTGCTGAAGGTGTCTGGGTGGTGGCGTAGTCCGTGTTTCCCGTCGGCGATACCGGCGGGCGCGGAAGATTACACTGAAACGAATACGGGGAAAAGCCTTTTATGGGACGCAGATAAGCGCCCTATCCTTAGAAGGCTGTTGTTTTTCCCGAGAATTTCCCCGGGTGCTAGTGCTTGACGAATCGGGATCCGGCGATTGAGTGAGGTGGCTATGTCCATTTCCCGGGATCTTCTCGCCGCTACGGACCGGCTCAGCGACAGTCTCGACGGGCTGCGCTTCGCCGCGCCGGTGAGTCACGTCTACAATCCGCTGGAGTATGCTCTGGCGCCGCACGGGCAATACGTGACGCGCTTTGCCGATTCGCCGAAGCGGGTGCTCCTGATGGGCATGAACCCGGGCCCCTGGGGCATGGCGCAGACGGGGGTGCCCTTTGGCGAAATCGGGATGGTGCGCGACTGGATGGGGATCAGCGGCGCGGTCGGCAAGCCCGCTGCGGAGCATCCCAAGCGCCCCATCGCGGGATTCGCGTGTGAAAAGTCCGAGGTGAGCGGTCGTCGGCTCTGGGGGCTCTTTTCCACCGCTTATCCAAAGGCGGAGGACTTTTTCGCGGAGCATTATGTGGTGAACTACTGCCCGCTCGTCTGGATGGAGGAGAGCGGTCGCAATCGCACTCCCGACAAGCTCCCGGTCGGGGAGATGGCGCCTGTCTACGCCGCCTGCGACGCCTATGTCGATGAGCATCTGCGTCTCCTCGAGCCCGGGTATGTGATCGGGGTGGGGGCCTTTGCGGAGGCCTGCCTCGCCCGCATCGCGGCGCGGATCGGGACGCGCCCGGTGATCGGGAAGATTCTGCACCCGAGCCCGGCGAGTCCGGCGGCGAATCGGGACTGGGCGGGGACGGCGGAAAAACAGCTGCGCGCCCTCGGGGTGTGGCAGTAGGATTGGCGGAAGCGATTCATGTACGACTCACAAAGCAGCCAAAAACTCCTCCGGCAGGCGAGCTGGCTTTCCTTCTGGATCGGGGTTCTCATGCTCGCGATCAAGTCGGTGGCATGGAACCTGACGCGTTCCTCGGCGATCCTCAGCGATGCAGCGGAGTCGGTCGTTCATGTCGCGGCGGTCGCCTTTGTTGTCTACAGCCTGCGCCTTTCGCAAAAACCGCCCGATGCCGATCACCCCTACGGCCACGCGAAGATCTCTTTTTTCTCGGCTGGCTTTGAAGGCGGACTCATCTCGATCGCGGGGCTGTTTATTTTTTACCAGGCCATCGTCCAGTGGACCGGCGGATTGCAGCCGCAGCATCTCGGGCTGGGCAGTCTCCTCACGGCTGTGGCTCTGCTGATCAATGGCTGGCTCGGGTGGCACCTTTTGAAACTCGGGAAAAAAGGAGGTTCTCTCATCCTCGAGGCCAACGGCAATCACGTCCTCACCGATGCCTGGACGAGCATCGGGGTCCTCGTCGGGTTGGGCCTGACCTGGGCGACAGGCTGGATGGGGTTTGACCCGATCTGTGCGATGCTCGTGGCCCTGAACATCCTCTGGTCGGGCGTGCGTCTGATGTGGCGGAGCGCGAGCGGGCTGATGGACCGGGCTGACCCGGCGGTGCAGGTGGCCATCGTCGCCCGGCTCGATGCGGTGAAGGCCAGGCACGGCGTCACCTGGCATCAGATGCGCCATCGCCATCTCGGCGACGGACACTGGGTCGACTTCCATCTCGTCTTCGACGACGAGACGACGGTGCGTGATGCCCACGAGATCGCGACCGATTTTGAACGCGAAGTGCGCGACGAGATGGGTTCCTCAACGATCGTGACGACTCACCTCGAGCCGATCAAGGATCACGAGCGCATCCACGGGCATCCGCCGGGGGAAATGCCAACGACAGTGAGTGGGGACGGGCATCACCCGGACTGACGGGTGGCGTTCTCAATAATCGCGATCAAGCAGATAATCGGCGATCTCGCTCAGTCGGGTCCCTTTTTTGCCGAAGGGTTTGAGGGCCTCGTGGGCCTTTTTAGTGAGGCGGGCGGCTTCTTTGCGGCTCTTTTCGAGGCCGAAGAGGGCGGGGTAGGTAGACTTGGCGGTGGCCTCGTCTTTGCCGGCGCTCTTGCCGAGTTTCTCACTGGTCTGGGTCACGTCGAGGATGTCGTCGATGACCTGGAAAGCGAGACCGAGGGACCGGCCGTAGACGGTGAGGGCCTCGAGCTGGGCGGGTTTCGCATTCGCGGTCATGCCGCCGAGACGGATCGAGGCGGTGAGAAGGGCGGCCGTCTTGCTCTCGTGGATGTATTTCAACTGGGTCGCGGTGAGCATCACGTCACTGCCCTCGCCTTCCAGGTCGAGGACCTGGCCCCCGATGAGGTGCCGACTGCCGGAGGCGATGGCGAGCTCGGAGATAAAGGCTCCGATGTCGTAGCGCGGCCTTGCCTTCACCCTGGCGAGGATCTCGAAGGCGATCGTGAGGAGCGCGTCCCCGGCGAGGACGGCGATGCCCTCGCCGTATTTCACATGACTGGTGGGCATGCCGCGACGGAGATCGTCGTCGTCCATGCAGGGGAGATCGTCGTGGATGAGCGAGTAGGTGTGGATGCACTCCACCGCTGCGGCCGGGGCGAGAGCGGCCTCGGCGTCTCCTCCACAAGCCTCGGCACTGGCGAGACAGAGGATGGGGCGGAGCCTTTTCCCCCCGGCAAAGAGGCTGTAGCGCATCGCCTCGTGGATCGTCGCCGGTCGCGTCTTCGGACTCGGGAGGTATTGCCCGAGGGCCTTGTCAACGAGGCGACAGCGTTCTTCGAGGTATGAATTCATGATGGGAAGCAGTTTAGCTTTTAGCGATTTTGCTTTTTAACTTCAGGAAAAGAGCAGCTAAACGGCTAAAGCGCTACCTGCTAAAAAGCTAAAGAAGTTCCGCGATCTGGACGGCGTTGAGGGCGGCGCCTTTGCGGACCTGATCTCCGACGACCCAGAAAGTGAGGGCGTTGTCGAGGACGAGGTCTTCGCGGATGCGGCCGACGAGGCAGTCGTCCCCATCGGTGGAGTCAAGTGGAGTCGGATACTCGGGGAATTCGGCAAAGGGCGCGTCGATCACGTGGACCCCGGGGGCGGCGTTGATCGCGGCGCGGGCGGCCTCGACGGAGGGTTTGTTATTGAAAACGGCCGTTACCGAGACGGCGTGCGACCGGTAGACGGGAACGCGGACACAGGTGACCGAGGCCTTGAGATCGGGTGCATGGAGGATCTTGCGACCTTCGAAGAGCATCTTGAGCTCCTCTTTGGTGTAGCCGTTCTCGGTGAAGACATCGACCTGGGGGATCACGTTGAAGGCGATCTGGCGGGAATAGACGCTGCGCTCGGGGATGGCGTCGCCCTTGGCGATGGCCGTGACCTGGGCTTCGAGCTCGAGGATACCCTGCGCTCCGCTGCCCGAAACGGCCTGGTAGCTGGACGCGATCAGGCTACGCACTCCGCCGAAGGCCTGGTGCATGGGGTTAAGCGCCATCAGGGTAATGATTGTCGTGCAATTGGGGTTCGCGATGATCCCGGAGTGCTTCCGCGCGTCTTCCGGATTGATCTCGGGCACGATGAGCGGCACGCCCTCGTCCATGCGGAAGGCGGAGGAATTATCCACCACGACGGCGCCCGCAGCGACCGCGTGAGGGGCGAAAGCCTTGGAGATACTGCCCCCGGCGCTGAAGAGAGCGATATCGACGCCGGCGAAGGAATCGGGCGTCAACTCCTTCACCACCACTTCCTTGCCTCGAAAGGTCATCGTCTTGCCTGCCGAGCGGGACGAGGCGAGGAGCGTGAGTTCGCTCACAGGGAAGTCACGCTGCTCGAGGCATTTGAGGATCTCGATCCCGACGGCTCCGGTCGCGCCGGCGATGGCGAGATGTTTCGGTGTGTTGCTCATAGGTTGATTTTGTAAGGAATTGCGCGATTTTACGTATTCCTTTGCTGAATGCAACCGAATGACTCTAAGGAACCGCAAGGTCCGAACGTCACAAGGTTTCACATTTGGATCAAAACAATAACCAGAATACTACCACATTATGAAAAACATCATCCTGCTTGCCATCGTTGCTATCGGCGCTCTCTCCATGACCGCCTGCAAAACAACCAAGAGCAGCTGCGCCAGCGCTTGTGCTCCTGCTGCTTGCTCCAAGTAAGTAACGGCGGTTGAAAGTGCTGCGTTGGCGCGGCCTTTCTCCAAAGACTTCAAGAACGGCTGTCCTTCGGGGCAGCCGTTTTTTTGTGCCCGCTCACTCCGCGAGATTCCCCATGGCGTCGCCCATGCGGGCGTAGAGCTCGATGCCGGCCGCCGATTGCGCGGCGAGGTCTGGGGCGGGCACGAAGGAGTTTTCCGAAAAAATCACTATCGTCATCGAGCCACCGAAGCGGAAGTAGCCCTTCTCTTCACCACGTGCGACGCGAGTCCCCGGCGCGCAGGTATCGACGATGCTGCCGACGTTGGTCGCGCCGATCTCCAGGAAAAGATACTCCCCGATGTCGGGCCGGGTCACCCTGGTGATGCGGCGTTTGTTCTCCAGCAGATAACCCAGCCCGCGCGAGAGGGCGATGGGATTGACCGAGTAAAGGTCTCCGTTGATGAGACGGGGAGTGCCGCATTCGCCGTCGAGGGGGAAATGAAAGCGATGGTAATCCGTCGGGCAGAGGCGCGAGAGGACCGCGCTGCCGCAGGCGAATCGGGTTGCGAGCGCCTCGTCACCGAGGAGCTCGGCGAGCTCGAGACGCTGGCCCTTGGCGTAGAGATGGCTCTCCCGCGAGAGGTCGGGGATATAGAAATGGCGGCCGTCCGCAGGGAACGAGATCGTTTTTTCCCCCGCGGCGATCGGTCGGGACTGCGGTTTGAGGCGGCGGTGAAAGAACTCGTTGAAGGTGCGGAAGGTCGCGGGATCCTCGACGAAGTCCGCCGCATCTACGCCGAACCGCTCTAAAAACGGGGCGATCTCCTTTGCCGAACCGCTTGTGTCGGCCCATCGTCCGTAGAGCCGTGAAAACCAGCGGCGCTTGATGATCCCCTCCAGACAGAGCCGACCGAGAGTGGTCTCGTAGGCCCACCGGAGCGGGTTCTCACCGTAAATGCCTTCGGACTTGAGACGACTTTCGTATCGATCGAAGTAAAGGAGCTCTTGCGTTGGATTCACCCCTGATAGATAGACCCTGCCGCTGGCGGGAGAAAATCCTTTTCCCCGTTTTCCGAAAATATGATCGCGCTTCTGACCAACGACGACGGTATCGATGCCGAGGGCCTCGCGGCGCTGCACGGAGTCGCCTCCGCTTTTTTTGACGAGATCTGGGTCGTCGCGCCCGCTTCCCAGATGTCGCAGATCGGCCATCGCGTCACCACGGACACTCCGATCGGCTATGAAAAACGGGGGGAGAGACGTTTTGCGGTCGCTGGGACGCCGGCCGACTGCACCCGCGTCGCTCTGGCCCACCTCATGCCGGTGCGGCCCGACTGGGTCCTCTCCGGGATCAACCATGGCGGCAATCTCGGGCGCCACGACTTTGCCATCTCGGGCACTGTCGCGGCAGTGCGCGAGGCGGCCTTTGCGGGGGTCCGCGGCATCTCCTTGTCCCACTTCCTGCGGCGCGGGATCGCTCTGGACTGGGAAAAAGCGGCGGCGCGGGTCACTCCGGTGATTGCGGAACTCCTCGGCGAAGCACTCGAGCCGGGGCATTTCTGGAACATCAATCTGCCGCATCCCGCCCCCGACGAACGCGAACCGGGTGTGGTCCGCTGTGGGCAGGAGCGCCACTCCCTCCATGTGCATTATTTGGAGAAAACGCCCGGTGAACTCTCTTACACCGGCGACTATCATGAGAGACCCCGGGTCATGGGCAGTGACGTCGATGTCTGCTTCGGCGGAGATATTGCCGTGACACTCGCTTCGCTCTGAGGCAATACTTGTGGCGCGATCGCAGGGATGAAAAGCCTCTTTTCCGAACTCGAACGCGCCCCGGGATGGCTTCTTGATCACCGAACGGGGGCTTATTGTGCTAAGTTACGGGCCGCAGTAGAGCGTGGAAGCATCTTGCCTGATTGATACTCACCGATTTTCTGCGATAGTATTCAACATTCGTAATGATTGAAATGTCCACTCGCACCCTATCCGCTTCCCTTTGTCTGACCGCAGTCCTGGTCATCGCTGCCTGCGTGACCACTCCGGGGCGGGCTCAGGGTGAGACCGAAGCCGCCACTCCCGAGCGTATCGACCTGACCAATTTCCCCGGTGAACTCGTCGACAAAGTCGTCGTCCCGATCCCTGCCGAGATCTTTGCGGTGCTCGACAAACTCGACGAACCCGATTGGAACAGCGGCATCGAGCTGCCCGGGGAAAACGCGCAGGGACGCGACCGGGCCATCCTCGCGCTCATTTTCGGCAGCCTCGTCGGTGAGGGTTTCATCGCCGTGCAGGCGAAGAACTCGGATGAGATCCAGAAGATCGGCCGCCGCGTCCTTTCTCTCTCCGAGTCCCTCGGCCTCGCCGGGGCGGTGCGTCCGCACAGTCTCGCCATCATCGAAGCGGCGGGAAAGAGCGACTGGGGAAAAGTCCGCGACGAGCTCGACGCGACCCAGCAGACCGTCCGCACGACGATGGAGAGCCTGCGCGATGATGAACTCTCCGGTCTCGTCAGTCTTGGCGGCTGGCTCCGCGGCACGAATGTAGTGACCGCGTTCATCAGCAGCTCTTTCAGCGAAGACAAGGCCGAGCTCCTCAATCAACCCGGCTTGCTGGCCCACTTTCGCGCGATGCTCGGTGCGATGAAGGGCCCCTCGGGCAAGTCGCCCCAGATCCGAGCGATCTCGACCGGACTGGCCCGGCTCGAGGCGATCATCACCCAGGGCACCAACCTCGCCGAAGAGGACGTGAATCAACTTCGTGACATCAGCCGGGCGATGCTCGATGAATATTATTTTGTAAAGCCCTAACCGGGAATTGCTCTGACCGTGGCGATCCAGATGAATCTTTCAAAAAACAGAAAACCGGCCATGCTACCGATCCTCGCGCTCTGCGGCGTGCTCTCGGTCACCGGCCTCCTCTACGGCTTTGTGAATGAGGCCATCTCCCTCGCTCTGGAGGCCGCGACCCCCTACGTCGAGCAGGGCTTCGAGGTGCGGGAGGACAACTGGTCGGGCGAAGTCGAGCCGGGCAAGCCGCTCCTGATCCGTCATCAGCTCTTTCGAGGCAACGAATACTGGTTCTGGGCGGGCACGAGCTGGCCCGGAGCGACGATCAAAGTCGATGTCTTTGACAACGAGGGGAACTCCGTCGGGCTCGAGTCTTTTGCGAAAGACTCCTTCGCCGGGGTCCGGACTCTGCCGCAGAAGACCGCGACCTACTTCATACGTGTTGTCGCGTCGTATGAGAAAGAAGGTAAAGGTCTCACCGCCGCCGAGCGCGGCGCCAATGATCCCGTCGACGGGGTGGGTGAGTTCTCCGGTTCCCTCGACTGGGGGCTGGTCTACGGCTATCGCTGAGAAGGTCGGCATCTACGTGTATGGCTGAGAGAACCCTGGAATTCGAGAGTCACCACTTCCTCCACGGGCTCTTCGCGGACGACCTGTCCCTGCTCAAGGAGATGGGCAATGCCCTCGGTCTGACGGTCACAACACGCGATTCCTGGATCAAGTTCGAGGGCGAGCCGGCTCCGGTCGAGGCGGGGGCCGCCGTCTTTGACGATCTCGAGCAGGCGCGGCGCAAGGGTGGTTTGATCACGTCCCATTCCTTTCGCTACGCAGTCAGCAGTGCCGCTGAGGCACTCGCCAGAGCCGATGAGAGCGGGGAAGGGGCTCTCAAGGTCGCCGACCTTTTCCAGTGCCGGCTCCTCGGGAGCGGATCCAAGCCGGCGGTGACGCCGCGGACAAAGAATCAGCTCAAATACATCGAGGCTCTCGACAGCCACGACGTCGTCTTCGGGATCGGGCCGGCCGGCACGGGCAAGACCTACCTCGCGATGGCTTATGCTCTCGATCTGCTCAAGAGCCGACAAATCGACCGCATCATGCTGACCCGACCGGCGGTCGAGGCGGGCGAAGCGCTCGGCTTCCTCCCCGGGGCCCTCGAGGAAAAAGTGCTGCCCTACCTGCGTCCGCTCTACGACGCGATGAGCGACATGCTCGACGGGGCCGAGTCCCTGAAGTTCGCCGAGAAAAATCTCATCGAGATCGCTCCGCTCGCCTACATGCGCGGGCGCACCCTGAACCGTGCCTGCGTCATCCTCGACGAGGCCCAGAATGCGAGCCGTGAGCAGATGTTCATGTTTCTGACCCGCCTCGGCGAGCAATCGAAATGCATCGTCACCGGCGATCCCTCCCAGATCGATCTGCGGCCGAAGAGCCGCAGCGGACTGCTCGAGGCAATTGATCTTCTCGAGGGGATCGAGGGCATCGCCTTCACTCGTTTTGAGACGAGCGATGTGGTGCGCCACCCCGTCGTCGGTCGCATCATCAATGCATACGAGCGAGGGCGGGGGGAGGGAGAGGTTTCCTAGCAGGCCCGGACGAAACCGCCGACATGAGACATGAGACATGAGTCATGAGACATGAGTGAACCAACCTTTCCGTGAAATTCCGTGCTTTCCGTGGGCAGATGTTGCGTCGGTCCACGCTCGGGTTGGATGGTCAGGGAGGCTTGCGTGCCGAAACAGTCGCTCGGGCCGGGCTCCCCTACCTTGTTCAGAGTGACTCCATTTCCGCTCCGACAAGACAGCAAAGGGAACCACGAATGGGACGAATTGGCGAATTGGATTCGTCCCATTCGTTCCATTCGTGGTTCCCTGATCCTGTTCTGCCTCGTTCAGAAATGCACCGGGGTCATGCGACATTTTGACTCTCAACAGTTCTACTACCACGCAAAGGAAATCGGCGACTGCGACTGCG
Source organism: Verrucomicrobiales bacterium (assembly GCA_041688355.1). Taxonomy (GTDB): domain Bacteria; phylum Verrucomicrobiota; class Verrucomicrobiia; order Verrucomicrobiales; family DEV007; genus Arctic95D-9. The sequence goes on along the minus strand of JBDNIL010000039.1, from coordinate 27,734 downwards.
AGTCTGTGATGGTCACGCCATGTCCGTCTCGATCCGCGCGGAGTAGAGGCACTTCATCAGCTCGTCGTGGATGTCGGTGAGGCGCTTCTTGTCGGTGATCTTTTTCTCCGTGCTCGAGTCCACAAGGAAAAAGCGGTCGATCGCCGCCCCGGCCTGGGTGCTGATGCGGGCGTTGATGACCTCTGCCTCGAGATTGCCAAGCACCGTGAAGATGTCGTAGAGCAGCCCGATGCGGTCCTGCGCCTGGATCTCGAGGACGGTGGAGGTCTCGTTGTCGTCGTTGGAAAGGTAGACCCGCTGCGGGATGTCGAAGTTCGGCGGTTCCTCCTGCGTGATCGACGGCTTGACGCGTTCCTCTATGAGCGAGCGGAAGTTGACCTCTTTCTCCTCTATCCCGAATTCCTGCTCCATCAGGGTCTGGATCCGCTCGATTTCGCGGGGGGAGGTGACGGGGTTGAAGGTCGCGGTGCAGACCCGGAAGATGTCGAGGACGAGATCGTCGGCGCGGGTGTAGAGATCGGCCGAGAGGATGTTGAGGTTCCGCGCAGCGAGAGCCCCCGCGACCTTTGCGAGGAGATGGTGACGATTCCACCCGGCTACTTCGAGGACGCTGTAGCCCTCGTTCGGGCGGGCCTCCCAGTCGAGCACGGGGATGAGGCTCTCGTTGGTCCGCTTTTTTACGAGTTTGAGGAAACGTCGGAAGAGTTTCACATGGCGGGCGATACTCGTCGATCCGCGGTGGCGGAAGTAGCGCTCGGGCATCGCTGCAAACTGGGCCTCGATCTCCTCGATGTAGTCTTCGGACAGCTTCGCGAGGACCTTTTGTTTGGTCTCCGAGACGGGGCGGGTGAACTCTTGCCGGTACTTGGCCCGGTCTTCGAAGTAGGAGGCGGTGCGACGGTGCAGCTGGGACATCAGTGAGGCCTTCCAGTCATTCCAGGCCTCGTCGTTGGTGCCATGGGAATCCACGTAGGTGAAGAGGTGGAGCGCCTCCATCCAGTGGGTGTTTTTCATCGCGGCGGCGAACTCGGTGATCGTCTCGAGATCGCCGATGTCCATCGTCGTGGAAGTCTTCCAGAAAGTCAGGTGATGATCGACGAGGAACATGATGAGCCGCAGCCGATCGCCGCGGTAGCCGAGGCGCTGGCAAACGCTCGAGGCGAGGATGGCGCTGGCGTCCTCGTGATGGCGCACGTTCTCCGCGCGTCCCGTATCGTGCATGAGCAGCGCCACGTAGAGCGCGACCGGGTCTTCCATGTCCTGAAAGATGCGGCGGAAAAATTGCTTTTTGGGATCCTCGGTGTGAATCAGGGTGTCGAGGATCTCGATGCAGCGCAGGGTGTGTTCATCGGCCGAGTAGCGGTGGAAGAACTCGTGCTGGACGAGGTCGGTGAGCTGCCCGAACTCCGGGATGTAGCGACCGAGGAAGCCGACGCGGTGCATGCGGCGGAGGATGTGGGCGACCTGCCCCCGGTTTTGCAGGATCTCTTCGAAGGTGTCGCGATTGGCCTTGCTGCGGCGGAAGTTCCCGTCGATGCGATCCCAGTTCACCTTGAAGAGCTTGCGGATCTCTGGACTTGTTCGCAGGTTGCGGCGCTGCGAGTGCAGGAAAAAGCGCATCATGCGCGCGGGATCCTCTTCGAAGATGTTGTCGTTTTCCGGATAGATGAGACCCGCCTTCGAGATGAATCCGTCAAATGCCTCTTCGGCCGGTGCCTGGCGGGCGAGGAAATTGAATACGGGAATTCGTTTGGTGTCGTCGCCGACGACCTCGAGTTCGAAGGTCTGCATCAGCGAAGTGCTGTTCTGGAAAAGACTGCGGCTGTGACGGTAGTAGTCCCGCATAAAGGTCTCGCTGCGCCGCAGCATGTTGGCCCCGGGGACTTCGAGCTTGGTCGCGACGACGCCCTGGAGCCGCAGGGTGAGGATGTCGCCCGCTTTGCCCTGCTGGCTGTAGTGCAGCTCGTTGCGCACGCGCATGAGGAACGCGAAGGCCTCTTCAATCTCTTCGAGGCCATTCTCGGTGAGCTTGCCCTCACGCACGAGCGCCGTGAGGTCGCGCGATTTCCGCAGGACCCAGAGCACCCAGATGAGGTTGTGGTGATCGCGCAGTCCTCCACAGCCCTCTTTCACATTAGGCTCCTGCAGGTGCGGGGTGCGGCCGTATTTCTGATGGCGGGTGCGGATGTCGCGGCTGCGCTCGGCAAGGTAGCTTTTCTCGTGGCCGCGGATGCAGTGCTCGAAGAACGATTCTTCGAACTTTGCGAAGAGATCGATGTCGCCGGTGACAAATCGCGCGTCGAGGAGGGTCGTCTTTGTCTGGTGATCCTTGTTCGCGAATTTGCACGCCTCTTTGATCGAGCGCACCGGGTAGCTAACGCTGAGACCGAGGTCGAAGAGCATCAGGGAGACCCGGTTGACCAGCTCGGCGGCGATGCTGTTGAGGGAGTGCGACGAACCCGGGACGAGGAACTGCAGGTCGATATCGCTACCGGGGTTGAGCTGGCCCCGACCGTAGCCGCCGCTTGCGACGATGGTGACGGGATGGGCGAGGCCGGTTTTTTCGACCGCTTCCGTCTCTTTGAGGAAATGGCGGAAGACATCCTCGAGGAGCACGTCGATCAGGCCGGAGCGACGGGCCGCGATCTCGAGACCGCCTCCGCCGACGGCATGGGCATCGCGGATCTCTTTGCGCTCGGTTTTGAGGAACTCCTTATACAGAGTGATCATGGTCCTCTTCTCCCCCGACGCCGCTTTGATCGCTTCGAGGGTCTCTCCGGCCTTCTTATGGGCGTCTGCGAGGAGTTGGGAATGGGACATGCTGGCGCGAACTAACGGGAAAACGGGATGAAAGCGAAAACAATTTGCACAGATTCCGCATCGCGGGCTTAGCTGTCTCTTACATGAAATCTTTCGCGAGAGTAACAAGCTATGCTGTAGGCCTCAACAGGGTCGGGACATGTCTCCTGGCGACGATCATCGGGACTCTGGCAACTGCGGTAGCGAAGGCGGAGACCGGGGCGGGCGGTGACGGGCTCATCACCCGCATCGCGCTCGGCTCGTGTGCCGATCAGAAAAAGAAGCAGCCGATCTGGGACGCAATAGTCGCGCAGGCGCCCGAACTTTTTGTCTTCCTCGGGGACAATGTCTACGCCGATACCGAAGACATGGCCGAGATGCGGGCCTGTTATGAGATGCTCGCGGCGAAGCCCGGCTACCGGCGTCTCCTCGCGATCTGCCCCGTCCTCGCGGTGTGGGATGACCACGACTACGGCGTGAACGACGGCGGGGCCGAGTACGCAAAACGCGCCGAAGCGGCGGCGGTCTTTCACGATTTTTTCGGAACCCCGGCGGATTCCCCGGCGCGGACACGGCCCGGCACCTACGATGTGCGCTACTTCGACGGAGGTGAGGGCAAAAGGCTCCAGATCCTTCTCCTCGACACCCGCTTCTTCCGCAGCCCGCTCGTGGCTTTTCCCGAGCGCTCAACTCACGGTCCCTACGACCGCAATCGCGACCCCGAGGCGACCCTGCTCGGGGCGGAGCAGTGGAAGTGGCTAGAGGAAGAGCTTGCGAAACCAGCGGACATTCGTTTTATCATGACGAGCATCCAGTTTCTCCCGCAGGATCACCACTGGGAACTCTGGGAGAACTTCCCGCACGAGCGCGAGCGGCTCCTGAAGCTGCTCGCGTCGCAGAAGACCGGTCCGGTGCTCTTTTTCAGTGGCGACCGCCACATGGGCGAAATCATGAAACTCAAGACCGACGATGCTCTCAGCCCCGGCTTCCCGGTCTATGAGATGACGACGAGCGGCCTCACGAATGCCGGCGGTGGCCGCAACGGGGAGCCGAACCGGCACCGGGTCAGTCCGACCAATTTTCAAAGCCGCAATTTCGGCATGGCCCTGATCGACTGGGCGACGCGCGAGGTCACGCTGGAGCTGCGGGACATCGACGGCACGGTCGTCGACTCCTATGTAGCGAGGCTCGGTGCCGCTCAGTAACGGGTGATGGGCTGCACCTTCCTCGCCTGCGGGCCGGGTGCCGGCGGACGCGGTGCCGGGATGCGCTCGCTCGACGGGGGAGGGGTTGGGGCGAGGGTGGCTGGCGTTATGGGCTCGGCGATGAGCGCGGGCGGACGACGCTCTTTTTCCTTCCGCTCGACCGGCGGCGGCGGATCCTGGACGCTGCGACGGTCGATGGGGGTCTCGTGGAGCCTGAGGTTGGGATGGTAGGCGATGGCGTCCTGATAGTTCAGCCAGAGGGCGTTCTTCGCCGCGAGCAGGGCCAGCAGCATCGAGGCGACCGCGAGTCCGAAGCCGATGCGGTTGCGGTTGATCCCTATCATGATGGTCGCCCCGGTGCAGAGCACAAGGAGGCGGAACTGCCACGAGGTCGCGATCCAGTCGCTCGTGTTCTGGGCGAAACTGGTCACGCGGGCGGGAAAGTCTGTCTTGTAGACCTGGGCCATGCGGGGCTGCGCTGCGAGCCTCGCGTCCTTGTAGGGGAAATAGGACAAAGCGGCAATACCGAGGACGACGAGCGCGGTGGTCTGGAGTCGGTGCGCCTTCATCACGAACCCGACTCCGAGCATGATCACCCCGACGAGAAGCCCGTAGAAGATGAGCGGCTCGAGGAGCAGGTAGCGATACTCGGCATCGCCCACGGCGGTGAGCAGTTTTTCGATTTGGATGATGAATTCGCTCATGAGAAGCGGGTTCAGATGAGGGTTTAGAGCAGAGAGAGTTGTTCCTCGCCGCTCGACGCGGGCGGAGTGAGACCGAGTTTCCGATAGGCGAGCGGCATCGCGGAGCGACCGCGCGGGGTGCGCTTGAGGTAGCCTTTGAGGATCAGATAGGGCTCGTAGACTTCGTTGATCGTGGCCTCGTCCTCGCCCACGGCCACGGCGATGGAGTTCAGGCCGACGGGGCCGCCGTTGTATTTGAAGACGACCGCCTCGAGGATGCGTTTGTCCATCTCGTCGAGGCCGTCCTCGTCGATGTCGAGCATCGCGAGCGCCGCGCGGGCGACGTCGAGGGTGATAATGTTGTCGGCTCTGACCTGGGCATAGTCGCGCACCCAACGCAGCAGACCGTTGGCGATACGCGGGGTGCCCCGGCTGCGCGAGCCGATCTCGAGGGCCCCTTTGTCCTCGATCGGGATGCCGAGGAGCGAGGCGGAGCGTTTGATGATGATGACCAGTTCCTCTGGCGAATAGTAGTCGAGTCGGTTCGTGATGCCGAATCGGGAGAGGAGCGGGCGGGTCAGCATCCCCGCCTTCGTGGTGGCACCGATCAGCGAAAACTTGGGGAGGGAAAGAGAAATCGAGCGGGCGCTCGGCCCCGAGTCGATGATGATGTCGAGCTTGAAGTCCTCCATCGCCGGATAGAGGTATTCCTCGATCGCCGGGTGAAGACGGTGAATCTCGTCAATGAAGAGAAAGTCTCCATGCTGCACATTCGTGAGGATGCCCGCGAGATCGCCCGCTTTCTCGATCTGGGGGCCGCTCGTGACGTGGATCTCACTTCCGAAAGCGCGTGCGAGGATGTGCGCGAGGCTCGTCTTGCCGAGTCCGGGCGGACCGCAGAGCAGCACATGATCGAGCGCGTCGTTCCTCCCCTTGGCCGCCTCGACCATGAGCATGAGCCGCTCTTTCACCTTCGCCTGACCGCAAAACTCCGCAAAGTCCGGCGGGCGCAGACTCTGCTCAAACTCCCGCGTCGGCAGCGCTTCGGGGTCGGTTGGATGGGGGGTGGACACGGCAAAGGAAGGGGAGAAATGAGACTCAACGGGACTTCCGGCCCGCTTCGATATGGTTCACCTGACAATCAATAATTCCAGAAATTTAAGATAACCTCAAAATTATAAAAGTCGATATGTTTTGCTTGCTTCAAAGGGATTTACGATAAACGATTGCAGAAAGGGGATTTTGGCCGTTTAATTGGCTCGATTTCTGCCCTTGTTGGAACCTCGCTGGAGCAAATTCAAACTTGACGTAGAGCCTTGAGGTTCTATCTAAGTAAGTTTGTTCCAGCGAGATTTCCGGAACAGCCAAACACAGACTTTACCGAGAACGGAACACCCTTATCAGCCTATGAATTTACTGAAACGAATCCGCCCCCGTTTCCTCGCCTCGTCCGTAGGACTTATGGCAGGGATGCTTGTCCTTCAGGGGGGTATGCTCTCGGGTCTCGCTCAGGAAGGGGCGGTGGTGAAGTCGATCGATGTTCAGTATGTCGGGAATCAGACGGTAGCTCCCGAGCGTCTCCTTTCCCACATGTCCACCCGGGTCGGTGACAAGCTCTCCATGACCCAGATCGACGAAGATGTGAAGAGTCTCTACGCGAGCGGTGATGTTGAGAACGTTCGAATCCTCTCCGATAGTGCTTCCGGCGGTGTTTCTCTTATTGTTGTTGCCCAGACCCGTGCGGTCTACGGCGGTGCTCAGTTCGTCGGCAACACTCTCATCGAGACTTCGAAGCTTGAGAACAAGCTCGAACTGAAAGTCAATAAGCCCATCGACGAGTCCGTCCTCCAGACCGCTCGTGAAGAGATGCAGGAGATGTATCGGAAGAAAGGCTTCTCTGAGTCGACCGTCACCTACCGCATCGGCGCCCCCACTGCCGAAGGTTACTCCACCGTTATCTTCACCATCGATGAGGGAACCCAGGGTGTCCTTCGCAACATCGAGTTCGTCGGCAATGTCGCATTCACCGCCTCACGGCTCAAAGAGGAGATGAAGCAGAAGGAGAAGGGAATCACCACCATCTTCGGGAAGGGTGGTTCGACCGACGCTGAGACTCTTGCGCAGGATGTCCGCGCCATCGAAGATTTCTACCGCGACCATGGATACCTCAACGCCAAGGTTTCCAATGTATCCCGCCTCCGTGCCGACGCGAAGTATGTCGATGTCATCCTCACAATCGAAGAAGGTCAGACGTATCAGGTCGATAGTCTCGCAATCAACGGAGTTACCGTCCTCAATATGCAGAGTGACGTGCTCCCTTTCTTGAAGACTGCTGCCGGTGACAGTTTTGCGGGCAACAAGCTCAAGGATGATATCAAGCTCATCACCGATCAATACGGCAGTCGTGGCTACGCCGACGTCCGCGTCAATCCCCGTCTCGAAGATTCCGGAAGCGGTGCGGTGCGTGTCGTCCTCGACGTGACCGAGGGTCGTCCCTACAAGATCGGCCAGGTCAGCATCGAGGGGAACCACAAGACGAAAGATTCTGTCATTCGTCGCGAGCTCCCGATGGAGCCCGGTCAGGTCTACGACACGACCAAGGCTGACGTGACGGAGCGCCGTCTCCAGAACATGAACTACTTCTCCAGCGTAGAAGTGATGCCTGTGGACACCAGCTACCTCGACGAGAAGGATCTCCTCATCCGCGTCGTGGAAAAACCGACCGGAACGATCAACTTTGGTGCGGGTTTCAGCTCGATCGACAGTCTCACCGGTTTCTTCGAAGTGACGCAGACCAACTTCGATCTGTTTGACTGGCCGAGCTTTACCGGTGCCGGTCAGCGCTTCCGCCTCAGTGTCCGTGCCGGTAGCGAGCGCAAGGATGCCAGCATCTCCATCACCGAGCCTTGGTTCCTCGGGCAAAGACTTGCCTTTACGACCGAGGCCTATTACCGCGACCTTCTCTTCCTGAGCCCGGAATACGATCAGACCAGCTACGGTGTCGCCCTCTCGCTCCGTAAAGCTGTCGGTGAGTTTACCTACCTCGTGGGTGACTACCGCGCCGAGCAGATCGAGATCGATGCCGCCCCGAACGCCTCCCCCGCCTTCCTTGCCGAAGAGGGTGAGTTCTTCAAGAGTTCGGTCGGTGCCAGCCTCGTTCGCGATACCCGTGACAATGTCTTCCTCCCCCGCGAAGGGAACAAGGCCTCGGCTGGCTTTGAGTTTGCAGGTCTCGGTGGCGACGTGGAAGACACGATCTTCTCCGCCAGCGCAGCCCAGTATTTCCAGTTGCCCGGAGACATCATCGTGAGCTTGAATGGTGAGGTGAACCAGTCCACCGATGGCGATCACGTCTTTACCCGTCACTTCCTCGGCGGTGCCAACAACCTGCGTGGTTTCGAGTTCCGTGATGTGGGTCCGCGTGATCCAGTCAGCGGCGAGGTCCTCGGGGGCAATCGTTCCTGGAACGCGACCGCAGAGGTCTCGGTGCCGGTGGTGGACAAGATTCGCGCTGCTGCGTTTTACGATCTGGGTGAAGTTAGCGACGGGCCGACAGGCTCGATTGAGAGCGGTATCCACTCTGACTGGGGTATCGGCGTCCGTCTCTTCGTTCTCGGCAGTGCCCCGGTACGTCTCGACTACGCTTTTCCGCTCCAGTCCGATGGCTTCAACGACGATGGCGGCCGCTTCCAGTTCACCATGGGTGCGCAGTTCTAAATACCGGGGAGCGTAGAGGTTTTTCTAAGAAATCACCGTTCCCTATCGTCCGTTCAGAGCCCGTTGCATTCGCTGCTGTCAGTGTTGTTGCACGAGGCGAACTTCCCTCTCATCTTCTGATTCGATCATTATGAAATTCCGCCTGCCAGCCATCTTCTTTTCCCTTGCTCTTCCGCTGCTCTCCCAGAGTGTCTCCGGACAGGAGCTAAAAATTGCTGTCATCGATATGCAGGAGGCCCTCAACCAGTTCTTCAAAACTGAGATTCAGGTGAAACAAATCAACGACCTCGCTGACGAGAAGCGCAAGAATCTCGACGAGCGCCAGGCTGCCTACCAGCAGATGACCAATCAGATGACGGAGCTCGACGCCGTCTACAAGGACACTGCCCTCGCGGAGAGCAAGCGGAAGGAGGCCCTCGAGAAGCTCCAGGCTCTCTTTCAGGAGCGTCAGGCCAAGGGCAAGGAAATCTCCGATGCCCAGCGCAAAGCTTCGTCCGAAGTGATGACAGCCCGTCAGGAGATGGAAGCAACACTTGTCGAAGAGATCAAAAAGACCGTCGATACGATTGTACAGGCTCAGGGGCTCGATCTTGTCTTCGACAAGTCCTTCCTCCCCAAGGCGAACAAGGCGATTCTCTACACCTCGGCAAATGTGAAGGATCTCACTGCCGAAGTCGTCAGCACCCTCAATGCCGGTGCTCCTGCCTCGGCTGCTCCGGCCAACTAAGCGTTCCGGATTCCGGGAGTTTCCCGAGCGAAAGCGGCGATTTTCGCCGCTTTTTTGTTTTTACGAACGGGCGGGAATGGTCCATGGGAAGGTTCGCATCTGATCATGAAAACGAGTGTGGGAGAAATAGTAACCCTGGTTGAGGGAACCCTGGTCCGCGGAGACGCCGCTGCAGTCCTGACGAATTTTGCCGCGCTGGACCAGGCCGACGCGACCTGTGTGAGCTTTTACGGGAACCCGAGATACCGGGAGCAACTCGAATCGACCCGCGCAGGTCTGGTTCTCGTGCCCGATGCGGGAGTGGCGGCACCGGAGGGATCCGCCCTCGTCGTGGTGGTGAATCCGGTGATGGCTTTTGATCGCATCGTGCGGCTCTACGGGGTGACTCCGCCTCCCTTTGTCGCCGGGGTGAACGAGACTGCTTTTGTTCACCCGGAGGCGCAGCTCGATCCTGGCGGGGTCTCGATCGAGGCAAATGCGACCGTCTCCTCGGGCGCAGTCATCGGGAAGGGAACCCGTATCGGTGCCGGGACCGTCATTGGTGAGGATGCGGTGATCGGTGAGGACTGCGTCATCGGACCAAATGTCACGATTTGTCAGGGCTGTCTCGTTGGGGACCGGGTCATCCTCCACCCCGGGGTGGTCGTCGGAGCGGATGGGTTCGGATTCGAGTTCGTCGAGGGCCGCCATCGCAAAATCGAGCAGCTCGGGATCGTCCGCATCGGCAACGATGTGGAGATCGGGGCATCCAGCACGATTGACCGGGCCCGCTTTGGCGAGACGGTCATCGGCGAAGGGACCAAGATCGACAACCAGGTCCAGATAGGGCACAATTGCATCATCGGGAAACATTGCATCATTGTCGCGCAGGTCGGGATCTCGGGCAGCACGCGGATCGGGGACTATGTCACTCTGGCTGCGCAATGTGGTGTCGCCGGCCACCTCGTCATCGCGGATCACGTCACTTGCGGGGGGCGCAGCGGCGTCATCGCTTCGATCCGAGAGCCGGGAGGCACCTACTTCGGGTATCCGGCCCGCCCTTTCAAGGAGGACCGCCGCGAAGCGATGCGCATCAAACAGCTCGGCAGTCTCTTCCGCCGGGTCAAGGCACTGGAGACGGGCATCACTGAGGTGCCTCAGGGTGAGGGGTGATTTTACAGGTCGATGACCTCGCCTGGCGCGGGGATGATCACCCGTGCCCCGGGGAGACGCTGCTCCAGCTCGGCTTTAAACCAGGCCCGGGCCGCCTCATCCCCGTGGACGAGGACGACGTTCGTAGGGTCGCATGAGACCGTGTAATCGACAATCTGGTCGCGCGGGGAATGCCCACTGAAGTCAAAGCGCTCGACATCGCATTTGATTTCGGACTCGTGGGGAGAATCGGCCGAGATCGCGACGCGGCCCCCTTTGCCGGCAGCGAGGATACGACCGGCGAGACTGTCTTTGTCCGCGTAGCCGACGAAGAGGAGCGCGTGATCCGCCGAGGAGAGGACGCGGCGGGCAAAGCGATGCGACACGGTATGCTCGGACATCATCCCGCTGGAGAGGGCATAGATCGAGCGGGGATGGAAGTCGGGTTCGCGATGGCCGCGGGGCAGGATGCGCAGGCTGGGGAACTCCTCGATCAGTCTGAACCCACGATGTTTGCGTCCCGGATGGTGAGCGAAGCGGTCCGCGATCTGCGTCATCTTCGTGCTGAGGCCACCGATGTGGACGGGGACTGGCGGGATGACATCTTCATCGATCAACTCGCGCAGCATCAGGAGCAGTTCCTGCGTTTTGCCGAAGGCGAACACCGGGATGAGGATCGCCCCGCCGCGCTCCAGAGTGCGGTTGATGGTCTCGCCGAGTCGGCGCTGTTCTGCGGCACGGGTGTAGTCGGCGCTGCGCTGCTGTTCCCCGCGGGTCGTCTCGATGACCATGGTGTCGAACTTCTCGACGGGGAACTCGGCCCCGCGAGTCATCGTCTGGTCTTCGAAATGGACATCGCCGGTGTAGAAAAAGGTTTTGTCCCCATGCTCGATGCGGACGCCGACCGCCCCGAGGACGTGGCCGGCCTGGTAGAACTGGCACGAGACCCGCTCGCGATCCCCGAGATTAAACCTCTCGCCCACTTCGCGGGTGAACCAGGAGCGCTCCGCCTCATCGACGGCGCGGTGCGAGTAGAGCGGGTAGGCCGGTTCGTTGAGCTCTTCGCGCTGCGCTTTCATCACGTTGACCGAGTTGTGGAGAAGGGCGCTGCCGTTGTCGCGGGTGACCTCGGTCATCGCCACGGCCGCGTTCGGGTGCTCCCTCATCAGCACGGGGAGCCCGCCGATGTGGTCGAGGTGGGGGTGACTCAGGATGATCGCATCGATCGAGTCCGGCTCGAGGCGTTCGAACTGGGGCAGGGTATCTCTGCCAGTGTGCTTCGGATGGGTCCCGGCATCTAGGATGACGCGGGTCTCGCCGACTTCGAGGAGATAGCAATTCGTTCCGATGTCGGGATGTCTCGCAAGATTTTGAAAACGCATAAGTCAGGGGACCAAACAGGAGGATGGACGTTTTTACTCGCCGGGGCCAGCCTTCTTTTTCAGCCGTGCCTCGTGGAAAAAAGCCTTGAGGAGCTGGATGGATTCCTCTTCGAGAACGCCCGGCGTGATCTCGCTGAAGTGATTGAGGGTCGGTTGCTGGAGCAGGTTGAGCAGCCCTCCCGCCGCCCCGCCTTTCGGGTCGCCGCAGCCGAAGATGACGCGGCGGATCCGGCAATGCACGATCGCCCCGGCGCACATGGGGCAGGGCTCCTTCGTCACGTAGAGGTCGCAGTCGGTCAGGCGCCAGTCTCCCTGGGCCTCCTGCGCCTGGGTGAGCGCGAGCATCTCGGCGTGGGCGGTCGCGTCGCGCAGGGTCTCGACCTGATTGTGGGCGCGGGCGATGATGCGGCCCTCGCGCACGATGATCGCACCGATGGGAACCTCCTCGGCGAGATAAGCCTTCTGCGCCTGGCGCAGGGCCTGGCTCATCAGGAAGGTATCGCTCGTGAGATCGATGGGGGCGTCGTCGTATTGCTCGGGGAAATGGCTGACCATACTACAGGTTTCGGGAGACAATGGTTTGCGGAACTCCGAAACCGTGAAGATAATGCCCCCAGCATGAGCGACTGCAACACCCGAATCATTGCCCCCTCTTTTCTTGCGGCCGACTGGTCACGGATCCGTGAAGAGGTGGAGAGGGCCCAAAAGGCCGGTGCGGACTGGCTTCACCTCGATGTCATGGATGGCCATTTTGTCGAAAATGTCTCTTTCGGGCCCCAGTTTGTCGCCGCAGTCCGTCCCCATGCGACGATTCCCCTCGATGTGCACCTCATGATGACGCGGCCCGACAAGTATCTCGACCGGTTCATTGCCGCCGGGGCTGACCGGATCACCGTCCACGTCGAGGCGGATCACGATGTCAGTGGCACCCTCGCCCGGACCCGGGCGGCCGGGCTCGGTTGCGGGCTCGCGCTGAAGCCATCGACTCCCTTCGAGACCGTCATTCCCTACCTCGATCAGATCGATCTGCTCCTTGTCATGACCGTCGAGCCGGGCTTCGGTGGGCAGGCTTTCATGGAAAAAGAGACCATGCCCAAGGTCGCGGCGGCGCTGGCTTATCGGGAGAGCCGCGGCCTTGCCTATCATATCGAGGTCGATGGCGGCATCGATGAGCGCACCGTGTCCATCGCCGCCGCCCACGGGGCCAATGTCATGGTCGCGGGGACCGCCCTCTACGGCGCACCCGACATGGCCAAAGCAGTCCTGGAAATGGGGGGCTGATCACCATGAGCGACCACGTCCATACCGTCGCGGGCATCACCTCGCGGATTCGTGAGAGCCTTGAGGATCAGTTCAGCGGCGTCTGGATCGAGGGAGAGATCAGCAATCATCGTCTCCCCGGATCGGGCCACCACTACTTCACCCTCAAAGATCCCTTCGCCCAACTCGCCTGTGTTCTCTTCAAAGGGGCCGCCGCGAAAAGCCCGGCGCGCCTGTGCGACGGGCTCCAGGTGCAGGTCTACGGCAGTATCTCGGTCTATGAGGCGAGGGGACAATATCAGCTCATCGCCCAACTCGTGCAGCCGAAGGGCTATGGCGAACTCCAGGCCAGGTTCGAGGCGCTCAAACGCCGCCTAGAGTCGGAGGGGCTCTTCGATCCGGCAAATAAAAAACCGCTCCCGACCTTTCCCACGACCATCGGGATCGTCACCTCGCCGACCGGGGCCGCGATCCGCGACATGATCAATGTCCTCGGTCGGCGCGCGCCGTGGGTCCGAGTCCTCATCTATCCGGTGCGGGTGCAGGGCGACGGAGCCGCCGGCGAGATCGCGGCCGGGGTCCGCGCCTTTGACGAGGTCGAGGGCCACCTGCGCCCCGATCTCGTCATCGTTGCGCGGGGCGGCGGCAGCATCGAAGACCTCTGGGCCTTCAACGAGGAAGTCGTCGCCCGCGCCATCGCCGCCTGCTCCCTCCCGGTCATGTCCGGGGTCGGACACGAGATCGATTTCACCATCGCTGACTTTGTCGCAGACCGCCGCGAGCCCACCCCCAGTGCCGCTGCGGAAAATGCCGTGCCCGACGGGGTCGCGCTGCGTCGCCATCTCGACCGTCTGCAGGGCACTCTCGAGGCCCAGACCGAGCATGCCCTCACGATCTCGCGTCGCCACCTCCAGTCGCTGGGGCGCGAACTGGGGGCGCGGGAACCGGGCCGGAGAATCCGCGAATGGTCCCAGTCCCTCGACTACCTCGGCGAGCGCATCGAGAGTGCCCTCGTGAATCGCCTCGCCATTTGCCGCAGCGAAATGGAGAGCGCGCGCCGCAGTCTCGAGTCGCTCCAGCCCGAGCGTGAACTTTCCCGACGCCGCGAGAGACTTTCGCAGGGAGGGCAGTCGCTCGACTTGGCCGCGAGACGCTCTCTCGCCGACCGTCGCCGCCGCCTCACGAGCCTGGGCAGCCTCATGGAATCGCTCAGTCCCGACTCCATCCTCAAGCGCGGATTTTCCGTGACCACCGATGCGGCGGGCCGACTCGTGAAATCAGCAGACCAGGTGAAGACCGGGGAAAAGCTACTCACCCGCGTCGCCGAGGGAGAGATTTCGAGCGTGGTGGAGTGAATTGTTCGGCTGGCTGAAATTTCAGCAATTTCCGGAAAGAGCGACAATGAAATGATTTCCCTCCAGTGTTGTGCGCGGGGGGCGCTTGGGTTAAAAACTGTTCATTCTTTCCGGGAAAAAGAAGAATCCTTATCCACCGGGCGGGGTTTACCTTCGACACGGCGGACTCGGGGTTGAAACACGACACATGAATAGCGAGAATTTCAGTTGGTCCCGACGGTCGGTCGGCGGGGAAGGGTGGGGCGCCATTTTTGCCCTCTTTTTCCTCTTCACCGCCTGCGCGTATTCGCAGGATACTGCGGTTCGTCCCACCCCCCTCCAGGCCCCCTCGACTCTTCAGGGGCCGGGTGGTCCCGGAGCTCCCGGAGCTCCCGGAGCTCCCGGCGCTCCCGTGGGTGATCGAGTCAGCCTGCAGTTCCCGCTCAATCCGGTAAACGATCTCCTCAATATCTACGAGCGCCTCATCAACAAACCCATCGTCAAGGACAGCTCGATTTTTGAAGGACCGCAGGTCAGCCTCGTGACCCCGAGTGAAGTTTCCCGCGACGAAGCGATTCGCCTCATCGAGGCCGCTTTGCTCGTCAACGGCTACGTTCTCGTCGCAGAGCCCGGGGACGAGAGCGTCAAGATCCTCCTCGGCGGGGCGCGCAAGGGCGGCAGCAGCCCGTCCTTCAGTGAAGGGGTCGTCATTTACACCGATCCTACCCTGCTCCCCGACGGCGAGTCGCTTGTCGGCTTTTTCATGGAGCTCGAGTTCGTCGATCCCGAGGACGCCGCGACCATTTTCAGCAATCACATTGTCCTCAACGAATTCGGCCGCATCACCCCGGTGATCCATCCGCGCGGGTTGCTCATCACCGAGACCAGTCCCATCGTGCGGCAGCTCATCCGGGTGCGTTCCATCATTGACCACCCCGTCGATGACGCCCCGCTCATCACCGAGTTCGTGCAGTTGGAGTATGCCGAGGCCAACGTCGTCGCGCAGATCATCCAGGCGGCGATGGACGCGCGGATGGAGGAGCGCCAGCGCCAGAGTGAGACGCGCGGTACCGTCACCGGGACCGGCACCGGCACCCCGGCCCCCCAGCAGGGTGGTGACCAGAATCGCGGGAACAACAACGCGCCCCAGCAGTCCGCCCAGGGCTCGCAGAACGCCCGGTCCCGCAACGTCATGAACGGGGTCGGCACCGCCGATCAGCCGGCCGCCCAGCTCATCCCCGATGATCGCATGAACCGCATCATGATCGTCGCCTCGCCCACCGACGCCGCCTACATCCTCGAACTTATCCAGCAGTTCGACCGGGCCCTCGACAATCTCAAGCCTCTCGAGAGAAAGTTGAAGTATGTAAAAGCCAACGATATCCTCCCGGTGCTCGTCGACATCCTGCAGGACACCGGGACCGGCCAGACCCAGCTCCCCGGCGGTCGCCAGATCGAGACCCGCACGACCCCCGTGACCTCGTCCCAGCTCACTACTCTCACCGGTGGCAATCGCACCGCGCAGAACAATCAGAACCGCACCCAGCAGCAAGGCACGACCGAAGAAGTCGGCGGGCGCAGTGACCAGATCTCTTTCCCCATCGATGAGGTGGCCCCCATCTCCGTGCTGGTCGGGAAAACCCGCATCATCGCCGACCGCCAGTCGAACTCCATCATCGTGGCCGGCACCGGTGAATCACAGCAGATCGTCATGGACATGATCGATCGGCTCGATCGTCGCCCCGTGCAGGTCTATCTCGCCACCGTTATCGGGGAGCTCAATCTCAGTGACGACGCGCAGTTCGGCGTCGATTACATCCAGCGCTTCACCAAGTTTAACGGCAACAAACCGAGCAGCGGAGGCTTCACCAGTGGCAACATCAACGGGCGTGGCGACATCATCGGCACACCCGGCAATCCCGGCAACATCGCCAACATCGCCGACATGATCACCACCAGTCCCTTCGGCCCCGCCAGCGGCCTGAACTTCTACGGGCAGATCGGGCAATCGCTCGACGTCATCATCACCGCACTGGAGGCGACGCAGCGCTTCAAGGTTCTCTCCCGACCGGTCGTCTACACGCAGAACGGCAAGCGGGCCGAGATCACCTCCGGGCAGGAGGTGCCCTATCCGGCGACCTCCGTCTCTGACACGAACAACCCGAACTCGGTTCGATCCTCCGTCGATTTCAAAGATGTCGTCCTCAAGCTTGAAGTCCTCCCGACGATCAATGAGGACGACGAAGTCACCCTCGACATCGTGCAGGTCAATGACCGCGTCGTAGGGAAGCAGCTCATCGACCAGAACGAGATCCCCATCATCGGAAAGCAGGAGCTCAACACCACGGTCACCGTGGCGAACCGATCTACCATCATTCTGGGTGGCCTGATCTCCGAGTCCAAAAACGAGGAAGATGCCGGCATTCCTTTCCTCAAGAACATCCCCTTGATCGGCTACGCGGCCAAGACTACCAGCGTGGGGAAGACCAGATCCGAGCTCATGATCTTCATCCAGCCAGTCGTCGTGCATGGAGACGGAGCTGCGGTGGAGAGCAGCTACGACGAGGACGTCCGAAGCGAGATCGGGGAAGAAGCCGCCCAGGTCTTTCCCGAGCCCGGCGCTCCCACCATCCAGCATCGTGCCGAGGTCATTCGGGAAGCCGAAGTCGAGACCCAGCCGCTCCGCCGTCTCGGGCAGAAGCTCTTCGGAAAGCAGAAGATCCCCCGCGAGCCGCTCCCTTGAGGCGACGGCATCACGCCACGAGACGTGATTTTCCCGCCGGCACTTCCCTGATAGCATGAGGAGCAATGAAAACGCTCTCCCTGCTCTCCCTCCTCGCCGGCTTGACCCTGTCAGGCGCCGGACTCAACCCTCTTCATTCCGCGCCGGCGATAGCCCCGGTGAAGACCGGCTTCGCCGAGCGCGACATCTCGCCCGCGATCGGGATGGAGCGACCGGGAGGATACGGGAAAGGCTACCACCAGATCTTTCACGATCCCTGCAAGGCCCGGGCGGCCGTCTTCGACGACGGGAGCAAAGTCGTCGCCCTCGTCGGTCTCGATGCCCTCTTGATTCGCGAGCCCCAGGTCGCCGAGGTGCGCCGCCGCGTACAGGAAAAGACGGGAATCCCGCCCGAGGCGGTCCTCATCGGGGCTTCGCATTCCCATTCCTCGGGTCCCACCGGCATGGTCCTGCCGGGCGAGTTCGATCATGCCGATGCGCTGGTGCAGGATCTCGCTTACGAGCAGAGTTCGACCGCGGATCCCGTCTACCTCGAGACGATGATTAATGGCATCGTCGAGGCGGTGACCGAGGCATATGAAACGCGGCGCGAACTCCAGCTCGGCTTCGGCCGGGGCGTGGAAGATCGCGTCAGTTTCAACCGTCGCTGGCGCATGGCGGGCGGACTCAGTTTCACCCATCCCCGCTACGGCAATCCCGACATGGTCGAGACGGCCGGGCCCATCGATCCCGAAGTCGGTGTGATCGGGGCATGGAACAGCGAGGGAAAACTCGTCGGTTGTGTCGTCAATTTCGCCTGCCACGCCACGACGAGTCCGCCCGGTATTTCCGCGAATTTTCCCTGGGCCATCGAGAAAGTGATCCGGGGCACCTTCGGCGATGATGTTGTCGTCGTCTTTCTCAACGGAGCCTCGGGCGATGTTACCCAGGTCGACAACGCCTCGTCCGTGACGACGCCCGGCGGGGCTGACGGAGCCATGCTCGTCGGTGGCTCGGTCGGAGCCGAGGCAGTGAAGGTAATGTTAGGGCTCGGCGCCTCCCTCACCACCGAAGCCGCCGTCGATGTCGGCACTCGCACCCTCGAGATCGCCCGGCGTCATCCCTCGGCTGAGCGGGTTGCGAAAAGCCGCGCACTCGTCTCCGCCCCGCCGGTCGCGGCCGCCGCGATGAACGACTGGATCTGGGCGAAAGAGATCGTGATGCTCCAGGCCATGATTGATATAGAGCCGCTTCGTCAGGTCGAGGTCCAGGCGATCCAGATCGGGCCGGCCGTTTTCGTGACGAACCCGGCCGAGTACTTCTGCGAGTTCGGCTTGCAGCAAAAGGCGGCGAGTGATTTCCCCTTCACCTGGCCGGTCAGTCTCGCAAACGGCTGCGTCGGCTACGTGCCCACGAGCGAGGCGCTGGGCCCGCACGGCGGCGGCTACGAGACAAGACTCACGAGCTACAGCAATCTCATCCCCGAAGCCGGCGACCTCATCCGCGACGCCGGCATCGCCCTGACGAAAGAGCTCACTCCCGGAGCAGTGCCGAAAGGCAAGCCGGCGCCGGGGTTCACCGGCGGCTGGAACTACGGTGACGTGCCACCCGAGTTGGAGTAAGTTGTATCAAGAGCCGCCTGCGGCCCCTGCGGCAGCGGCGAAGCCCGCGCCGACAAGAACAACGACAATGATGATGGCGTAGAAGACCAGCATCACGACCATGAGAATGCCGACGTATTTCCAGAACGCCCGCTGCTCGTTGAGGGCCGCAACGAGATTTGCCTCACTCGGTGCATTCATGAGATCGGAGATACGGTTGGAGTATCCGCCCAGCTTGAGGGCGGGATAGATGTAGAAGATGGCCATCAGAAAATAGATCACCCCGATGCCGATCGCTCCGCCTATTGCCCCGAGTTGTTGATCCATCTGCGTGGCAGTGCTCCCGGCGACGATTCCGACGAGCATCATGCCGCCCCCTGCCAAAATCAGAAAGCCCGCCCCTATCCACATCAGGACACTGAAGAGACGCGTCCATCCTTTGGTTCGGGCGAGTTGATCGACGACTGCGGCACCGACGGCGCCACCTGGTGAGACAGAAAAGTTAGGTTCCATCTCATTGTTTTAATGATCTGTTTACCGATTGGCAAGCCCTCAAATACGAACGTGCGAACGCCTACTCCGTCACTGTGACATTGACCCATTCCCCGAAGACGGGATGGCTTGATCCTCCATCGAGCTGCCAACCGATCTGGAAGCCGATGCCGGGTTTCAGGAAGGGGAGCGCGGGCACGGCAAAAGTCTCGTCTTCACCGAGTTTGCTGTAGCGCCACTCGCCCGGACTCGCGTCGGCGCGGGGCCGGACGCGGCAGAGAATCCCGGCCCCTTCGGGCAGCCCGGCTTGCCATCCATCGGGGAGTTCAGGGCGGATGACGACTTTGTTCCCGCGACGGGAGGCGGTGCCGGCAGTGATCTCGGGGAAGGGAGCGAGAGCTTCCGCAAACTCCTCTTGCAGGGCGGTGAGCTGATTCCGAAAATCGGATCGCACCCGCTCCAGATCGAAGCCGGCGGCGAGGCAGGCGTCGCGCCAGAGGGCGAGACCGGAGAGCTTTCGCGGTCCGTCTTCGCGACCGAGGGCGCGCAGGAGCTTCGCGGGGGCATCGTCGCCGTAGACCCGCACGAGTGAGTCGACCCAGAGATAACCGGCCGGGTAGGCGAGAAAGGGGTCGCGCTCGGTCGAGAAGGTGCGATTCACGACCATTTCAGAGAACTCGACCTCTTCCCACTTCGCCGCGAGCGCGACCCAGCGGCGGTAGCTGGTGGCCCCGCTGTCGTCGCGGAAAAAGCGGAACTCCACGTAGCTCGCGAGTCCCTCGTGGAACCAGCGCGCCGCGTCGAAGGACTCCTCGAGCCTGCCGTCGGTGATCTGGTCAATGAAGACATGAGTGAGCTCGTGTCCGAGGATGGCGATGCCCTCGCGTTCTTCGGGGTCGGGCTTTTTCTTGTCCCTCGCCGGCAGGGCCATGCGGATCTTCTTCCAGTAGGCCTGGCCGGCGTTGTGAGCGGCGAGTGGGCTCGAGAGATCGACGGTGATACGATCCCCGCGACGCTCCGTCGGCAGCTCGAGGAAGTCGGCGACCGTCTCGTAGATCGGGTCGGCCTCCGCCATCAGCGTCTCCATCCGTCGTTTGATCTGACGGCGATAGAGGAAGAGGAAATGGCCCGACTCCCTCGTGACGATCTCTTTTTTCCGGTCTTCGGGCGCGGCGGGCCGGGCCTTTTCCGCCTCGGCGCGGGCGGCTTCGATCCCTTCTTCCCAGGAGACCGCGACGAAGATGCCGAGCCACATCACGGCGACGAGAACGATCGCGCACCCGCCCGCGAGCTTTCCCCACCAGGCCTCGCGCATCCCGCGCGAGAATGCGCTCACCGCACCCTGACGGATCGAGAAAATGAGATAACCTGTCACCCAGGCGATCACCCCGATCACGCTCATGACGAGGAGCTGGAGCCGGGGCCACTCCCAGCGTTCCCCCATCTCGGCGGGCGCCTCGATGAGGGTGAAGGGATCGAGCAGCCCCGCGTAGGGCACCTGCATCGATTTCAATCCGAAGAGGATCCAGAAGATCGCACCGACCGCGATGAGAGCCCAGCGCCGCAGGAAGGAGAAGGCGATCAGGATCGTGAGAAAGTAGACGCTGAGGAAAAGCTCCAGCACCGTGAAAATACCAATCGACCGCCACGGCACCGGCGGTGAGGCGCTCCCGCGGGAGAGCAGATCGTAGACGATGGACTCGAGCGTCCAGAGCAGATTGATCGAGACGAGGAGCGCGACCGCGATAAGCCACTTGGCGAGATAGATGGAAAAACGCGAGAGAGGCAGGCCATCGAGGTAGAGCAGGGTGCCCTCGTCTTTTTCCCGGACCATCAGGCCCAACGAAACGACAACGGCGAGGATGAAAGTCATCGCGACGACCGAGCCGACATTGCCGATGATGTTTTCCCAGAAAGGATAGACGTCGAAGTACTCGGTCGCCTGCACCATGAAGAGCCCGAAGACAAAAAGCGCAAAGAGGAGCAGGGCGAAGGGCCGCAGCGAGATCCACTCTTTCCAGAGGATGGCGCGGAAGGCTCTCATGGCTTCACCTCCTCCGTTTTAGGGGCTCCCGGAGCGTCGGCTCCCGGAGCGGCGGCCCCCGGATGCGTGATGATGTAGTCGCGGGCGCCTTCTACGAAAGCTTCAAGAGTGAGGCCGGTGGTGGACTCGAAGACGCGCGGCACCGGGGCAAAAAGTTCCCGCCAGACGGGGCGGCTGTCCTGCCGGGTGACGCGGCGGGTGATCGTCTTGCGGGCGAGGGCCTGGACTTTTTCTTCTCCCACCGTTTCGGTGAGGTAGCGAAACGCCATCCAGGCCACCGCATCGGCCTCGCGCCAGCCCGCCTCTTCGGAATAGAGATTGCGGCCGAGCAGCTTCTCGACCGTGAAGCCGTGCTCCTTGACCGTATCGTAGGCGGACTTCTCGCGGGCGAGGCGGGTCGTCTCGTCCGCATGCTCCATCTCGATCAGTCCCTCGATGCCGCAGACGATCCACCATCGATGCTCCTTATCGACGCGGCGGTGGGAATGGACGCTCAGGGCCACACTCATCGAGAAGGCGACGAGGGTGTCCCGCGTGAATCCGGCATCGCGATAGCCCGCATACATCAGGACGACTCGGTCGCCCTCGACCTCCTCCCAGTCGATCTCTTCATTCACGAGTCCCTGGCGCTCGACGACGTAGACGGGCGGGAACTCCTCTTTCGGGATGCCGAGCCAGTCTCGTTTTTCCGCGAGGCGGCGGGCAAGGTAGGCGGCGAGAGCGACATCGTCATCGACGGGGCGGGTCGTATCCTCGGGGGAGAGGTGGACGCGGACACCGTCGTATTCCTCCTCGACCGCGCCGGGCAGGGCAAAGGGCTCCGGCTGCGGGGTGAACCAGATCATCACCGCAGTGAAAAGGATCGCGACCGCCGCGCCGAGCAGCATCTTTTCCCGGTAGCTCATCGTCTCGCCGAGGATCGCGGCGACGGAGCCTTCCCTGGCGAGGCCGAGGAGGAAGGCGGCGGCGAAAAGCCCGAGAGCGATGAGTCCTGTCATCTGCAGATCCTCCACCGGCCAGAGATCGCGCTCGAACCCGAATCGAGAGAGGAGAGCAAAGGGCGGGAAGTCGCGCAGCGGCACGGCCGTCGCGTAGTTGATCCACGAGAGCCCGAAGATCAGGGCGAGGAGGATCACGACCTTGTATCTTCCGAGAAAGGAAATCAGGAAAAACAGGGCGGTGAGAAACCACGCCCAGGTGATCGCCGAAGTCAGGAGGATGCCCAGAAATCTCCCGTTGATCGCCTCGCTCCCGGCCGAGGCGATCACGCCTGTCATCACCGCGCCGCCCGCCATGAGCGCCGCGAGGAAGAGGGCGAGACACGCCTTGATCGCGATCATGCGCCAGTGCGGCAGGGGCAGACCCTCGAGGAAGAGGCGGGTGTGACGGCGGAACTCCATCGCCACGAGCAGATGGCAGATGACGAAAATCGGGATCGTGAGAAAGTAGGAGAGACCCTGACGGATACCGAAAAAGACACCCCCGCTACTGCCGTCGGCTCCGGTCGCAATTACGATCACGAGAAAAACAAAACAGCTCAGTGCCGCGAGGAGGGCGAGCCAGATGCCGTGCTGTCGCAGTTCTTTGTAGAGCAGGGCGCGGTTCATCAGAGGCGGGTCGTCGAGATGCCGACACAGGCGATGAAGATGTCGTCGAGGGGCAGCTTTTTCCCGGCGAGGCCCGAGTTTCCCCAGGCCCCAGGTTCGGCTTCGACGATGAGGCGGCGTTCGGGGCCGCCTTCCGTTTCAGTGACGGCTAGCTCGCGCCAGACCTGGAAGCCGGGCGGCAGAGGCGCCCCGGCGGCGAGAGTGATCTCGCGGACACGGCGCTGCAGCTCGTCGAGGCGGCCTTCGAAGCGCATTTTCCCCCGGTGGATGATCCCGACACGATCCGCCGCCCGCTCGACCTCGTCGAGGAGATGGGTCGAGAAAAAGGTCGTGCGGCCGTACTCCCGCGCCTGGTGAGTGATGATCTCGAGGAACTCGCGGCGGGCCACTGGATCGAGCCCGGCGGTCGGTTCGTCGAGGATGAGGAGTGGTGGTCGCGGGGCGATCGCGAGGGCGAGGGCCAGCTTTACCCGCATCCCGCCCGAGAGACCCGAGACCTTGCGGTTGGCCGGCACCTCGAGCACAGAGAGGAGGCGGCGATACTCGGTCGCGTCCCACGTCGGGTAGAGGCCGCCGACGAATTTGCCGAGCATCTCCGCCGTCATCCAAGGGTAAAAGGTCTGGTCCTGCGAAACGTAGCCGATACGTTGTTTCTGCTTCAGAGTGGTGCGCTTCGACTTTACACCGAGCAGCTCGATCGTACCCCGGTCGGGGGCGATGATGCCCATGAGCATGCGTATCGTCGTCGTTTTCCCCGCGCCGTTCACGCCGAGGAATCCGTAGATCTCCCCGGCATGGACAGACAAGTCGAGTCCATCGACGGCGGCGAAGCGTCCGAAAGAGCGATGCAGTCCCGTCACTGCGAGGACGGCCTGCGCTGCCGGAACGGCGGGGTCGGATGGTAGCGGCAGGGGAGGGGGCGTCGATGAATTCATGGAGAAGAGGATCCGTCCTTGATCCCCGCCAGTCGGGCGATGGTCACTCCGTCGAGACTGTCAAGGATGGCGGCGGCGCCGGTAAATTCGAGATGCGAGGTGATACGGTTCGGCACCACGACGCAGGCGATCCCGGCAGCGATGGCGGCATGCAGACCGTTGAGGGAATCCTCAAGGACGACGGCGGCGGCGGGATCGATCCCGAGCCCCTTGGCGGCCGCGAGGAAAAGATCGGGAGCCGGCTTCGGGGCGCGCACGTCGTCGATGCAGCGGGTCAGGACGAAGCGATGCAGGATACCGAGCCGGTTGAGATGCCCCTCGACCCAGTCGCGCGGTGAGCTTGAGGCGACGGCGCAGGGAACCCCGGCCGCGTCCGCGTCATCGAGCAGGGCGAGGACGCCGGGAAAGGGATCGAGCCGGTGGGTGCGGGCGAGGGCGTCGCGCTCGCGATTGGTGTCCCAGTCAGTCCAGTCTATCGAGCTGCGGGTGAGCGACTCGAGGTGGCTCTTCGGATTGAAGGCTCCGAAATTGCTCCCGACACAGGCGGCATAAATCTCGAGGGATAGTTCGTGTCCGAAGGCGAGGAAGTTCTCACGCCATGCCTCGTAGATGGGCACCTCGGTGTCGAGGATGAGTCCGTCAAAATCAAAAAGGAGCGCTTCCGGCATGATCAGGAAGTCGTCGTCTTTTTCAGGGCTTTCTTCAAGTGCGAAGCTTTCTTCTTCACGAGCTGGAGAAAGTGAGCCGCGATCGGCTTCAGCTCGCCGGTGTAAAGGACGCCGAGACTCAGGGGAGGAAAATGGTCGGGGAGGCACACCTTTTTCACGCCCTCGGGCCAGCTCACCCCGGGGATGTCGACCGCGACACCGAATCCGAAACCCCGCGACACGTAATTGAGGATAAGGCCCAGCTCCGAGACCTCCATGGACGGTTCCCAGCGCAGGTTCGCGGCGAGCAGCCCGCGTTGAAAAAGGCGCGCGACCGGCTCGGTCTTGGGCAGGGAGACGAGCGGATGCCCGAGCTGCCCGCCCGCCGAGGCGTCGACCAGTTCGCGGAAGGAGCTCAGGGGACAGGTCGCAGGGACGGCGAGGGCGAGGGGCAGGTCGAGGAGTTTGATCGTCTTGATCCCGGGCCCGATGCGGCGGTGAATCACGGAGATGGCGACGTCGGCCACCTGCTTGCGCAGGGCATTCTCGAGCTCGGCGTTGCCCAGCTCCCGGAGGGTCAGGCGCAGGTTCGGAACCTCGCTCTGGAGTGATTGCAGCACCTCGGGGAGGTGATTCCCGAGGATCGCGGCCGAGGCGGCGAGCCGCAGATGGCAGCTCTCTTCGCGGCGGAGTTGTTCGGTGAACTGGTCGATGCGGGAAAAAAAAGGATGGATGAAGTCGTAGAGTTCCTCCCCCGCCGGCGTCAGGGCAAAGGGCCGGCGATGGAAGAGGGAGATGCCGAGATCTTCTTCGAGCGACTTGATCTGGCCGCTCACGGCAGGCTGCTGGATCCCGTAGGGCATCTTGCGCGCCGCCTCGGTGATGCCTTCGTGCTTGGCGACATAATAAAACAACTCGAGATGATGGAGTTTCATGCCTGTGGTGCGATAGAGACGGGGGTGAGGGGACAAGTCACACCGGCGAATCGGCGCAGGGAGTAGCTAAGCGGAAGCGGGGCCCGGCGTAAATCGGAAACTGCACTTTGCACGCCTTCTTCTCTAAATTTTAAAGGGGGAATCCCCCGGCGGCCCGCTGTAGGTGGCCTCTGTGAGGCCGCGTTGGGTGGGGAGTCGGGGGGACTGGGGAGTCGGAGGGACAGGTTATCCATTTCAAGCCCGTGAAGCGGCGGACTCTCCAGCATCGCAACATGGGCGGAGCCTCCGACCGTAGAACGGGTCTCCAGGCCCGTTCCTCGGCTTCCCCCCGTCACCCCGCCCGATTCAGGGCGCGAGATTTCCCTCGCAAACGCGTGCGGGAACGATATAAACAATTGGTATCCATGACGCGAGATTCCGATGATTCCCCGATGGACGGTTCGCAAGCCGCTCGAGAGACCCCTCCCGGCGGTTTCTTCCGGACCGAGGGCGGGCATTTTCGATGGGATCCGCCACCCGTCGAGCAGCTCGCGTTGCTCCTCCCCGGCTACGAATTCCTTTCCCAGGTCGGTCGCGGCGGCCGGATGTGAAGATCGGCCGATAACTTTTCCACGCATCCGTCAGTTCATCGATTCGCCATAATTCACCCGGCCCACCTCCCGCTAGCCACCTTCCTCACTGCCTCACGACGTTCGCTCCTGCGAAATCTCACCGGCTACGCGGCCTTCGCTCTCTCCGGGAAGCGCTGAGTCAGAGTTCGGGCCAATCGCCCACGAGCGAGGTCACGGTCGATACAAGAGCAGACCAAAGGGCTCGAACAAAATGAAGTCTGAGAGGTTGGCAGTCATCAGTTCCGCTTTGTGTTCAATGGCACTGGCCGCGATCAAACAATCGGCCGTAGAGGCCCGCCTCCTTCCGGTGGCATTGAAGAGACGAGCTGCCAACTCGGCGGTGCTGCGGGTCAATGGGCGGATTCTGGATCCGACCACTCGCTCGACGCGCAGGAGTTCATCGGGCAAGAGCGGACCTCTCACGAATTCATGCCATGCGACGGCGGAAGCCTCGGGTAGGATCCCCGCCCGGGCTCGGTCGCGAACTTGAATCACCGTGGTCCCTTGTGGATCCGCCAAAGCGATCAGAGCATTCGTATCAAGATGAAGGCAGGCACTCATTCAGGCATATCGTCCCTGTCCCAGCCTTCGGCCCTCATTCTACGGGCGTCCTCCTGTAGTTCCGCAGTTCGCCCAGCCGGAGAGGCCGGGCAGAGAAGAATTTCGGCGAGAGCCTTTAAGACTTGCTCGGATGATTCGTTTGGTTCCGATGCGGCCACGTCCCTTTCAAGAACCGCGGTCAATCCTTCAGTGACAAGGTCTTTTACTTTGCGATTCTCTGCCGCAGCCCGGGTTTTAGCCCGTCGGTAAAGGTCATCGGGAATCTCCATCGTGGTCTTCATTCCATTAATATGGGGAAAATATGGAAATATGGCAAACAAAAATAATCACCAAAAATAATCACCAAAAATAATCTGCCACAAGCGATTCCAAACCGGTTATTACATTCTGGGGAAACGCGTCCGAACCGGCCGCTTCTCAACCGAACCGCACCCCGCCACCGCATGACCCGACCACTCCGCCTTCTCGCCGCCGCTTTCTGCCTCCTGCCGACCGTCTTCACCTCTCTCCACGCCGCCCCGCCGCCGGAGCTCACCCTCCTGCGTCAGCAATATGACAAGGTCTACTCCGAGCAGGTCACCGCACCCTACGACGCCGGGCTGAGCGAGTTGAATACCAGGTATGTCGGCGGATTGGATTGGGAAGAGGACACACCCCTTCCCATTCAGACAGGTTGGAGCAATTCGTCGACTCGAATGACGAAACCATTGATACGGGAACTTGTGACTACTTGCCCGGAGCCGAATGTGGTGATCTCGGCGTAGCCTTCCCCGATCGGTTGCCGGTGGACCAGGATGGAGCATGTCTTCGGATCGACCACCCAATACTCGGCAACGTCGGCCGCGGCGTAGATCGCTGCTTTGCGGAGGTCTTTCTCGAGCGTGTTCACCGCCACCTCGATGACGAACTCGGCCGTCGTCGGATGAGTCGTCGCCCGAAAATCACGCGGACCGGCAAATACCGCGATGTCCGGTTCAGGCTGGGAAATGGCGCACTGAATGGGACGCTCCTTCGAAACCCATCGGTCGCCATGGAGGCAAGAGCGAATACGTTCCAACAGCTCCTCCACCAGATTTTCGTGTAAAGGAGATTTGCTCATCTTCTTGACCGGGAATCCCTCGAGCAGTTCCACGTCCTCGCCGAACCAGCCAAGATCCGAAGCCGATTGGTAAAATTCAACGCTCATCGGCGCGAGAGCCTCCCGCACTTCGCTACTGTCGAGGATGGAATTCATCGCCACACCAAATCGTAACCCGCAGCGCTTCCCTAAGCAAGCTCTCCCTTCTGTGTCTTCGGGGGGCCTAGCAGCCTGTCGGACTTATCCCGCCCGGCTGCGGAAAT
>JBDNIL010000336.1:0-2220 GCA_041688355.1 Verrucomicrobiales bacterium | reverse complement strand
GCGGGAATCCCGTAACCGGGGCGATCGTGCTCGTGGTGGTCGCGACGGTAGTGGCGGTGCCGCTCTGCGATTTGTCGCGGATGAGGGAACGCTTGATCCAGTCGAGGCGGGCCCCGGCGCGGAAGGTGAGATCGTCGAGGGTCCGGTTTTCAAGACCGCCGTAAAGGGCGAAAGAGTCTTCGTCGATGATGTGTTCGGTGAGTTGCTCGAGCGCGGCGAGGGTTTCGAGCTGGGAGACTGAATTGATTGTCAGAGGAATTGAAAAGCCGGGGAAGATCTCCTGATTGATCTGCGTGACGGTGTCGACGGTATCCGAATTCGGCACCGAGAGACCGCGCAGGCCTCTGCCGGTGATGCGGCCGGTCGAGCCGTAGAGGCCCGCGTTCCATCCCCAGTCGGCGTCGGGATCGTTGTCCGAGAAGCGGAACTCCTGGCTCCAGAGTTCCTGGGTCTGGCTCAGGGTGGTGTAGCCGAAGGGCACGGCGGTGAAATCCAGATCGATGGTGTAGGGATCGAGGTTGAAACCGCGATGCGAGGTGATGCTGAGGAATTTGAAGCGGTCATTCTCATGCGCGATCCGGATCGCCTGGTAATCCGATTCCCGGTACTGACGACCGACGACATCCGAGGAGACGGTGTAGAAGCCGGTCGTGCGGTCGAGCGAGGTGAGCCGCGGCGCCCCGTCGTTTTGTTCGGCGTAGCCGGCGATCAGGCCCACTTCCCAGCCGGGGGCCACGTCGAGGTAGACGGCTCCGCCGAATTGGAAGCTCTCCTGACGATCGACCTTTTCACCCGTTAGGGTATTGGTGAGGAATCCCTCGTGAGTGTCGTAGCCGCCGTTGAAACGGAACGATGCCGAGTCGCCGAGCGGACTCGTGATCCAGCCATCGACACCGTGCCGGTTAAATGAGCCATACTGATAATCGAGCCCTCCCTCGAGCGTGTCTCCGGGCCGTCTTGTCGTGACATTGATGAGTCCGCCGTAAACATTGCGTCCGACGCGGGTCGGTTGCGGCCCGCGGAGCACTTCGACGCTATTGATCGGGCCGAGGTCCTGCGCGTAGGTGAAGGTCTCGCCGAAGGGGACGTCGTCCACGTAGATCGTGGTCGAGGGCGCGCCGAAGAAGATCGTGTTGGTGAGCCCGCGCACTGAATAGACATCCCCGAAAGACCGCGAGCCCGAGTCGGTAGCGCTCTGGTTCGGGGCGTAGCGGACGACATCCTGCGGCTCGCGCACGCCGAGCAACTCGAGTCCGGAAGGGGTAAGAAAGGTCGCATTCACCCCCTCGGCCGAGCTCCGTGGCACGAGATCATCGATCACGAGAGGCTCGTCGGCCAGGACCGGCCCGGCCGGGCGATACTGCACCGGAGCCCGATAGGCGGGCGCCGTATCGGTCGTGGGCGGGGCCGTCGTGGTGACTTCCGTGACCGGCAACTCGCCCTCGACGGGAGCATTCCCATCCTGCGCCCGCAGGGGAGTCGCTAGGGAGAAGAGGAGCAGGCAGAGGACAGGGAACGGGGTGGATTTTGATTTCATGCGGCGCATCACTTGCATTAATATGCAACAAACCAAAAGAGCAAGATACTTTTACTGGCGGGGTTGAGGAGCCCTTCAGAGAGAGCGCTCACATCAGCGCTTTTGAATCAGACGATAAAATTCCCCTAATCAGAAATCCAAGTTCTGAATCGATCATTCCGCCTTCGTATGGCATTGCTATCGCCATGATCCCTCTCCGCGCCCTCGCCATCCTCTTGCTCTTCTCTTTCGCGACGGTGTCCGGAGCGGAGCCGCCGGTGATCATGATCGACCCGGGCCACGGCGGCGGCGAGGTCGCGGGCAGCCTCAAAGAGCGCAGCAACAGCTCGCCGAACAACGCGACCACGCCGGGCGGGTTGAAGGAAAAAGATCTCACCCTGGAGTTCAGCATTCTTTTAAAGGAGGCGATTCTGGCCGAGTCGACCCGTCGCGGCATGACCGTAGGGGTGCTGATGACCCGCGAGACGGATGTGAATCTCGATTTCATCCGGCGGGCCGCGATCTGCAACCGGCCTGACACGGCCTGCGTCGTCAGTATCCACTTCAATGCGGGCGGCGGAGCCAGTGCCATGGGCAGTCTCGCGCTGATCGCGGCGGAGAACCGCAATCCGACTTACGGGATCGACCGGGCCTTTGCCGAAGGCCTCGCGGCAGCCTGCGCGGCGGGAGTGAAGCCTTTTCTC
>JBDNIL010000335.1:0-1743 GCA_041688355.1 Verrucomicrobiales bacterium | reverse complement strand
GATCGACCCTCTCGCCTACCTAGCCGAAATGATGCCCCTCCTCGTGGACCGCGAAGAGGGCGCGGATGTCAGCGATCTCCTGCCCCGGCAGTGGAAGGCCGCGCAAAGCGCGGAGTGAGGGGAGTGGTCTGGGTCAGACGCCTACGCCTGCTGGATACCGTATTCGACGCAGGCCATGCCCGAGGTCAAGACGTGCCGTATGCCCTGCTCGGCAAGGATATCACGGAAACTTCGATAAAATTGGATTGGCGAAGACACGATTCAAACTCGTTCCAGAGGCTGGGAAATGCAAGCGGGTGACCGGCACCGTGCTCGATGTTGAAAAGCCGCAGTCAGGCCATTCCCATTTCCGCCTGCCATTTCGTTTACTATCGAGCCGGCGAAGGGTGATGCGGACAGCGCCGGGGGAGTGATTGGTCGGTCTTCGGGCAGTGAGGGAAAGAATGGAAATTGCAAAAGGCGGTGCCGGGGACTAAGGTAAAGAATGATTCGGAGCATGTTCATCGTTTTGCTGAGCGCGGCCTATCTCGGCCTCGCGCTCGGGGGAGCGGCTCCGGTGATCTACTGCTCGGCGTCGCTGGAGGCTTGTCCTGCGGAGGTGGCCGCCGCGGATTGCGATGCGAAAGCCACGGATTGCTGTTCTCACGAAGAGAGTGAGAACCCGCGTCCTGGCTGCTGTATAGCGATAGCGGAGAAGGGCGAGGGATGGGTGCCGCCCTCCGGTGTGAAGGTTCCCGAGTTCACCCACTTCGAGTGGTATACGCTCGCCACTCTCGTCCGTACATCGCCGGTCCACTCTGCGGAGGTAGTGACCTGGTCCAATTCCCCGGACCCGCCTGGACCGGCGGGACGAACGCTCCTCATTCGGGTGAGTCGACTCCTGGTTTGATCTCTTTCGGTAAGTGGTGTCGCACTGTCGCGACACGGCCCTGCTTCGCGCTCGAGGCGAGGGCGAACTGTCTGAAAGCTCAAACCTGTCTCTACCCATTGGACTCATCCATTTTACAATCCCTCCTCCATTCCGATACGGAAAGCACCGCAGCGGGCACGTCCCCGCCCTTCTCCGCCAGGGTCGCTGCCGCGACTCCGTGGCTGCTGCTGCTCGGCTTCTGTGCCGTCCTCTTTCTCCTCTTCGGCGACCGACTCCACTCGGGGATACCCGTAAAAGTCGAGACGGTCGTGACGACAAAGTCAGAGGCTACAACGACCGTGGCCGGGACTCTGGTCGGCACGACTGAGTTGCAGCCGGTCGATCCTTGGGGAGCGCCAGTCTCCTTTCAGGCGTCGGGCTGGATCGAGCCGGGGCCGTATCCGATCCAGGTCAGTGCACTCGTCGACGGGTTCATTGAGGAAGTGCTCGTTCTCGAGGGCGAGCACGTGAAAGAGGGCCGCGTCATGGCCCGACTGATACGCGACGACTTCGAGCTGGATCTCGCCACCGCTCAGCGAGCATTGGATTCACATCGCGCCGAGGCCGACGCGAACGAAAAGGCGATCCTTGCGGTCATCGCCCGCATCGCTACGCTCGGAAAAGAGGTGAGCGCGGGCAGGCTGAAGTTGCTCGAACTGGAAGACCGACGCGACCGGCTCGGGGACG
The DNA here is from genome assembly GCA_041688355.1 of Verrucomicrobiales bacterium. GTDB lineage: Bacteria > Verrucomicrobiota > Verrucomicrobiia > Verrucomicrobiales > DEV007 > Arctic95D-9. The sequence continues at coordinate 146 of JBDNIL010000335.1, read as the reverse complement.
TCTCCGGCGGTGCGGTCTCGGCGGAAGAGGTGCGCCAGTCGGGGCTGCGCGTTCAGACCTTCGAGGGGGAACTCGAGGCCCTCGAGATCTCGCGGGTCGAGCTCGAGAGCGAGCAGGCCCGTCTCGTCGCGATGCGGGCGGCCTTT
>JBDNIL010000008.1:0-1922 GCA_041688355.1 Verrucomicrobiales bacterium | reverse complement strand
GAGGCGGAAGGAGAAGTTTTCTCAGAGGCGGGATCATGGGCAGCCTCATCCGGCGGGCGGACTGCCGGGGGGATTCCCCGAACCGCTCCCGCTCACCGATGCACCCGGGGTGGGACTGACGAGCTTGCGGGTCTTCGTCCTGGGCTTCGACTTGTCGCCGCCTTCCTCCAGCTTGGGGTACTCGATGCGGCTGTGCATCATGCTTCGGAGGGTGGCGGAAAAGCTCTTCTTGATCGTCGCAAGATCGGCAAGAGTGAGCGCGGCATCATCGAGCTGTCCGTCGTTGAGGCGCTCTTTGAAAAGCTCGTCGATGAGCTCGTCGATCTTTTTAGGCGTCGGCTTCTGGAGGCTGCGCGAGGCGCTCTCGACCGCATCGGCAAGGCTGATGATGGCACTTTCCCGCGTGCGTGGGCGATGACCGGAGTAGCGGAAGCTCTCCTCTTTGACCTCGGGGATGTCCTCCTCGTGCGCATTGCCCTCTTCAAACTGCTTTTTGATCTCGTCGCGCTGCTTGAGGGCGCGGTGGTAGAAAAAGCGAATCAGCGAATTGCCGTGGTGCTCGATGATCACGTTCACGATCTCGGCGTTCATTTTGTGTTTGATCGCCATGTCGACCCCGTCCTTCACATGGGCCATGATGACGAGGGCACTCATGTTGGGGGTGAGGTCATCGTGCGGATTATGTCCGTCGCCGATGTTCTCGATAAAGTAGGCGGGCTTTTTCATCTTTCCGATATCGTGGAAGTAGGAACAGACCCGGCACATGATCGCACTGGCCCCGATCGCCTCGGCGGCGGTCTCGGCGAGGGTCGCAACGACGAGGCTGTGATGGTAGGTCCCCGGGGCCTCGATCGTCATCTGCTTGAGGAGCGGGTGATTGAGATCGGCCAGCTCGAGCCACGAGACATCGGTGGTGATGCGGAAGGTCGCCTCGATCAGGGGGAGCAGTCCGCTCACAAGCACGGCGGTCAGGGAAGAAACGAGGATCGCGGAGAGGGCCTGTTTTCCCACCATTTCCCACTGGCTCAGGTCGGGGGTGAAGCCGGGCCACTGGATGAGGTCGAGAGTGGAGGCGAGGAGGAAACAGGCCACTCCAGAGTATGCCCCCGCCATGACAAGACGGCTGCGGCGACGGACGTTGTTCGTGAGGTAGATCGCGACGAAGCCGCAGATCATGGAAAAAATGATGAAGGGAAAGGCCTCCTCTTTTGCCACGGTCATGCCGCCGAAGAGACTCGAGTAGACCACTGCAAAAGTCCCGTGCCGCCGCCCCACGAGGAGCGAGACGATGATGGGCGCGAAGATGTAGGGCGCGACGAGAAAGCGGAAGTCGCCCTCGGGCGCGAAGGTCGTCGCGATGTGCTCACTCAACTTCACGAGCATCAGTTGGACCAGGATGACAACGAGGATGAGGGTGATGCGCGAATTCTGATGAAAAGTCTGCGGCAGACTCACGTGCCAGTGCACCACGAGGGTCGCCGAGATGACGGTGACGACAACGAAGGTCCGGAGGTGATACCCGTCGAAAATCGAGCCGCTACTCGAGGAAAAGATAATCCAGAAGGAGACGAGGGCGGCAAAGGTGGCAAAGAGAAGTCCGCTGACCTGCCAGCCCGACCGCATCATCTCGGACATGGCGGTCTCGTTCAGCTTACGCCTTTTTTGTCCGCTGGAAAACCCGCGGCTCTGAAGACGCTTCTGCGATAGGAAATGGAACATGAGCGGTCAGCCTGGTCTCTCCGCCTCGGGAGTCCCGGATGGCGGCAAACGGTATCGTGAGCCCCGTATCTTGCGACACTTTACGTCAGAAACAACAAGAATCGCTGAGTCGAACTGTTCAAAGAATCAGCATGCAATCACCATAGCTGAAGAAGCGATATTTTTCCTCCACCGCCTGCCGGTAGGCCTCGAGGATGAGCTCG
>JBDNIL010000038.1:0-7922 GCA_041688355.1 Verrucomicrobiales bacterium | reverse complement strand
CCTACCAGTCTCTCAAGCCCGAAGATCGCGGCACCCTCGTGGGACGGCATTTTGAGGCCGCGCTGTATCGTTCCGTCGATTTCACTCTCAATGAAGATCTCCGCGTCGCCTCGGCGGTGGAGGGTGGTCGGGTCGGGCCGGAGACTCCGCTCCCGGGTCTGCCGCAGTTCGGTCCGGATGAGCTAAAGCAGCTCGTGGGCACGATCCCGCTGGGCTTTCCGGCGAAGCCTGTTCACCCCGGCGACACCTGGACCCTGCAGGGCATGCGCAGCGTGGGATCGGCCGGTTCGCTCACTTTCGAGATCACCTACCGCTTCACGGGCCCGGTGACGTTCGAGGAAAATCAGTGTCTCAACATCGAGTTCGCCGGTCAGCTCAGTGGCGATGTGCCGCTCCCGTCGGCTGCGGACGGAGCTCCCGATGCCGGGGTGATGGGCCTCCAGGGTCACAGTCTGACGGGTCGTCTTCTATTTGATCCGCTCGATAAGATGCTGCGATTCAGCGAGCAGCGCATTTCCCTGACCCTCGCTCTCCCAGGGGCGGAAGGAGCGCCCCCGCAGCCCGTCCCGGTCGAGCAGGTCACGACGATACGCCTGCTCCATGTTGTCGCGACGCCTTGAAGAGTGAGCTTCACGATCCCATCAGCTCGTGACCGGTAATGCTCAGCGCATAGATCGCGGCGGTCTCGCTGCGGAGAATGATGGGGCCGAGGGAAAGCGGGGCGAATCCGAAAGAGTACGCCCGGGAGAGTTCGGCCGGGGTGAAGTCGCCCTCGGGTCCGATCATGAGGCTGGCGGCGTCGGGCGTCGGGTCGCTTTCCTGCTGGCGGGCGGCGAGGATGGCTTTGAGATTTTGCGCCTCGGGGCTGATCGCGGCGATGAGCTTGAGCGAGTCCTTGGCCTGACGGGCAAAGGCCTCGACCTTCATCGGGCTCATCACTTCGGGGACCCAGTTTTGCCCGCATTGCTTGCAGGCCTCGATCGCGATGCGCTGCCATTTCTGCTGCTTTTTCCCGAGATCCTCTCCGTCGAGTTGCACGATGGTGCGCTCGGAGAGTAGGGGCACGATGACCGAGACGCCCAGTTCGGTCGCCTTCTGAATGATGAGGTCCATGTTTTTCCCCTTCGGAACGGCCTGGCCGAGGGTGATGCGCGCGGGCGGGCGCGGGGTCTCGCTGACGAGCTTCGCCTGCAGGGTGACGCTGCCTTTTACCGTCGCAACGATCTCGGCCTCGGCCTCGGTCCCGGCGCCGTTGAAGGCGATGATGCGGTCTCCCTCGCGGCAGCGCATCACGTCGAGGCAGTGATGGGCCTCTTCGCCGGTGAGGACGAGATGCTCGAGATTCCACTCGGAGGCGTGAAGATAAAATCGATGCTTGGCCATGAGGGGAAAATGCGTGAGTTTGGGCGGAACGGCGTGCGGTGAGTGGAGTAAACCTTTCCGCGCCGGTTTGTCCACTCTCGATTCCCTTCTCTGTCCTATGCCACACGACATTCCCTCTCCCGATCTGCCGCCGATCGACCGCCTGCGCCGCATCATGCAACTGCTCCGGGCACCGGGGGGCTGTCCCTGGGATGCGGAGCAGACCCACGAGAGTCTCGTGAAACACCTCATCGAGGAGGCCTACGAGGTCGCGGAGGCGATCCGCGGGGGGGATCGTGCGGAGATCATCGACGAGCTCGGCGACTTGCTCCTGCAGCCAGTTTTTCACGCCGAGATCGCCTCGGGCGGGGGGGAGGGCGGCTTCGACCTCGACGACATCGCGGCGGCGATCTGTGAAAAACTGATCCGGCGGCATCCCCATGTCTTCGGGGACTCCATCGCCGACACCCCGGACGCGGTCCTGACGCAATGGGAGGTGATCAAGGCGGGAGAAAAGGCCGCATCCGACCCTGTCGGGTCGGAGACCATAGGGGGTCGAGTCGCGACGGAATACCTCATCAAAAAGGCCAATGACGGTCTCCCGGCCCTGATGGCGGCGGGCAAGATCCAGCGCAAGGCGGCGACGGTGGGCTTTGACTGGCCGGATCTGCCGCCGGTGATCGGAAAGGTGCGCGAAGAAATCGATGAGGTCGTGGAGGCGATGGCCTCGGGCTGCGGGGAAAAAGTGGCCGAGGAGATCGGGGATCTCCTGTTTGCCGTGGTCAATCTCGCCCGCAAAACCGGTCACGAGGCCGAGTTGCTCCTCCACGCAGCGAACGGGAAATTCGTGAGCCGACTCCGGGCGGTAGAGGACGATCTGCGGGGAGTTGGCCTCAGTCTCGAGGCGGCGACGCTTGAGGAAATGGACGCGGCCTGGGACAGGGTCAAGGCGGCGCGAGCTCTGTGACCCCCGTCGGGTGAAAGCGTTCCGTCCAAAGAAGGGCGCGAAAACTCACCTTTTCATTTTCACTCCGGACAAATCGAGCCTATCTTTTATTTTATCTGCCTACTTTCCGCGTGACAAGTATTCCAAGCGAACAAAAGCTATCCCCCCACGCACACGCATTCGGATGACACCGGGATTTTCCAAACTCCTCCAATTGAGCGCCTGCGGCGCGTTTTTGCTTCTTACGGGATGCACCACGTCTGGCAGTGGCCCTGTGGCGATCACGAAGGTGAATCCGTATCACGTGCAGAACGGGCCTTTCGTCAGGACCGAGGATTCCATGCTCGACTTCGAGCAGCGACGCTATCTCTACGGCGCGGTCGAGAATACCGAGAAGGCCGAGCTTTTCGGGAATTATTACACGATCTTCTGGAAGTCCGAGACAAAGGCACCCGCGACCGTACGCTTCGAGTATCGCCAGGGCAGCACCGGATTGAAAGTTCATAGTCAAGAGCTTGTGGTCTCCGAGCCGAAGCGCAGCAACGTAACGAAATTCGAGGTTATCGGGGGTGACTACCAGCGCGACGGCAAAGTGACGCAGTGGAAAGCCTCCATCGTGGAGAACGGCTCCGTCGTGGCGGAATACAAATCTTATCTCTGGCATTAATTTTATCCGAACGACGCATGAGTCATCAGGCTGGTTTCATTCTTCTCTCTCTGCGGTCCCTTCTTGGGGAGCTCAGAGGGCCCGCAGGCAATCCGGGTCGCCGCTCACCTGCGGGAGAAAACTTTTCCACACGTGAGTGCTGAAGGCTCCATTCAAGTCGGTTGTCTGGGGTCGGTTGCCTGGGTCAAGGTAACCGGGTCGGCAAATCATGAGAATGCTCCCTGTATCAAGGAGTTTCTCTCGGGACGATTCGACAAAGGCTGGCGTCGTTTTGTCATCGATCTGGCTCACTGCCGGGGGATAGACTCCACCTTCATCGGGATGCTCTACCGGCTCGCCGCGCGGGTGAGCGCAGCAGATGCCTGTGGCGGGGTCGAGATCATCAATCCGGGCGAGCGCAATGCCAATTCGATCCGCAAGCTCGGTCTCGACAAGCTCATCAAGCTCGACCTCGAGGGCTCGCGCTGGTCGAGAGAGCGCGAACTCGTCGCGCAGAATCTCGAAAAGACGCTCCCCTGTCCGTCGCTGAGCAAGGCTGAGCACACCGAATTCGTCCTCGACGCCCACGAGGCGCTCATCGCGGCGAACGAGGAAAACCGGAGTCGTTTCTGCGACGTAGTCGAATTCCTGAGGCTGGAACTGGAGGCGCGACCGGCTGACCGATAGCTCCGGTGTTCGGCATCAGATGGAACATTTTGTGTATGCCGTCCTTTTAGCGTTGGCCATTGCCACCGCTTTCTTCGTCTGGACGCGCGAGCGCCGCGCCCTCACCCGCGTCGCCCGCGAGCGCGACGCGATCGAGATCGAGGAGCGTCGCATGTTCCACTTCCTCCACGGTCTCGGGGAGACGCTGCAGGACGATCATTCGCCCTCGAACATGCACCGCTACATCGTCGATGGCGTCGCCGACGTCATCAGCGGGGACGCCGGGGTGCTCTACCTGCTCGACGGCGAGACGGGCCAGCTCGTCCCGATCTACCAGTCCGCCCATACTGCCCCGGTCCTGCCCGTCCCTCACGAGATCAAGGCCGCGGAGGATCCCGCCGAAGCGGAGAGCCAGTACCGCAGCTACATCCGGCTCTCCACTCTGGATCTCGGGGATTCCTTCATCAGCCGGGTCATGAAAGAGCAGAGTCTCGTCTGCGTCGACAACCTCATCGAGCATGCTGATTTTGAGGCCGGGGCGAGCGCCTTTCATCAGGATGTGCGACTCCTCGCCGCGCCGCTCATCTATGCCCGCAAGCAGGTAGGGGTTCTCATCGTGACGAGAAAGGGCGGCGATTTTTTCAGTCAGAACGATCAGGAGGTCTTCGCCAGTGTCGCCGAGCAGAGCTCTTTTGCTCTCGGCAGTGCCGTCATTCATGTCGAGGCGGCGGAAAAGCGGCGCTTCGAGCGCGAACTCACCCAGGCGAGCGAGATCCAGCGAGTGCTCCTGCCCCGTTCGGCGCCGGAGCTCACGGATTACGAGATCGCCGCCGAGTACAAAGCGGCCCGTCTCGTTAGTGGCGACTACTACGACTACATCCGTGTCGACGAGGATCGCTACGGCATCGCGATCGGCGATGTCTGCGGAAAAGGGATCGCCGCCTCCCTCATCATGGCGATGTGCCGGTCTAATCTGCGGAGCCGCGCTCCCGACAATCTCTCGCCGGCTTCGGTGTTGCACTCTGTGAATCACTCGATCTTTCCCGACATCCGCGAGGACATGTTCGTAAGTCTGCTCTACCTCATCGTCGAACGGGGCTCCAGGGAGATCACGATGGCGCGGGCCGGGCACGAACCGCCCATCCTCTTCCGGCGCGCCACCGGGGAGATCGAATTACTTGAGCCACCGGGCCTCGCAGCGGGAATCGACGAGGGGCCGGTTTTTAAGCGCGCCGTCAAAGACTATCGGTTCCGGATGGAGTCAGGTGACATCCTCGTCCTCTACACGGACGGCATCATCGAGAGCGAGAACAGCGAGGGAGACGAGTTCGGGATCGACCGCCTCTGTCGGTTGGTCGCGGAGAACAGCGAACGTTCTTCCCAGGATCTCGTGAATTTCATCACAGCTGAAGTGTCGGAGTTTTCCGCGGGAATGGCGCAAACTGACGACATCACCTTGATTGCCATTGAGAAAAGGTGAATAGTCCCGCCCCTCGACCTGCGGCGCGGTCTTCGCCCGCAGAGGAGGCACTACAGTATCGCCACCAATGACAAATACCCAAGATAACGGAGGTTCCGATCCGGTGGAATCCAATGCCGGTGAAGGAGTCATCGAAGAGGAAGTGCTCGCGAGCACCGACGCGACCGGGGAGGCTGGCGCAGCGGACCCGGCGGCCGATCTCGATAAGTGGAAAGATGTCGCGGCCCGCGCCCAGGCCGATCTCGACAATTTCCGCAAGCGCATGGCGCGGGAGAAGTCCGACGCGATCCAGTATGCGAACCGTAATCTGCTCGAGCAAGTCCTCCCCATCATTGATAATTTTGAAATGGGGCTGAAGGCCGCGAGCGCCGCCGAGGGCGACTCGTCCATCATCCTCCAGGGCATGTCCATGGTCTTCAAACAGATCAGTGACTTCCTGACCGACCAGGGCGTCGAGATCATCGCGTCGGACGGTCTCGCCTTTGATCCGAATATGCACGAGGCTCTGAAAGAGGAGCCCTCTGCTACGGTCCCCGAAGGCCATATTATTTACACAATGCGCCGCGGTTACCGGCTCAAGGAACGTATCCTCCGCGCCGCCAATGTGGTCGTATCCTCCGGACCCGAAGAGGTGGCCTGATCCCCTCCGGCCGATGGACCGGATCCTGCATCGAGAGACGAGACATGGAAAAACGTTGTTATTATGAAGTCCTCACGGTGAGCCGCAGTGCCACGACGGTAGACATCAAGAAGTCCTATCGCCAGCTCGCGGTGAAGTATCACCCCGACAAAAATCCGGACGACAAGGGCGCCGAAGACAAATTCAAGGAACTCGGCGAAGCATACGAGATCCTCATGGATGATCAGAAACGCGCCGCCTACGATCGCTACGGTCACCGCGCCTTCAGCCAGGGGACCGGTCCCTCGGCCGGCGGCGGATTCGGGGGAGCGGATCCCTTCGACATTTTTCGCGAGGTCTTCAACGGCGGCGGGGGAGGTGGTGGCGGCGGCAGCATCTTTGACGATATCTTCGGCGGACGCGGTTCGCGAGGCGAGCGCCGCAAGCGTGGGTCGGATCTCCGCTACGATCTGCAGATCACCCTGGAAGAGGCCGCCGACGGCGTGGAAAAAGAGCTCAAGATCGAGCGCCTCGTCCCCTGCGAACCCTGCTCGGGCAGCGGTGCCCAGGGTGGACGGGCCAATGTGCGATCCTGCTCGACCTGTGGTGGGGTCGGTCAGGTCATCACGAGCCGCGGATTTTTCCAGGTGCAGCAAGCCTGCCCGGCCTGTGGAGGCACCGGCGAGACGATCTCGAATCCCTGCCGCGATTGTTCGGGCGAAGGCCGCGCCAAGGGCAGCAGTCGCATCAAGCTGAAGATCCCCCCGGGCATGATCGACGAGGGGCGCCTGCGCTCGGTCGGCCACGGTGACACCGGCCAACAGGGCGGGCCGTCGGGCGATCTCTATGTCGTCGTTCATGTGAAGGAACACGAAGTCTTCGAACGCGACGGGTCGGATCTTTATTGTGAGGTGCCACTGCCTTTCACCCTCGCTGCGCTCGGGGGGGAACTGCTCGTCCCGACGCTCAAGGGCCAGGCCTCGATCAAAATCTCGGCCGGCACGCAGACGAATACCTCTTTCCGACTCCGTGAGAAGGGTATCCCTGATTTGCAGACTGGTCGCAAGGGCGATCTCCTCGTCAATGTCCAAGTCGAGGTCCCGGTGAAACTTACCCGTGATCAGGAGAAATTGCTCCAGGAGTTCGCCGGGACGGTGACGGATAAAAACCACCCTGTTGGGGAAAGTTTCTTCGAAAAAGCGAAGCGGTTTTTCACCGGTTGAATATTTAGTCAGACCTTAGCCCGGCACGAGAACGGTGCGTCCGCGATATCTACCTTTTTCAAAGGCCCAGATCACACAGTAACCTCCTGCGCCGTCGCTGTTTATCATGACGACGAGTGCGCGCTCCGCAGGGTCCCCGGGAGTGAGGAGGACGAGGGACTTCTTGTTCGGCTCATAAAGATCAGCGGGGCTTCTGCCGGGAGAGACAACGGAACGCCCGCGAGGGCGACGGTGAGGCCGATGGAATTTCGCGGCAGTCCACCGTCGGTCCCCCGGATCATGCCTCCATCGACTTCGAAGAGACCGTCGCTAAGCTCGGTGATGTCATGATCGGCAGCGACGAACGGGAGGGCGGTGACCCTGGCGACAAATCCCTTGTGCCGGAGCGTGCCCCCGGTTGCTCCCGCGGAAGAGGAGGTTGCGATCCGGTTCCAGTGGGAGGCGTCTCTCAGCCGGCTCGCGTGAATGAACTCGGGAGAGCCATCGTAGTTTCCTTCTCTGATGCTGTACCAGTCGCCCTGCTTCTCCACGACGGTAACTACTGATCCGGAGGCAACGGTTCTCAGGACGCCGCTCTCGAGCGAGGCCCCGGAGCGAACGTTTGTTTTACCGTCAGGATCTTCCACAAGTCGGAATTGCTGGAAGAGAAATTCGTCGCTCGGATCCTGGCTTTGGACAACGATCATACTGATGAGCGGGAAAATAAAAAGGTAACTATTCAGCACCCCGAATCGACAAGAAAGCTAAAAATTTCACTTGTACTATGGTAATTATAGATTTAGCTCATCACTGTGGGGCAAAATCATCCAAGCGAAGCGCAACTCATTGAGCTGGCCAAAGCCGATCCAGAAGCCATCGGCAAGCTGGCCTTTGCGCTGTTCGAACGGCTCGCTTTTTTGCAGGGGAGGCTCGAGAAGGTAGAGGCTGAGCTTGCGCTACTGAAACGGAACTCGCGCACCAGCAGCAAACCGCCATCCTCT
>JBDNIL010000334.1:0-9543 GCA_041688355.1 Verrucomicrobiales bacterium | reverse complement strand
GACGGCAACACCATCGCGGCGGGTGCCGGGGTCAAGTTCAAGGCTCTCGCTGCGGCCGCGCAATCGGCAGGGCTGGGCGATTTCGAGTGGATGGAGGGCATCCCGGGGAATGTCGGCGGCAGTCTGCGCATGAACGCCGGGGCGATGGGCTGGGAGACCTTTGATCAGGTCGTCAGCGTCACGATGATCGACGCCGAGGGGCATACTTTCACCAAATCGGTGGAGGAGATCCGGCATCATTACCGGAACGTGCCGGAGCTGGCGCACAACATCGCAGTCGCCGCTGTCTTCAAGGGCACTCCCGCGTCAGGCGAGGTCATCGCCGGGCGCATGGCGGCATCGAAGGAAAAACGTCGCACCTCCCAGCCCGTAGCAGCCAGCGCGGGCTGTATTTTCAAGAATCCCGGTCTGATCGGGGCCGGGCAGTTGCTCGATGAGATGGGGCTCAAAAACACCGGTGTGGGCGCCGCGAAAGTCAGCGAGGTCCACGGGAACTTTATCGTCAATGACGGCACGGCCACGGCCTCCGATGTGCTCGAGCTGATCGCCCGCATCAAGGAGGCTGCCCTCCGCGACCGGGACGTCGAGCTCGAAACGGAAGTCCAGATCATCGGGCAGGATGAGCCCGTCTGAGATACGAAACCCCCGACTCAACCCTCTTTACACCCTGTTATTCCTCATTCCTCCCATGACAAAGCCTATTGAAGAGATGCACATCGCCGTCCTCGCCGGCGGCCCCGGATCCGAGCGCGAAGTCTCCCTGGCCTCTGCGCGCGGTGTCGTCAAGGCGCTCGAAGGCAGGGTGGGGAAAGTGAGTTTTGTCGATGTTCACGGGGCGGATTTCGTGTTGCCCGAGGGCACCGACCTTGGATTTAACGTTATTCACGGCACCTTCGGGGAAGATGGGGTGCTACAGGCGGAGATGGAGCGTCGCGGCGTTCCTTACACGGGGGCGCGACGTGTCAGTTCCAAAGTGGCCTTTGACAAGGTCCTCAGCAAAGAGCGTTTTGTCGCGGCCGGGGTCATCACTCCCGCCTCTGTCGTCATCATGCTCGAGAGTGCGGCGGTGCCTCCGGCTATTGTCGGCATACCGTGCGTCGTGAAGCCGCCGCGCGAGGGATCCAGCGTCGGAGTGCATCTCGTCCACACCGCAGCAGAGTGGGACGCGGCGATCGCCGATGCCTCGAAATACTCTCCCGACATCCTCGTCGAGGAACTCATCACCGGGAAAGAATTGACCGTCGGGGTGCTCGGGGACGAGGTTTTCCCCATCATTCACATCCAACCACGCTCCGGTTTCTACGATATCTCTAATAAATATCCCTGGATGACCGGTGCAGGCGGGACCGACTACTTTTGCCCCGCCGACCTCCCCGCCGAAGTGACTCGCGCCGTGCAGGAGGAGGCCCTAAAAGCCCACCTCGCCGTCGGAGCCGAGGTCTACTCGCGGGTCGATGTGTTGCTGCGGGCCTCTGACTCGAGACCTTTCGTTCTCGAGGTAAACACCATCCCGGGAATGACCGAGAGCAGCCTTTTGCCCAAGGCGGCGGCCGCGGCGGGCATAGATTACGCAACTCTTTGTTTGAAAATTATTAAACTTTCGCTTAATTTCAATTAATGCGAAAAAAAGTAGGACGAACCAATTATCGGAAATTCAGATTCAAGGGACTTTTTTCCTCGGGTCGGCGCGCCGATGATGACGGGGGATGGATCCTCCTCGACGACGAGGCGGCTCCGGCCAGGGTGCCCTCGCGCACGAGGGCAAAGCGGCGCGCTTTCGTGATTCGTTCGGTTGCGATCCTCTTTCTCTGCGTGAGTCTTCCTCTCGGCGCGATGTGGGTCCATGAGAATATTTTCTATAAAAACGAGGAGTTCGTGCTGCGTCGCCTCAATATCCAGACCGACGGAGTCCTCAGTGAGGCTCGCCTTGCCGAGATCGCGAATGTCGCGGCGGGAATGAACCTGATGGAGCTCGATTTGGAAGCGATCCGCGCTCAGGTGGAGACGCTTCCCCAGGTCGAGAAGGCTTCTGTCACGCGGGAATTGCCGGATCGTATCAATCTCATCGTCCGCGAGCGTATGCCGGTGGCATGGCTCTCGTCGCCTCCGCTCGGGATTCGACCGTGGGACATGGAGCGAGGTTACCTCCTCGATTCCGAGGGGGTTCTCTTCCGCTGTCTCGATCTCAATGACGGGATGAAGTCTCTCCCCGTGGTCGAGTCGTTCCAGATAACCGAGCCTAGCGAGGGCGGGCGTATCGAATCGGAGGGCGTGCGCTCCGGGCTGAAGCTGATCCTTGAGAGTGATCATCGGTTTCTCGACCAAGGCCTGAGTGTCTCGGAGGTGCGGGTGCGTGACGAATGGGCGGTGGAGGTCGTCTACCAGAATCGGCTGATGGTGACTTTCGGTGTTTTCGACTACCCTCGCGGGCTCGACGATCTTGCCCTGATAATCGGAAAGGCTGAGGGGTCAGCGCAACAACTGGCTACCGTAAACGTCGCCGCGGTCAAGAATATCCCCGTCACCTTTGCGGCGGCAGAGGGGCCGACCGGTGTCGGCGGCAGCCCATCGGGTGCCGGGGGAGGGGTCACAGTGGCTAACGATGCCGTGTTTTCTTTTGAGAATGAGCAGGAAAAACACTTGCGCTCTATTTTGAACGGAGGATAAGCTATCTAAGAGACCCTGAATTTAATGGCTGCCTCGAATATTTACGTCGGCTTGGAGATCGGTACTTCAAAGGTTTGTATCGTTGTGGGTGAAGTCCGCAGCGATGGAGCCATCAAGATTCTCGGGGTGGGACAGCATCCTTCCGCCGGGGTGAGAAAAGGGGAGATCGTCGATCCTGAGACCGTACAGACATGTCTCCACGATGCGCTCATGCGCGCCGAGGAGCGCAGCGACGTCGAAGTGAACACAGTCTTTCTCGCGGTGACCGGCTCTCACATCCAGAGTCTCAACAATCGTGGTACGATCCGTGTCGCCGACGAGCAAATGGAAATCACGCATGAAGATCTCGACGAGGTCAAGAAGATAGCCCGCGATGTCCCGCTGCCGAAGGAGAATGGCTACATTCACTCCATCATCCAGCACTACTACGTCGATGGGCAGGATAAAATCCCGAATCCTGTCGGCATGCTTGGGCAGAAGCTCGAGGCCGACTATCATATCATCCACGGAGTGAAGACCCGCATTCAGAATGCTATCAAATGCGTGCGCGAGGTGCCGCTCGAAGTAGAGGACATCGTTTTTTCCGCAGTTGCGGCAGCCCAGGTGGTCCTTAATCGCGAGGCGAAGAACGAGGGGGCGCTCCTCCTCGACATCGGCGGCGGCACGACCGATTATATCTGTTTTGTCGATGGCGCGGTCGTGGCCTCGGGTTGTGTGGCGATAGGTGGTGATCACATTACTAATGACATCGCCCTCGTTTTGAAGATCCCTCTGGCGCGGGCCGAAAAGTTGAAGGTCGCCCACGGCAGTGCTTCGTTGAAAGGGGTCATCGATGTCGAGATCCCGGTCGAGGGCGATTCGGGCAAGGTCGTGAGCCAGGAGCTTCTCAACCAAATCATGAACGCCCGGGTCACGGAATTGCTCACCGTGGTCTACGAACCGCTCGCAAAACAGGGCTATCTCGACAAGCTCGGGAAGGGGATTTTCCTCACCGGTGGCTCTAGTTTGATGAAAGGAATCGCCGATGTGACGGAAGAAATATTTAAGATTCCCGTGCAAAAAGCAGGGGCGGCATCCATGTCGGGACCCTCCGCTCTATTCGAAAACCCCCAGTATGCGACTCCTGTGGGGCTTATTAGATATGCGCAACTCCTTGACGAACAACGACCAAAAAAAGGTGCGCTCAGCAAATTGGGCGAGAAGTTGGAGAAGATTTTTGGCGGGGGGCGGTAGGCCTCGTTACTCTTCTAATTATTTGACAATAACGGTGCTTTAAGCAAGATAGATACCAGATGATCGAGTATAACCAGACAGAACAGAGCGAACTCGCGAATTTATCGGAGTTCGGAGTCAAAGTCATAGGTGTTGGCGGAGCCGGGGCGAACGTGCTGGATCGCATGGCTCTAGAGGGAAGCGATGACGCAGAGCTTCTCACCTTGAACACCGATGTCAGGGCCTTGTCCACCTCCGTCTCCAGCGAGAAAATCCAACTTGGGGCCACATTGCTGAAGGGCATGGGCACTGGTGGTGACCCGTCATTGGGGAAGCAGGCGGCGATTGAAGCGGTCGATGAGATCCGACTGGCTGTCCGCAGTAGTCGGATGGTTTTTGTCTGCGTTGGTCTCGGCGGCGGCACCGGTTCAGGTGCAGCGCCCGAGGTTTGCCGTATTGCCCGGGAAGAGGGCGTCTTCCTCGTCGTATTTGCAACGATGCCGTTCTCTTTCGAGGGGGAACGCCGTACGGAGCAGGCCCGCACTGCTCTCGAGCACATCGGGCGCTACGCGAATGCCGTGATCACTTTCGACAACGACCGCATGGGCGAACTCATCGTGCCCAAGGACGGTGTCGCCCAGGCGTTTGCCGCAGCAGATAAGATCATCAGCCAGAGCATTCGGGCCACGATGAATGTGGTCTTCCGCCCCGGTATCATCCGCATCGGGATGGATGATCTCCTTTCCGCGATCGCCTCTGACGACTCCCGTTGCCTCTTCGGTTACGGTGTTGCCAAGGGCGACAATCGCTCCCACGAGGCACTCGAGCAGGCTCTCAAGTGCCCGCTTCTTGATCGAGGCAAGTTGCTCAACGAAGCGACGGCCGTGCTCGTACAGGTTGCCGGTGGTGACACCATGACCCTCTTCGAGGTCCAACTAGTGATGGAAGAGGTCGCGAAGCATGTGGGAAGCGGCACCCAGATTCTCTTCGGCACCGGTACTGACAAGCGCCTCGGCAACAGCCTCACGGTCACAATTATCAGTTCCATCGCCGGCCCCGGAGCCGCCGCGATCCGTTCAGCTCAGGTCGAAGAGGTCGCCGCAGCGCCAGCCATCAGCCTGGGCATGCCGGTGCCTGTTGAGCCGGATTACACGCAGCCCGTGAGCCCGGTAGAGGCAGAGGAGTATTCAGCAGGCGACTACGCTGCTGAAGATCTCGCGGAGGAACCCGCCGTGGAAGAAGCAACGGAGATGCCTGATACTTTTGAAGGGGATAACACCGATGGCGAGGTGTTCTCGTATACAGAAGAGGAGCAGGCCGGAGACGAGGCTTCGGTCTTTGAGCCTCTCGATGATTTCAGCGATACCCCCGGGGACGTCGAGGTTCCCGCCTACGCCCCTGAGCCTGTTCCGTCTCTGCTACGTCATCCTGTCGCCCGGTTGGGTGATGGGGACGAGGATGATTTTCGGAATCCCATCGCCCGGGCGATGAGTGTCGAGCCGGCGGCATTCCCGCCGCAGGAGGCGACCGAGCTCGACCGTGTTGAGGCCGTTACCGAGTCGTCGCAAAAGATCACGCTGTCCCGGATGGTGAGCAGCGGTAATACGGGGCGTATTCGCACTCGTGATCCCCTTGCTCCCCCGATTGACGGCCCAGTCCTCCCGCCGAGCCAGCCTCCCGGCATACCGCGTGAGGAGCTTGCTCCCGCCGAGATGTCTGAAGAGGCTCGCCAGCAGCAGGAGATGCTCCAGCTCGAGCCCGCGCTCGGCAAGGGGCGTTTCGCCAAGACCGATCCTACGATCGTCGATGGTGAAGATCTCGACGTGCCGACCTTCCTTCGCAAGAAGAAGTGAGCCCCTGTATTTTCAAAGAGGCCCCGAAGAGCTCTCGCTTTTCGGGGCCTTTTTTTGTCGCCGCCGGTCCTTGCCGGCTTGGCGTATGAGCCTAAAAAACGAAGTGATTTTTACAGAAGGCCGCAAAGGTCGCAAAACTTCAATTAGTTGCGTGAATACGAAGCCCGTCAGAAAATTCGGCCCGCGCCTCGCCGGTTCAGGTTCTCGCTGCGTCTTGTGACGAAAGGGTAAAGAAAAGCGGGCTAAACGGCCCTGAAACCTGGCAAGAAATGGGAAGGGGCGATCAGTCCGCGCCGGTCCCGTCCGAGCTGTTAAGAAAATCGCTCGCGAGCGCGATGAGGTCTTCACCGGTGCTGAGGTAACGGTCGCGATATTCGCTCACCGCGTTGTCGTGGCTGTCGAGGAAGTTCTCGATTCCGCTGCCTGCCTGGCTCTCGCTGCGAGCCCACTGGAGGAATTCTGCCACGCAGCGGTGCTTGGATCCGGCCCCGATCGCATTGAGGGTGTCGCGGAAGCGAGTCGCATTGTCCCAGTCGAGTTCGGAGACGAGAAATTGCACCCCGACCTCGCGGATGCCCGAGTCGATCACCTGCAACTCTTCGATCTTGAGATCGCGGGGATTGTATGGAGCACACGAGACGAGCTCCTCGACGAGATCTTCGCGGGAGCGGATCAGCTTCAGCTTCTTCTTCGGGAGGAAGAGTTCGCTGTCCGCACCGTTATCGAGCAGAAAGTGGATGATGGCACGGTTGCGATCAATGATCGCGAGGAAGAGCGGTGCCCCCGAGCGGAAGTTCACATCGGCACCGTCTTCGAGTGCCTCTCGGGCGTCCTCGATCGATCCGACGGTGCAGGCAAGTTCGAGAGTGCGGTTCACGGTGGGATCAGTCATACAGAAAGTCGGGTCGAAGAGTGATTCTGGAAAGAGTGGTCAATGATGTTGATTATAGCATTGTAGTACCTTAATGGCAAATCCGGAAGTTACAGAGCGTTCGAAAGGGAGGCTTCCTTAAATTCATGCCCGGTCGGCCGCTACTGCGTCGCTACCGGGCCGCCTCCCGGTAGCGCAAGAGTCCCTGGACGATCTCTTCGGCGAGGATTTGCCTGAACCACTCCGCCCCGCAGCGCTGGCTCTCCCATCTATTTGAGATGAAGCCGCACTCAATGAGGATAGCGGTCGCCTGCGATAGTTCGAGCACTTTGAGTCGTTCAGGGCGGAAGCCGCGGTTTCTCGTGACGAGGCGTCGACCGAGCTCGCTTTGGACATAACTGGCGAGCTCCCGCCCCGGCTCGCTGCCGGGCCAGTAAAGGGTTTCGGTGCCGCTGATGCTGCGATCGGTGTGGGCATTGAAGTGAAGGCTCACAAGCAGAGTGTCGGGTGCCCGGTTCACGATGTGGGCCCTCTCTTCAAATTCGACAAACTCGTCGGTGCGGCGGGTGAGCTCGACGCTGATCCCTTTGCCGACGAGGATTTTTTCCACGCGGAGGGCGAGATCGAGGGTGAGGTGCTTTTCGACCAGGCCAAAGCCCGACGAACCCGGGTCCTTGCCGCCATGGCCGGGATCGAGGACGACCCGGGTAAATTTCTCGCCAGCCCCGAGAGGGGACGCCCAGGCGAGCCCCGACAGGAGGATGGCAGAAAAGATGGAAAACGCGGTGCGCATCGCGCTTCAGAGTAGACACGGATTTTGCATCTGTCGAGAAAGTGATTAACTAAACTTAGATAAAATGCCTCACACCTTGATTCCTTTCATCCCGAACCATCGTATCGCAACGGTCAGGGCGCACCCGAAGATGATAAGCCAGAGGGCAATCTGGGGAATCGAGGTTCGGAAATGATCGCTCTGGACCTCGAGGATCATGAGGATGGAGGTCAGGGAAAGGAGCATGAGCCGGTGGATTCGGGTCATCGGACCCGAGGACGCCGACTTGCGACCGACCCCGCGGGAGAAAGCGATCGAGCGGATGTAGGCGGAGAAGATCGCCGAGAGCGCAGCGGCGAGGCCGAGCCATGGACTGGACTCGATCGCGAAGCCGAAGCCGATGAGCGTTACCGCATCCGAGACCCGTTCGGGCAGCTCGTTGAAAAAGACATCCTCGAGCGTTTGCCGCGTCGAGGCTGGCTGTAGCATGCGGTCCAGCCGGATACAGAGGATGCGCAGCACACAAAAGGTCAGGCCCAGGCTCCAGAAGAGGACGGGGTTGATCGACTCTCCTGTCGCCATGAACGAAGCCCCCGCGAAGATGCCGAGTAGCATCCCGATGATCGCGACGGTTTCGCTGCTGATCCCCATTCCCATGAGGAGGAGTGTGAGTCGTCGGGTCAGTTGAAGACGGCGGCGGGACTTGGTCCGGGAGATTTCAGTCATCGTTGGGAGGGTCGAAAAAAGGAGGGGGCCGGCGCAGATGAAACATTCGCGTCTTGCCGGGGTTGAGTTAACCTGTTATTGCTCATTTTCACTCAGGAATTTCCGGATAAATCCCCTTTATGACCCACTCCGACCCGATGCCTCCATCCCGTGATGACGAGGCGGACAGGCGCGAGAGCAATGACCGCGACGTGGAACTAATGGGAATGGTGAGCGCCGGGGACATGCGCGCGTTTGAGGAGCTCGTAGAGCGGCACCAGCGTTCCGTCATCGGCACCGTCGCGAAGATGTTGGGGAATCCCTCCGAGGCGGAAGATATCGCCCAGCAGGTCTTCGTGCGGGTCTGGAAGTCGGCGGGTCGATACGAGGCCCAGGCAAAGTTCACGACCTGGCTCTTTACGATCACCCGGAATCTCGTTTTTAACGAAGTGCGTCGCCGCCAGCGCAAGCCGACCGTCTCGGTCGATGAGCGCGAGGAGACGACCCACCGCACCGTCGAGGATTCACAGGCGATCTCGCCCGATGATGGGATGCTGCAGGCTGAACTCGAGGAGGCGATCAACCGCGCCATTCAGAACCTTCCCGAGAAGCAGCGCATGGCGGTTGTCCTGAGGCGCTACGAGGAAATGCCTTACGACGAGATCGCCGTCGTCCTCGAGATGTCCATCCCGGCAGTCAAAAGTCTCCTTTTTCGGGCGCGGACTCAGCTGAAAGAAGCGCTCCAGCGCTATCTCGATGCCTGAGTCGCCTCACTCGCCGATACGGATGAGATGGCTCTCGGTCCGGACGATAAACCCGTCGGAGACCACCGCGAATGAGGACAAACCCGGTTCGCCGAGTGCGTTCTCGGCTACTTTGGTAAAGGTGCGGCCGGGTTTTACCACCGTGGTGATGCCGCCGCCGTTGTGGAAGAAGAGGTGGCCGCCGGCATAGACGGGCGAGGCAGAGTAGCCTCCCTGTCCCTCGAGTCGCTCGCGGTAGAGTTCCTCTCCGGTGGCGGCGACGAAGCAGCTGAGGACTCCTTTGTCGTCATTCAGGTAGATAAGATCGTCGACGATGATGGGCGTGCTCTCCTTCGGCACGGCCTTGTCGTCCTTCCAGACGAGGTGAGTATCAGTGACATCGCCCTCGCCATCGGCTTTCACCGCAAAGAGGACGGCCCGATTGAAACCCGAGCAGACGTAGATTTTCCCCTCGTGATAGAGCGGGCGCGGGACCACGGAATAGCCATCCGCGTAGCGAAAACGCCAGATCTCCTTCCCGTCGGCCGGGTCGTAGGCGACGACCGCTCCCGATCCGGGGATGACGGCCCGGGCCTTGCCGTTCACCTCGATGAGGAGCGGGGTGGAAAAGGAGAAGGTCCGCGCCACCTCGACCGCGCGCGGCGTTTTCCAGAGGATCGCCCCGCTGTCCTTGTTCAGAGCGACGACAAAGGGATCCTT
>JBDNIL010000333.1:0-3420 GCA_041688355.1 Verrucomicrobiales bacterium | reverse complement strand
TGGGAGAACTGGACGCCGTGACCCTCCGCCTCGCCCTCACCGGGAACCACGCGGGGGTCGTTCGCCATGCCGTGCGTCTCGCCCGCGGTCGGGTTCCGCTGACGGATCTACCGAACGCCGTCGCGCTCCTCGACGACGCCTTCGTCGCGATTGAAATCGCCGGCCTGCTCGGCGAAGGGGACCCCGGTGCCGAAGCGGCGATCCTCGCCGATCTTTTCAAGCGTCACCACGGCGATCCTCATGCGATGCCTTCGCTCCTCAGCGCCGTGAATCGATCGAACCTCGCCCCTCTCGTCGCGAAACTGACTCAGGCCAATCCCCGCTGGCGGGCCAATTCCGTCCTGCCCGACCTAGGCCGCATGTCGGCGAAGTGGCAGGACAAAACATCCCTCGCTCTCCTCGCCGCCTTTCTCGTGAGCGAGGACGAGCCCGGCGAAGCCTGGAGAATGGCGCTTTTGTCAGGGCTGTTCGAAGGCGGGGCCACCCTCGACACGCTCACGCCGGACGAGACGATCCGCTCACGTCTCCACGCGCGCCTCGACGCTGTCAGGGGCAGTGTCGCCGACATCGGCCTTCCCGAGTCCGACCGCGCTACGGCGATCCGTTTCCTGGGCCATCCCGCCGTCTTCACCGGGCAAAAAGACCTCGATCTCCTCGTCGCCCTTCTCGTGCCGCAGTCCCCTCCCCTGCTGCGCGACGCCGCCTTCGAGGCCCTCGGTCGTGCCCGTCATGACGGGACGCCCGGTGCCCTCATGACACGCTGGTCCGGCTTCACCCCCGCTGACCGGGCGAAAGCACTCGCGCTCCTGCTCTCCCGTCCCGACTGGACCACTGACCTTCTCGGCGCGCTTGAGGCTGAGACCATTCCCCGTATCGACATCGATGCCGCGAGCCGCACCCGACTGCTCGACCTGAAGGACGCCGCCCTCCGGGAACGGGCCGCAAGCCTTTTCGCCGGGACCGCCGGCAGCAACCGCGACGAAGTCGTAAAAAGTCACGCCGACGTTCTCACCGGGCAGGGCGACCCCGTCGCGGGAAAGGTGGTCTTCGCGACGCTCTGTGTCGCCTGCCACGTCGCCGAAGGCCTCGGCAATCCCGTGGGCCCCGACCTCGCCGCCCTCACTGATCGCTCGCCCGAGTCGATGCTCGTCGCGATCCTCGATCCCAACCGCGCCGTCGAAGACAAGTATGTGAACTATGCCCTCACCACCACTGACGGCAGTGCCGTCTACGGAGTCATCGCCGACGAGAGCGCCAACACCGTGACGATCCGCCAGGCCGACGGCAGCACCCGCCCCGTCCCGCGGAACGAGATCGCGACGATGAGTTCCTCGGACATCTCCCTGATGCCGGAGGGCTTTGAAAAAATCCTCACAAAACCGCAATTTACCGATCTGCTCAGCTACGTGGGTGGACTCGGGTCCAGTGCGCCGCCCGCTCCGACAGGCAATATCGACATGGCCGCGCGCATCGCCCCGGGCAAAGATGGCATCATCGAACTGCGAGCCTCGCGCTGCCGCCTCGACGGTGAGCGCATCGAGTACATGCCCGACTACGATGCGATCGGCTGGTGGACTTCGGAACAGGACCGCGCCCAGTGGACCCTCGTCCTCGACCGACCCGGCACCTACCGGGTCGAGTGGGACTACTCCGTCTCCCCCGAAGCCGCCGGCAATGGCTGGCAACTTGAAGTCGGCGGGAAGGCCGTTCTTTCCGGCACCGTCACGAGCAGTGGAAGCTGGGAGACCTTCAAAACAGAGTCGCTCGGCACTGTCGATCTGCCCGCCGCCGACAACCATGTCGTCGTGAGGTCAAAGGGGCCCGTGAAAGAGGCGCTGCTCGATCTGCGGGCGGTGCGATTTGTGCCGGTGGAGTGAAGGCCTGCCGCTCGCGAGAAGGTTCTTATTCGCTCCAAAAGACATCCTCACCGAAACACCCCGCGCACCACGGGCAGGAGGGCCTCGGCGGTTGCGGCGTGGCCGGCGTCGTTAGGGTGCATGCCGTCGAGGAGGAGAGCATCGACCTCGCCTCCACTCGTGGCGAGATGATCGGCCCAGACTCCGGGGAGATCGAGGAGAGGGATCTGCAACTCGGTCGCGAGCTCGCGCATCGCGGCGCGGTAGCCCTCGAGCACGGGGGCGTCGAAGCCATCGACCGCGTCGGGCCGGTAGGGCGGACGACCGTAGCGATCACGCAACTGCGAAGTCCAGCGGGTCGGATTCGGAGTCACGAAGATGACTTTGCCCCCCTGCTCCCGCACCGATTTCGCGAGGGAACGGAGATTTTCACGATAGTCCGCAAGAGGCACGCGAGGTCCGGTCGCGGGCGGATTTTTCCAAACATCGACAGCCGCGTCGTTGATCCCGAAGCTGATCACGGCGACTCGCGGTTGATGGGCGAGAACATCGCGCTCGAGACGCTTGAGAGCATCCCGGGTTGTGTTGCCGCCGACCCCGGCGTTCGCCACGGAGAGACTCGACCCTATGCCCTGGAGCGCCTCGCCAAGACGCACCGATGTCACTTTTTCCACCGCACCGGGCCGATGCGCCGTAGTCGAGTCTCCGAAGAGAATGATGCCCCCCGGTTTCGGGAGCGCGGCGACGGGCGGCACGTGAAGAGGGATGGCGCCCTCGTCGAGACTGTCGAGGTTGATCTTCATCCGCAGACCTCCCTGCATCGTCGTGATCCAGAGTTCACCGGGGCGTCGCTCGTAAAGGTAGGGATAGGAGACGGGGCCGCCGCCCTCGTAGTTGGCCGCGACGACGACGGGAGTGGACCAGGTCCGGCCGTCATCGTCGGAGAGAGCAAGAGAAAGCTCGGCCCGGCTCGTGCGATTCTGCGGGGCATGCCGCGGTGGGGCATTCCAGAGCAGGGCGGCGCGGCCGTCGGCGAGGCGGGCAAGTTGGGGGCAGCAGGTCACCGAACCGATCGTAGTCTGCTGCAGCCCTTCCCACCTCAGTCCGTCGCGCGAGTCAGCCTGCCAGAGGAAACCCGACTCGGTGCGCAGGAGGAGGTGCAGCGTGCCATCGCCGCGCTCCAGGACACTGCCCTCGATCGATCCGGCGTGGTCGTGGGCACCGACCCCGTAGTCGAGCACATCGCCGCGCTGCCACGTCTGGCCGAGGTCGTCCGAGACGAACATGACGGTGGCGTGACGCCATGCGGGGATGATCTCCTGCCCCACGAGGACGAGTCGCCCGCTTTCCATTTGGATGAGCGAATGGATGCACCCGCACCAGGGATCGGACAGCTTCACCGGGGCCTCCCAGGTCTGCCCTCCATCCGTGCTGCGCACCGTGTAGGTCGGCAGGACGAAGTCGCGCCAGTCGACGCCCTTTTCACCCCAGCCCCAGCCCTCGGGCGACCGTCGCTCGACGAGGTTCATGTAAGCTGCCACGATCACCCCCTCCCGGGTCTTCA
>JBDNIL010000332.1:0-33159 GCA_041688355.1 Verrucomicrobiales bacterium | reverse complement strand
GTTGCTCCCATTGGAGATCGCCCCTGGCGGCGGCACGATCGAGCTCGTCGCGCACTGTATCGACGGCGGAGCGGTCGTAAAGATAGCCGAGGCGCTGCAGAAGGGTTTCGCGATCCAAAGCAGGCAGTTCTCCCCAATCGGGTTCCTCGACGAGAAGGTGGAAGTGGTTGGACATCACCACATAAGTGACGACGCGGAGACCCAGAAATGCTTCGAGCTTGCGCATAAGGACGACAAAGTGTTCCCGCTCCTCGTCACCGAGGATGAACCTCCGGTCAACGATGCGGGATATCACATGGTAGTAGCTGAGGCCGGTTCCCCGGATGCGTGATTGTCTCATGAGATTCCTGGAAAATGTTCTCAAGAACACTTTCCGCAAGGGCTAATTAAAAATAAATAACCTGTCCCCAATGTCCGAACAGTCCCCAATGTCCGAACAGTCCCCAATGTCCGAACATGTCCCCAATGTCCGAACAAATTAAAAATAAATAACATGTCCCCAATGTCCGAACATTTGGCGTTGCGATCCAGGCACAGGTAGAGTTCGGCGCTAGCAGCAAGACTTTGCTGAAGGGCGAAAACCCGATCCGCCTCGGGCGGCAGGGCGTTGCGGGCAAGGGTGATGAATTTGGCCGCTTTTTCATCGGGATGGTGAACGCTGTATTTCCGCAGGAACCTGGCGAGGGATTCCGGTTTTCGGCTTGCGATCTGCGGTGCGCTGAAGCGCTCTTTCATGAGATCCAGGCAAGGTGGGCTGAACGGGGTCAGGACGCTGGAGGAGCCGCTCAGATAGCCGGGAAAGAGGCGGTCGGAAAGAGTGTGGATGCGATTGCCGCAGGCAGTCTTCTGTTTAAAACAAATAACCTGTCCCCACTGTCCCCACTGTCCCCAATGTCCCCGTGCCAATGTCCCCTCCCCAATGTCCCCTGCGATCAAGAAAGGAGCGGATGTCGTGAGCCCTTCGAGCGATGGCTCCGGCCTCCGAAACTCTCACGAGTTTCGCTACTTCTTCTGCGCCCGATCAAGAGCGTAGCGAAGGTCGTGAGACCTTCGGGCGAAGGCTTCGGCCCCCCCCGAAACTCTCACGAGTTTCGCTACGGCTGGTGCGGCGGATGGAGAGCGAAAACTTCCGGCCACCCACCCTCACTCAGGCAAACGCCGATCATCGCCTTCCCTTGCGGTCACCTTTTCTTCATCGAGCTTTTCCAGCAGAGGCATGAGGATGCGCCGCACCGTTCCGGTGTGTTGCCGGAGGTCACTGGCGGTCGCTTTTCCGTGCTGCTGAAGGTACTCGACGATTTGCGATTTGATTGTCTCAAATCCGGCGCTGGAGATGACCGTTTTGGGATCGAGATCGATGACCTCGCCCATGTTCACGAGGAAGCGAAGCGCCTTTTCCTCGGCGGGATTGGTCGCCGTCTCGCCTTTGTTCGGCGGCGCGATGAGATCCGAGGCGAGTCGCTGGCGGACGAGCTCGCCGGCCTTGATCAGCTCCGGCGGGAGCTTCGGCTGATGCCCTCGGTGCCGTATATTCGGACCGGCCTTGACGAAGTCTCCGCCGAGCAATCCGGCGAGGAGCGCGTCGAAAAATTTTGCGGACGGCAATTCCGGTGTCATCATCGTGCGCAGGTCGCGCAGCGGAAGACCGAGATGATCGGGGTGCTCGCGATGCACGGCCTGCACTTTCTCTCCGGCGAGTCGGGAGAGTCGCTTCCACCAGCCTGCTGCGAAGACCCACTCACCACTCTGAACGACCTCGCCGCTCGTGACCATGGCATCGATCCCGGCCCGAATCTCCACGATACTGAACCGTGACTTCGCAAGAAGAGAGGGGCGATGCGCGGCTTTGTCCCTGACCAATTGGGTCTGCAGGAGTATCTCGAGATCGTCGTAGTGGTCTTTCCTCGCCTCGAGAAACTCTGCCTGGAAGCTTTTGCGAAACGCTCTCCGGTTCGCGTCGTCATCGAGAACGACGCCACCGGCTAGAGTCAGTCCGGCCGAGGCATCACGGAGGACGAAGGTATCACCGACGAAGACAAAGACCGGATCACGAAAGCGCAGTTCCGCGAGGACGGATTCACCGGGCTCGAGGGTCCGCTGTCCGAGGAGGTGGAGCCGGGCGCGACGTCCGGTGCTGCCGTGGTGGAACATCACTTCCCGTCCAGTGCGGAGGGCGCGGGTCGATTTGCGGATCCCGCAGATCCCGCGATCGGACTTGGTGATCAAAACATCGATCGCGGTGACGGCGTTCCCGAGACTCGGCAAGGTGAGAACATCGCCCCGTCCCACACCGACCCGGGCCGCTTCGCCGGAGTCACGGACCGCAATGCCGGTCAGGTTGAGTGCCGTCCTTGTGCCGGGCGTGACGAGATCCGCAGCCTTTCCGTGGGACTGGGCACTGCGAACGTGGGCGGAGAGACCGGCTGGTTGCACGACGAAGTCGCGGCCCACCTTGATCGGTCCATCTATGAGCGTCCCCGTCACCACGGTGCCGATGCCTTTGAGGGAAAAGGCCCGGTCCACGGGCAGCCTCGGCTTGCCGCTGTCCCGGACCGAACCCGCCGCCGTGAGAAGGTCCGCCATGGTGGAGCGAAGTTCAGTGATCCCCTGCCCCGTGTGGGAGGAAACAGGCACGACAGGCGCATGTTCCCAGGCACCGCCTTCGAGATTTTCTCTCAGGTCGTCGAGGACGAGATCGAGATCCTCTACCAAATCAACTTTGGTCAAGGCGATGACGACGCGCTTCACGCCGAGGTATTGGAGGATCTGATAGTGTTCCTCCGTCTGCGGCATCCAACCGTCGTCCGCCGCGACGATGAACAGGGCGAGGTCGATCGCCCCGACCCCGGCGACCATGTTTTTGACAAAGTCGGAATGCCCCGGCACATCGACGACCCCGACGACGAGTTTGTCACCACTGCCGTCGGTGGCTTCGAGATCAAGTTCGGCGAACCCGAGTTCGATGGTCATGCCCCGCCGCTTCTCCTCGGGAAGGCGGTCGGGGTCAGTCCCGGTGAGGGCCACGACCAGCGAACTTTTGCCATGGTCGATATGGCCGGCTGTTCCGAGGATGAAGTGGCGGGTGGACATGCGGAAACTTAGAAGTGAGCGAAGGAAAGACTAGATCGGGTCTACCGCAACCAGCGGCGGAGCGCCATGGAAAAGAGATCCCCGACGACGATGACGGAGCCGCCCAGGAGCACGTAGAAGAACATCTGATCCCAGAAGAAGCCTTTGGACAGGGCGATCAGTTTCCCCAGGGTCAGCAGTCCCAGCATTCCGAGGACGGTGGCGTCTTTGACACAGGTCTCCCATCGATAGAAAAAGTAGATCAGAAAGCGATTGAAGGCGCTGGGCAGCATCGTCGTGGCAAAAGCGCCGACTCGCCCCTGACCTGCTGCATAGGCCCGGACCGCAGCGGCGTCATCGGCGTTTTCAACGACCTCGCCCCAGAGTCGCCCGAGGATCCCGAGATTGTGAACCGCCAGCGCGAGCACGAGCGGCCAGAACTGCAGCCCGAGGAGGGAGATGAGCAAAAAAGCGATGAGGTATTCCGGCACCGAGCGGCAGAGGACAAATCCGAAGCGGACGAGCGGACCGACCATTTTCCAGAAAGTCGCAGCCAGCGGGCCCGCCTTCCCGGCCCGAAGTCCGAAGGCGTCCACCCGCGCGATTCGCCGGCTCGCGAGCGGCAGCAGGGGCAGGACGAGCGCGCCCGAGAGGATGATCGCCGCCGTGGCGACGCCGAAGGTGGTCAGGAGCGCGAGAAAGCCCTCGTCGGTGAGGAGTTCCCACGCCCAGGGCAGGGCATCGCCCCAGTCTCCCGATTTCCGGACTGGTGCCGGGACGAGCTCATTGGCGAAGTTTTTAAAGTTCATCCAGCGACGCTCCGCGGAAAGACGGCCCAACAGCGGAGTGCTCGAGAGCCAGGCCCAGGCTATGCCTGACAATACCAGAAATGCACTGATCCGCAGGAAGGGGCTGCGAACCCGTCGCTGCTTCAATTCACTGACGCGCGAGAGACGCTCGAGCACTGGCGCTGGCACGGGCGGAGTCATCTCGCGCAGCCTCCCGTGTTCGTGTGCAGCCGCCGCCGGATCGCGGCCCCCCAGAGATCGACGACGACGATCATCGCGATCAGCAGATAGAGGTAGGTCCAGACCTCGCGGTAGTAGAACTCCTCGTGGGAGAGCTCGATGTAGAGCCCGATCGTCTCGATCCCGACAAACCCGAGCACCGCCGAGGAGCGCAGGGCGCATTCGAAGCGGTAAAAGCTGTAGGTCACGAGATTCGGCAGCGCGCGCGGGAGGATGCCGACGAGGAAAGTCTGGACCGGTCCGAGTCCGATCGCTTTGAGCGCCTGCGCCGCATCACGGGCTTCTTCGTCGATGAGTTCGGAAAAAACCTTTCCCAGCGTCCCGGAGAATGGCAGCGCGAGGGCGATCATGCCCGCGAGCGGAGAGACGCCCATCGCGGAGAGAAAGAGCAGCGCCCAGATCAGCTCGTGGACGGAACGGATCAGGCTCATGAAAAGTCGACTGGCGAGATAGACCGTCCGCAGGACCGCTCCCATCCGTCTGCCGCAGGGCTCGGGCCACCAGGCGGAAGAGCCGAGAAACCCTAACACCAGCGCCGCCGGCACCGCAAGGCTCATCGCCCCGAAGGCGAACTTGAGCGTCAGGAAGAGGCCCTTGATCCCCTTCCACCAGATCGGATCGGCGCTGTCGGGGACATTCGCATCTTCGTAGTCAAAGGCGGGATCGAGAGCGGCACGGAAGAACTCGCCGGTGCGCTCCCAATGCGTCGCATCGGGAGGGACGAGCCCCGCAGGGGTGAGCCCGAGCGACCAGGCACAGACCAGAAAGACGAGGGCGAGACCGGCCGCGACCCAGCGTTTCAGTCCATATTTTCCAGCCTTCGTGTTCATCGATCACTGCGGTCAGGCATCGCGCATCATCTCCTCATCGCTGAGATCATAGAGGGCACCCTGGTCCTGTCCGCTCAGGTCATCCGGCGCGCCGTCGAAGACGATACGACCTTTTCTCATGCCGATGAGACGGGGGAAAAACTCTCGCGCGAGTGCGAGATCGTGAAGACTCACACAGAGGGTAAAGCCATGCTCGGCGGAGAGATCACAGAGCAGCTTGACCGTGTCCCTCGCTCTCGCGGGATCGACGCTGGAGACCGGCTCGTCGGCGAGGAGGGCGGCCGGATGCTGAAAGAGCGCCCGCGCAATCGCGACCCGCTGCTGCTGGCCACCCGATAGCTGCGCGACACGGCTGTAGAGCTTGTCCTCAATCCCGACGCGGTCGAGGATCGAGTGAATCGCCAGCGTATCTTCGCGGGAGGGGAAAAGCAGATCGCGCAGCGACCGCATCGCCCCGCGCCGCCCGCCTTGACCGAGGATGACATTCTGAATCGCGGTGAGATTCGGAACGAGACCGAGGTGCTGCGGGATCGTCGCGAGAGTGGTGCGCAGTCGGCGCAGTTCGCCCGCGTTGAAATCGCCGACCTCCCTGCCGGAGACCGTGAGAGCCCCCTCGTCGGGAACCAGCATCGTGTTGAGGAGCCGGATGAGAGTGGTCTTGCCACTGCCACTCGGCCCGATCAGGGCGACCTGCTCTCCCTTTTTGATTTTAAAAGAGACACCATCGACGGCGCGTAACTCGCCGAATTGGCAGGTCACGCCGTCGAGGTGAAAAGCGGAGGGCATGACTCTCAGTAGAGGTCGAGCAGTCCAAGTTCGACGGCGGTGTTTTTGATCCCGTCGAAGTCCTCGTTTTTGGCGGAGATAACGGACTCGCGGTTGATCGCCTTGAGTGCATCGGACCCGGCGGGCGCCTCGATCAGGGCGGTCTGCACTTTGCCGATGAATCCGGCGCCGAAGAGCGTCTCCACTTCGGGATGGATCGTGAAGTTGTAATCCGCATAGAAAGGAGTCGTCCAGATCTTCACGGTGTTCTCCGCGACTTTGGGGTCGTTCCTGACCATGTCTTCGTAGGTCTTGTAGTTGACCGCACCGACCTGATAGGTGCCGTCGGCGACCGCGTTTGTCGTGGCGACATGCCCCCCGCTCATTTGAAAAGCGGGCTTCTGCGTGAACCAATTGTCAGGCTCCACTCCGCCATTGTTCTGCATGATGAAGTAGGTCGGCATAAGGCGGCCCGAAGTCGAACCCGGAGATCCGAAGGTGAAGGTCATCTCTTTGATCTCCGCCGGAAAGGCTTCGGAAGGCTCGAGCCCAGCCGACTTGTTTGCGATGAAGTAGGATTTGTAGTTCGGATCCTCACTTCCCTGGGCGATCGCCTGCGCCCCCTCGACCGCGAGTCGTGCCTGCACGCCGGAGAGACCGCCGAACCAGACGAGGTGGACCTCGCCGTTTTTAAACTTCGTGACCGAGTCGGCGTAGTCCTTTGAAAAGAGGAACTCCGTCCTGACACCGAGCTTTTCGGAGAGATATTCAGCCAGTTTATCGAACTTGGCTTTCTGGTCGGTGATCTTCTCGTCGGGGATAGCCGAGAGATAAAGTGCCGCCTCTCCGCTCCCGGTGGAGGCGGAATCATCGCCGCAGCCGCCGAGGGCGAAAACGGCAAGGACGGCGAGAGCGCTAGTACGAAGTCGGGTGATTGTATTTTTCCACATGGTCATCATCATTGAGGTCTTTTATCGAATTGCGAGCAGATTCTCGACGAGGAGCGCGTCCTGCGCGGGGAAGACGGTGCGCAGATCGATACGATAGGAGTCCTCCGCGATGTAGCCCATCACAGGCAGATCGCACTGTCGGAGGAGTTGCGCCAGCCTCGCCACGCTGAGGTTGCGCGGTTTCAGATCGAGGGCGAGCGAGGGAATCTCCGCCTTCGGCATGGTCCCGCCGCCGCATCGGGCGATGGAGTCGATCAGGGCTACGTCGAACACCCCTGCCTGCCTCAGTCGCTCCACGATGCTCTCGCCGCGCGGACGCAAGTCATCATCGACGGTGACGCTCAGCATTGTCAGGAGCGGCAGATCCGGCCTTGTCCCGAATCCGCAGCGCAGGTATTCCAACACGGTCTCCTGCATCGCCGTGAGGATGAGCTTGTCGCAGCGCAGGGCGCGGAAAAAGGGTTCTTTTTTGATCCCCGCGACGAGGTCGGCCTTTCCCGCGATGATTCCCGCCTGGGGACCGCCGAAGAGCTTGTCGCCGCTCACACAGACGAGATCGACACCGCGTTTGAGGACTTCGGCGGCGGTCGGCTCGTGGGGGATAGGCGCGACGGATTCCGTCATCACCATCGCCCCGCTCCCGAGATCTTCGACCACGGGGATCCCGTGCCTTTGCCCGAGTGCAACGAGGTCCTCAGTGGCGGGCTCCCCGATAAACCCCTCCATGTAAAAATTCGATCGATGGACCTTCAGCAGCATCCCGGTGCGCGGCGTGATCGCCTTTTCGTAGTCCTCCAGTGAGGTTTTGTTGGTCGCACCCACCTCGACGAGTTTCGCCCCCGATGCCTCCATGATCTCGGGCACGCGGAACCCGCCGCCGATCTCGACGAGTTCGCCCCGGGAGATGATGACCTCGTTGCGTTCCCCCTTGGCGAGATGTTTCAGGATGAGGATGAGGGCCGCAGCGCAGTTGTTCGTGATCGTCGCCGCCTCCGCCTCGCAGACTTTGGCGAGGCAGATTTCGAGGAATCCGCCCCGCTTCCCGCGCTCGCCCGACTCGAGATCGAGCTCGAGATTATTATAAAAACGACCGACCGAGGCGATGGCCCCGACCGCTTCCTCCCGCAAGGGCGAGCGGCCCATATTCGTGTGAATGCAGACCCCCGTGCCGTTGATGACGGGATGAATGCGAGACCGGTAGAGCGACTCGATCTCCCTGCGGATGCCGGCGACGGTATCCGCGAACTCTCCGATGTCTGTCCTCCCCGCCTTCACCTCTGTCCGCATCGCCTCGACGGACTGGCGAACGAGGTCCGTGATGAGCGGCTGCGGCAGCGGAGGGAGCCCGCCCTCTTTCTCCAGCGCCATGAGAACTTTGTCGACCGCAGGGATACGGCTGAATGGATTGGGGCTTTTCTCGGTCATTCGCCGGAACGGTAGCACGAAGTCCCCCCGGATGACACCGGAGAGGACGATCAACTTACGGAAATGAGGGTGCCGTCCGCCCACTTTTCCGAGATTCGCCCGATGACGGCACGAGAGAGTGTCCCCTGCGCCTCACAGATCGCGAGGACTTCGTCGAGATGTCGTTCCGGCACACAGCAGAGAAGACCGCCGCTCGTCTGCGCATCGGCGAGGAGCAATCGCATCGCTTCGGAAACCTCATCGCCGAACCTGACATTCAGCTCGGCCGTCCGCAGATTCTGCTTCGTCCCACCCGGAACGCAGTCTTCCTCCTCGATCAGACGGAGGACTTCGGGATCGATCGCGGGGATATCTGCCGAGCGCAACTCGGCGCTGACACCGCTCGAGCGGCACAGTGAAATGAGGTGCCCGAGCAGCCCGAATCCGGTCACATCGGTCGCGCATTTCACGAGACCACGCTCAGCCATGATCTGACCGGGGATATTGAGACGGCACATCTGCACGATGACCCGCTCGATGAGTTCAGAACTGACAAGCTCACGCTTGATTCCCGTCGTGAGAATGCCGGTCCCGAGAGGTTTCGTCAGCACGAGGATGTCGCCCGGCTGCGCCGCCGCATTGGTGATCATCCGATCCGGATGCACGAGTCCCGTGACGGACAAGCCATAGATAGGCTCAGGATTCTTAATCGAATGCCCCCCGGCGAGCGAGCACTGCGCCTCCTTCACCTTGTCGGCACCGCCTTTGAGGATCTCGTTGATGATCTCCACGCTGAGAATGTCCGCCGGCATCCCGACGATGTTCATCGCCGTGATCGGGCGTCCGCCCATGGCGTAGATGTCCGAGAGCGAATTCGCAGCCGCAATCTGCCCATAGAGATACGGGTCATCGACGATGGGGGTGAAAAAGTCGACCGTCTGCACGAGCGCGAGGTCCGGGGCAATACGATAGATCGCCGCGTCGTCAGAGGTCCCGGACCCGACGAGCAGATTGCTGTCTTCGAACTGTTCAAGCCCGTGCAAGACCTGCACGAGTGCCTCCTGGCTGAGCTTGGAAGCTCAACCGGCGCAGGATGACAGGGAAGTAAGTTTGATGGGTTGTTCCGACATGGGATTCGCAGGATTACGACTTTCGACGCTTATGCTCTCATGCAGCTTTCAATCTTTATCAATTGATTTAAGCCCTTGGTGAGGCTCGCCGTCAGGATAGCAATGGTCTCCCCGACGATTCCCTTCCAGAGCCGTCGATCGTTGTGCCAGGGCGGCGACTTCAGCGCGCGGCGCAATGAGTGGAAAAGAACGCGGGGAAAGCGCTTTTCGATTTTTACTAAAGAGATCGCGGCCTACACTTTCGTCCATCCGCCGCTTTCCAGCCTCCCCCCGTGTCCGCTTCCACCATTCTCCTTGTCACCCCCGGTTCCAGTGTTCGCCACTCCGGGAACCGCTGCACGGCTTCGCAGTGGGCGGAGATCCTGCGGAGTCAGGGGCACCGTGTCGTGGTCTGTTACGACGTCCCCGAGGCTTTGCCAGCCGCCGAGGCCGATGTCCTCATCGCAATGCATGCGGTGAAGTGCGCCGCGGTGATCACGGCGTATCGTGCGGCCTTTCCTGCGGGGAAGGTTCTCCTAGCCCTCACCGGGACAGACATTTACCCCGACCCGTCGGTCGTAGCTCTCGCCTCGATGCGGGAAGCCGACGGCCTCATCGCGCTGCAGGAGAAGGCGCTCGAAAAAATTCCGCCCGACTGCCGGGAAAAGACCTCCGTCGTGATTCAGTCGGTGCGGTCCGTCCCGGCTCGGCCAAAACCTGAGAGCGACTTCTTCGATGTCTGCGTCGTCGGCCACCTCAGGAAGGTCAAAAATCCTCTCCTCACGGCTGAGGCATCCCGACTCGCCCCGCCGCAGTCCCGCCTCCGCGTGCGTCATGCCGGGGGAATCCTCGAGTCATCCTACGGGACCCTCGTCGCCCGGGAGCAGCGGGAAAACCCCCGTTACGAATGGCTCGGCGAACTCTCTTCGGAGGAGGTGGCTAATCTTATCTCCTCCAGCAAGCTTCTGGTCCTGACCTCGCACAGCGAGGGCGGGGCGCGGGTCATCGGCGAGTCCATCGTGCTCGGGACACCGGTTCTCTCGACCCGGATTGACGGCGCCGTCGGGCTGCTCGGGGAGGATTACCCCGGCTTTTTCGTGAACGCGGATGCTGCAGCGCTCGCCGGGCTCCTCTGGAAAAGTGAGTCAGAACCGGTCTTTTACGGCGAGCTGGAAAAATCTTCCAATGCCGTGCGGGATCGCTTTTCACCGGAAGCCGAAGCCCGCTCCCTCGCGGGAACCATTTCCAAACTCCTCTACGGCAGCAACTCTAACGCGTGACCGCATCTCGCTCCGGAGGGGAAAAGTGGCGGAGAGGGAAGGAATCGAACCAACCCCGGCAAGGATCACTCGCCGACAACGGTTTTGAAGACCGCGGAGCCCACCAGGCGCCCATCTCTCTCCATTACTTCAGAATTGTCACGCAGCAGGAGGAAAAGGTCAATCCTCATGAACGGGCGCGAAGCCGTTCGACTACGTCGATGATTTTTCCGACCGCCTCGTCGATCT
This sequence comes from Verrucomicrobiales bacterium, assembly GCA_041688355.1. Lineage (GTDB taxonomy): Bacteria > Verrucomicrobiota > Verrucomicrobiia > Verrucomicrobiales > DEV007 > Arctic95D-9. Next base: position 22,496 of record JBDNIL010000332.1, on the reverse strand, counting down.
CGGCTTCGGTCGTGAAGATCGAGAGCGAGAGTCGCAGACTGCTGAAAGCCCGCTCGTCACTGAAACCCATCGCCTTCTGAACATGGCTGGGAAGACCTTTTCCGCTCATACAGGCGCTCCCGGCCGAGCATTGCACCCCGACCGCATCGAGCGCGGGGAGCAGCTCCGCCGCCGTGCAGCCGGCGAAGGAGAGGTGGGCGACATTGCCAGTGCGATGCTCGCGGGATCCGTTGCCCTGAACCCTGTCATGCCCCTCTCCCAACCCTGTCATGAGCCCCCGCTCGAGCCGGTCGCGGAGCCCGGCGACACGCGCGAGCCCGCCGCCGGCCATCTCTGCCTGCATCATCGCAGCGGCAGCGCCGAGACCGACGATGTAGGGCACATTCTCTGTCCCGCTGCGTCGCCCCGACTCCTGCCCCCCGCCCCGTATCATGGGCTCGAGATGACTCCCCCGGCGGATAAAAAGGACTCCCACTCCCTTCGGCGCGTGGAACTTATGACCACTGATAGCCAGGAAATCGACCGGTACTTCATCGACCCTAACGGGGATCTTACCGACCGCCTGAATGGCATCGGTGTGGAAAAACCAGCCGGCCTTTTTGGCAATCGCACAGGCCTCCGCGACGGGCTGGACCACGCCGGTCTCGTTGTTCGCCCACATCACCGAAGCGAATCCCGGGCAGGTGTCGATGACCTTAGCGGCGAAGGCATCGAGGTCGAGACGACCGTCTTCCCCTACCCCTGCCTTTTCGACCTCAAATCCGACCGCACCCATCGCCTCGACCGGCCGGATCACGGCGCTGTGCTCGATCGCGCTGATGACGACCCGGGAGTGGGCACGCCCGATCTCGCGGGCGAGGGACTTGATGACGGTGCTGTTCGCCTCGGTCCCGCTCCCGGTGAAGACGATCTCGTCGGGGTGAGCGCCGATGAGAGTGGCGACCTGCTCGCGGGCAATCTCGATGGCGGCACGCACATCCCGCGCGGCGGCGTAGCTGCTCGAGGGATTGTGCCAGTGCCCGGTGAGAAAAGGCATCATCGCCTCGACCACCTGCGGATCGACCCGGGTCGTGGCATTGGAGTCGAGATAGATCGCCATGCGGAGAAGGGTGGATAGGGAAACAAAAAGGACAAGTCACCGCAATGTCACCGCAGCCGTGATCGAGGCTGCCCTTTCCACAAGCGCGGCGGCACAGGCGGAGACGGTAACCTCGTCGTGGCGCGGGAGTTCCAGCGTCAGAGAGGGTTTTTCAAAAGAGCCGCTCCCGCCGACCGAGTAGCGCCTGTCATAGTGCTCGGCGAGGAGCCGCGTCACGAGTGTCTCCCAGGCGCCGAGATCGGCGAGCGCTTTCCACTCGGCGAGCACTTGCGCGGACTGGAATCCCCTGAGCCGGTCTATCGTCTGGCGCACCCGTTCGGAATCGGAGAGCCACTTCACATAGTCAGCCGTGAGAAACGCGGCGCGAGCGGCGAGCGGCGACGAGATCTCGATGACAGGAGCCGTTTTCATCCGCTGCCAGAGCGGATTAGGGAGATTCAGGCGGCCGATCTTTGAACTCTCCGCTTCGAGGAAAACAGGCCGCGAGGAATCGAAGCGGGAAAGCAAGTCAAAGATGAGCGACTCGAACCTCTTCTGCCGCGGCTGGGGGTTCTCGCGATCACCGCCGAAGACGGACCCTTTATGACAGGCGAGCGCCTCGAGGTCGAGGACCTGCTGACCAGACCGGGCGAGGGACTTTAACAGGAGAGTCTTTCCTGCACCGGTGTACCCGTTCAAAACGACGAACGACAGCTCCTCGGCGCATCGTCGGATCGTCTCGCTGACGTGGCTGCGGTAGCTGCGGTAGCCGCCCTCGACCACGGCGACAGACCACCCGACATCGCTCAGCACAGCGGCGAGACTGCCCGAGCGCTGTCCGCCCCGCCAGCAGTAGACGAGGGGGCAATAGTCCTTCTCTTTTGTCGAAAAATGCGATTCGAGGTGGGCCGAGATATTTTTCGCGACGAGCGCCGCCCCGATTTTGCGAGCGTCGAAGGCCGAGACCTGCTTGTAGATCGTGCCAACCCGGACCCGCTCCTCGTCATCGAGGACAGGGAGATTAATCGCCCCGGTGACGTGATCCTCGAGGAATTCGCCCGGGGCACGCACGTCAATGATCTCGTGATAGGGAGACCCGGCGGCGAGGGGGAAATGGACTCTTTCGATGAGGCGACTCATGTCTACTGATCTCCCCTCACTTACGCTCCGCGACAGGTGAGGGCACCCGCCTTACATGGATGAAGGGACGGAAATGCGCAATGATTTGTCACAAATCCTTTTCCAAACCGTATTATAATTAGCGTGGCGGTCCGTTTTGGACTGCCTTCTATCCAAAAAAATGAAAAAGTTAATTGTATCCATGACCGTGGCAGTCATGGCCCTCGCGTCTACCGCGATGGCCGACGTGTCCTATGTTGCCGGGATGACCGGTGTTGTTTGAGGAGGCTGCAAAAGAGACGTCAGTTCGGCGTTCAGCAGTCTCAAGGGCTTCAAATCCATTACTGTAGAGAATGGTGAGGAAGCGGATACTCAGCTCGTAACGGTTGCTTTTGAAGAAGGCACCGAAGTAACCAAGGAGGCGGCTGTTGCCTCCCTTGGCGATAAAGCTGAGAAGTATGTTGTCAAAACCTGGGAAGCCAAGAAGTAAGGGTTCGCCTCGATTCTGATCGGGGGCACCCCGGTGTTTCCCGAACATTTTCCCAAAAACCTTGAGCCCCGCTGCCCCGGCATCGGGGCTCATTCTTTTCCCGCACCGCACGATTTAGCACACCGGGCAAGACCCTGAATTGGGCGTAGCGGAAAGCGTCGGACTGTGGTTAAATGAAGCTCGGAAATGGGCGAAACACAAAAAGAGCATCAGCCCGGGCAGCCGTCGAGCCACGACCTGCCCCTCCCGCCGCGTCTTCAGGAAAAGCTAGAGCACTTCCGCGAGCGACTCTGGTCGGTAAAAATCGCCGAGGGTGCTCTCGCCGGAGTCGTTGGTCTGGGGATCTCCTACCTCCTCGTCTTCGGCCTCGACCGCTTCTATGACACGCCGCTCTGGCTCCGAGTCACGCTGCTCCTCGCCGGCTTCGCCGTGCCGGCGCTCGGCATCCCCCTGCTCTGGCATCGCTGGGTCTGGCGGCAGCGCACCCTCGCCGAGGCGGCCCGCTTTTTGAAACGTCGTTTCCCCCGGCTCGGGGATGAGCTGCTCGGGATCATCGAGCTCGCCCACCACCATTCGGGCAACACCAGCCTCGTCCTCGTCGAAGCCGCGATGCGCCAGGTCGATGAACGCGCCGGCGCGCAGGATTTCTCCGAGGCGGTCCCCGCGAACAGCTATGGTCGCCTCCTCGGCGGCGCGCTCGGTCTGCTCGTCGTCGCCGGGTTGCTGCTCTTCTTCGTCTCCGACGCGGCGCAGAACGCCCTCGCCCGCTGGATCTCGCCGTGGAAGCAGGTTGATCGTTACACCTTTGCCCAGCTCGAACCTGTCCCTGACACCCTCGTGGTGCCCTACGCCGAGCCCTTCTCCCTCTCTCCCGCCCTCGCCGGCGAGACCGAGTGGGCGCCCGACTCGGCCACGGTCAATCTACCCGGGAAGACGAAACTTTCCTCCCCGCGGGTCGATCGCAAATACGGCTTCGAGATCCCCCCGCAGAAGGAGGAAGGAGCTCTCTCGCTCCGCGTCGGCGATGCCCGCGAGAAGATCGTTGTGGAGCCGATGACCCGACCCGAGCTCACCGCGCTGGAAGCGATCATCAGGCTTCCCGACTACCTCCGCTACGAGCAGGACCCCGTGATGACCGTCCGCGGCGGGACGCTCTCGGTCGTCGAGGGCTCGACCACGACGATACGGGGGACGACCTCGCGTGAGCTCGCGACAGCGACCGCCGATGGCAAAGCGGCTGACATTGCGGGGGCGGTTTTTTCCACCCCCCCCTTCCCCGTCTCGGAAACGATGACCCGCACCTTCACCTGGAGCGACATCCACGGACTCGAGGCGAAGTCACCACTCGAGCTCAGCATCAAGCCCGTCGCGGACGAGGCCCCCGACCTTTTTGCCAATCAGGTCGGGAGCAAGCGCGTCTACCTCGAGGACGAGGTCGTGACCTTCGACATCTCCGCCAATGACGATTTCGGGATCCGCGAAGTGGGGCTCGAATGGCGCACGATGGACAGCAAGGCACCGGCCGAGGCTACCACCCTCGGGGAAAAACCGGTCGCGGCAGGTGCTCCCGAGACGACCATCGTGCAGACCCGCGGCACATTCTCCGCGAAGCGCGAGGGCATCGTTCCCCAGACCCTGCAAGTGCGGGCCTTCGCCACCGACTTCCTCCCCGACCGGGCGCGGACCTACTCGCCGACCTTTGTCCTCCACATTCTCAACCCCGGGGACCACGCGAAGTGGCTTACCGAAGAGTTTTCGAAATGGTTCCGCAACGCCCGCGAAACCTACGAGCGCGAGCAGCAATTGCACGAGGCCAACCTCGCCCTCCGCGAACTCAGCGCCGCCGAACTCGATTCCCCCGAGACCCGCCGTCGCCTGCAGGAGCAGGCCTCGGCTGAGTCCGGCAACGCCCGACGTCTCGATTCCCTCACCCAGTCGGGTCGCGGCCTCGTCGAAGAGGCGACCAAAAATCCCGAGTTCGATGCCGAGCGTCTCGATTCCTGGGCGGGCATGATGAAAGCCCTCGATCAGATCGCGAGAGAGCGCATGCCCTCGGTCGCGGACCTCCTCCAGCAGGCTTCGCGCGCCGCGGGCGGACCGCAGAGTCCCGGCGGCGGGGAAAAGGAGGCCGAGAAAGCCAAGGGCGAGTCCCAACCGGGCGAGGCCGCTGCGTCCGGTTCGAGTCTTTCCGATCAGGAGAAACCATTCGTCGAGAAAAAGCCCGCCGCGACCGGTGCGGAAGAATCAGGCACGTCCCCCCCACCGGGCCAGCCCCCTTTGACCCTGCCCACGACCTCGCTGGATTCGCTGGATTCGCCCGGAACCGACGAGAAAAAAACGCCGGCCGTTGCGGCGACACCGGTCGAGAAAAAAGTCGATGAGGCCCTCACCGAGCAAAAAGAACTCCTCGCCGAGTTCGCGAGGGTCACAGACGAACTTCAGGGGATCCTCTCCAGCCTCGAGGCGAGCACCTTTGTGAAGCGCCTCAAGGCCGCCTCCCGCAAGCAGACCGAGATCGCCGCCTCGCTCAATCTCACTCTCGACAGCGGCTTCGGACTCTCGAAGCACCGGCTCGAGCAGCAACTCCGCGACGTCGCCGCAGAGACCGCACAGAGTCAGGACGAGCAGAGTCGCTTCGTCTACAACATCCAGACCGATCTGGAGGCCTACTTTCAACGCAAGCAGGAGCCCATTTACAAAAACGTCCTCGACCAGATGAAGGACCGCTCCGTCGTCTCCAGCATCAAAACGATAGGGCAGGAATCCCTCCTCAATCTCAGCGGTCGCTCCATCGCTGCCGCCGAGTTCTGGGCCGATACCCTCGACCGCTGGGCCGAGGAACTCGTCGCCGCCGCCTCCGGGGATCAGCAGCAGCAGAAAGAGCAGGGCGACACCAAGAGTCTGCCGCCCGAGATCGTCCTGCGTATCATGAAAGCGCTCCACGACGAGATGCAGTTGCGCGACGAGACCCGTGAGATGGAGGGCACCCGCCCCGTCTTCGCCCCCGATGTCTATGCCTCGAAGGTGCGTCCGCTCGAATACACCCAGACCGACATCCGTGAGCGCATCGACGATGTCCTCATTGACATCGAGGCTCTTCCGAGCGGCGCGGAGCAATTCGGTCGTGAAGTGCAACTGCTCACTACCGTCTCCGACATCATGCGGCAGGCCCACGCCGTGCTCGCCCGCCCCGACACCGGGCCCGAGGTCATCGCAGCCCAGACCGAGGCGATCGAGCTGCTTTTGCAGTCCAAACGTAACCAGTCCGGCGGCGGTGGTGGCGGAGGGAGCGGCGGGACCGGCAACAGTGCCTCCTCGGGTGCCGGATCGAACCTCAGCGACATCGGCCCCACTGGCAATGCCACGCCCGCCGGCACCGAAGGCGGCAGCGGCGCCGAGCAGACCACCGGCAAAGCCGGACGCGAACTCCCCGAAGAGTTCCGTCGGGGTCTCGACACGTATTTTAACCAAATAGAATCGAACTAGAAAATCGGCATGAGGCCACTCCATCAGCATCTCTTCACCCTGCTCTGCCCCGCCCTGCTCGCGGGAATGGCTCCGCTCGCCCCCGGCCTCCACGCGCAGGAAGGCGACGACGAGCCCGATCCCTTCGTCGTCATCGGTGAAAAGCCCGGTGATCCCGAAGCCAAGCCTGCCAGTAACGAACCCGCCCGGCCCGCTGTGCCGCCAGTGTTGAAACCACCCGAGCCACTCAGCGCCCAGATCTCCCTGCACATCCAGAAGCTCGCCGACGCAGAGCGGGAAAAACGGCTCGAATTCATGAAGGTCGTCATCGACGACATCGTTCGCCTCTGCCGACTCGACGCCGAACAGCAGGAAAAGCTCGAACTTGCCGCCAAGGGCGCGTCAGAGCGATCCATGAAAGAGTGGCACGAGCAGGCCGAACGCTACTTCCGCACCCGCCTCGAGAGCACCGAGGGCGACGCTGCCAAGGAGATGCTCGAGGGCATGGGCAGCGTGAACTTCGGCGGGAACCGGTCTGAGGAAGAGGGGGAATCTCTCGCTCTCTGGAAAGAGTCCCTTCAGGTCGTGCTCACCGACGAGCAGGTCGCCCAATACGAGGCCGTGCTCGCGCAGCGGCGCCTTGATCGCATCGAAGCCTTTGCCCGCATGTCGATCTCGACGATAGACGGGCATCTCCGGCTCACCCCCGAGCAGAAGTCGAAGATGGCCGAACTGGTCCACACCTCGGCCGCGACCTACCTCGAGGACGTGCAGACCTACTGGGGAGACTATTTTGAACGCGGCATGCTGATGTCCCTCGCCAATGCGGCCGAGGAGGATCAACTGCGCGCCATCCTGACCGAGCCGCAATTCGACCGGCTCCGCGAGGCGACATCGAACTTCGACCACTTCTGGGACCAGAAACGCCGCCTCAAGCGCGCCAAGGAAAAGGCCGCCGAACGCCGCAAGACCAAGACCAAGAGCGAGGAAGAGGAATACAAGGACAAAGAAGCCGCACCCGCCCCCGCCGCTGATGAGGGAGCGGAGAAAGCCGAAGAATCGTGATGTACCGGACCCTTCCTCTCATCACGGCCCTTTTCCTCGCGGTCGGCCTGCCCGCACCAGGCTCTGCGCAGGTTCCCTCGATCCGCCTCGGCAACGAGATCCCGCCCGAGGTCGATACCATTTACGAGCGCGGACTCAGCTACCTCAGCCGCACCCAGAGCGAGGACGGCAGCTGGCGGAGCCGCTCCGAGCACGGCATCACCGGGATCTGTCTGATGGCCTTCCTCGCCAGCGGGGAAGATCCCAACTACGGCACCTACCGACACAACATCAAAGGCGCGATCCGCTCCATCATCACCGGGCAGGAGACCGAGAGCGGCTTTTTCCCCAACAGCATGTATCACCACGGCTTCGCCATGCTCGCCCTCGCCGAAGCCTACGGCGTCGTCGATGAAGAGGCGCTCTGGGACGGGACCGAGAAGGAAGGGACGCGCCGCTCCATCGCCGAGTCACTCGAACTCGCGATCCAACTCGCGGTAACGGCCCAGCAGGCGAACCGCTGGGGCGGCTGGCGCTACTCCCCTACCTCCACCGATGCCGATACCTCTGTTACCGGCTCCGTCCTTATGGGCCTGCTCGCGTGTCGCAATGCCGGGCTTGCGGTGCCCGATGCGGTGCTCGAGACCGCGATCACCTACATGCAGCGCAACACCGCCTCCTCCGGCTTTGTCGCCTACAGCGGAGGGCTTGGCGGCGGCGGGGAATCGATGGCCCGCTCCGCCGTCGCCACGCTCGTCTATTCCGTCGGGCACAAACGTGAGACCGAGGAGTTCACCGCCGCGCTCTCGCACATCAGCGAGCGGCTCGATCACAAAGAGACCGCCCACACCCACTACTTTTACTACTATATGGCGCAGGCTCTCTACCAGGGGAATCCCGAGTCCTGGGAGCTGTGGAACCGCAGCAATGCCGCCATGCTCGCCGAGCAGCAGTCGCCCGACGGCAGCTTCCCCGGGAGCTACGGCGAAGCCTACGGCACATCGATGTCCCTGCTCTCCCTCGCCCTGAACTACCGCTTCCTCCCCATCTACGAGCGGTTCTGAGTGATGATGTTTTCCCCGACCCGACCCTCTTTGCCGCCGCACGCCACCCTCTCGAGCCGGGGGGGCTTTGCCGTCGCCCTCTGTCTCGCGGTTGGTCTCGCGCTTGGCTCGTCACTCTTCCTGCCCACCGCCGCCAGCGCCTCGCCCGAGAACAAGGTCAGCCTGACATGGCGAAATGGGGACGAACTCACCGGTCAGATCCTGCCCGGCGCCGACGGCGAAACGATGAGCTACGAAGCGCGCCCCTTCAATGCCCCTCTCGACCTGCGACTGGGACAGCTCAGCGGGATCCGCTTTCCCTCGGCCATTGCCAAGCCCGATACGGTTGGCGGTCCCGAGTTCGAAGTATCGCTGCGCAACGGCGACCGGCTCCAGGGCAAATTACTCGGGCTCGACCGCGACGGCATCACCCTTGACTGCTCCCCGCATCTCGGTGTCGTCGTGATACGGCGTGACGCCATCGCCCGACTCGGGGCCTCGAGCGGCGGGCGCATGAGCTTCTCCGGGCTCGGCGCGCTGAAGGAGTGGACCTCAACGGGTCGCGATCGCAAGCCGGGCGACTGGTTCACCGACCTCAGGGGCGAGCTCACGACGCACCAATGGTCGGGCAATCTCTATCGCGAGATCCCTTTTCCCGAAATGGTCGAGGTCCACTTCCGCGCCGCCTTCCCGACAGGCAGCCCGAGTCTCGAGGTGGGCCTGCTCCGCAACCCCGAAGAGGGCCCCATGCTCGAGACCTGGGACGATGTCCTCGTCCTGACCTACCGGACGCGCTTCGTCCCGGTGATGAAAATGACCGAGGCGACAAAGGAGCTCGACCTGCGGCTTTTCTGGAATCAATCCAGCGGCGAAGTGCGCCTCTGCTCACCCTCGGGCGAGGAACTCGCGGCCCTCACCGAAGCAGTCCCCGATGAGCCCGATCGGGAAAAACGTCGCACCTCCGATCCGCTCCACCGCGGTTTTTTCATCCTCAACCGCAATCCCGAGATCAGGCTGGCTTCCCTCCACGTGCGACCGTGGGACGGTCGTCCCGTCCCGGTGATTGATCTCGCCCGCCCGCGCCTGCACCTGCGCGATGAGCCGGTCCGTTTCCAGATCGACGACGTCTCCTATGCTGGCAAAGGAGACACTTTTACAGTCGGGTCCAAGTCGGTGCCGCTCGCGAATCTGCTCGAGATGACCTTTCCCCCGGCCGCTCCGGGCACCGTTTTTCCCGAGCCCTCCTCCTCGACGCGCATCGCGTGGCATACCGGGACGACGCTGAGCGGACGTTTTCTCCAAATCAGCCCCGGGGAACTCACCCTCGCCCCGCCCTGGGCGGCAGAGCCCGTCGTCGCGCAGCTCGACGGTGCCCGGGAGGTGCGTTTCCCTGAAAATACCGAGCCTCTCGAAGTCGCCACCGACACCCTCACCGCCCCCGGCATCTCCCTGCGGGGCACGATGCGGCTCGCGGCGGCGGGATCGACCGGGCCCGCCCTGCTCTCGTGGCTGCCCTCGGGCGCTCTCGCCGCCGTGCCACTGACGCAGGAGGAGGCCATCACGATCTCCCGCAGTCCCCTCGCCGAAGAAGTGGCGGGCCAGCAGGTCAGCATCAGCGAAGCGAGGCTCTACCTCCGCGATGACGAGGTCCTCACCGGCCGCCTCCTCGCCGTCACGCCCGAAAAGGTCAGCTTTGAGAGCCGCATCACCGGGCGCATCGAGGTCTCCGCGATCCACCTGCGCGCCCTCGACACCGGGACGGCCGGCCGTGTCTTGCAGGGCTTCAAGGACTCCGAATGGGAGGAAATCGAGGAGGTCGAAGACCAGGTCGTGCTCACCGGGGACAAGGCCACGCTCAAAGGCGGCAGCTTCGGCAACCCCTCGATCCTCCTCGGTGATCGCGTGCGATTCAACGCCGAGTGGACCGAGTCCTACGGCGCGATGACCCTGCGTTTTTTCACTTCGGGCCCCGACAACAGCACGGCCTCGACCGACATCATCCTCGCGGCGCAAGGGAACCGGCTCTTCCTCGGCAAATTGAACGAGAACAGTGCCTTCTCTTTCTCGGGTGACCAGATCCCCATCGTCGCGAACCGGGCCGTCATCGACATCGCCGCAACGCCCGAAAAGATCGACATCCGTATCGACGGCAAGAACGGGCTCAGCATCGAGGTCGATCCGGGCAAGGTCTCGGGGAACGGCCTCTATTTTAAAATGGGCGGCGGCTGGCAGGGCTGGAATCAGGAGAGCAGCGTCATCGAGATCAGCCACTTCCGGGTCGAGAGTTCGCCGGGCAACGTGCCGCGTCGCATCATCGATCCGCGCGCCAAAGAGCATCTCCTCTCGATCCCGCGCAATCTCCGCGAAGATCTCCCGACCCATCTCCTCATCGCCCCGAACGGTGATCTCTTGCGGGGCAGACTCGAATCGGGAGACGAGGCCACGCTACGCTTTATCGCCAAAGAGGAAACGCTCGAGATCCCCGCCAATCGAGTCTCGAACATCATCTGGCTCGCCCCGCCGGGGGATCCAGTGGTGCCCCCGACCAATCCTGCCACGGAGGGCGCTCCGCCATCGGAGCCCGATGCGGAGCGCGATGACAGCCGCCGCCCGTCTGGCACTGTCACCGCCACCAAGGCTCCGCCATCGGAGACCGATGCGGATCGCGATGACAGGGTCGGGATCGCCGTCAAAGCAGGGGAAGACGATCCCGACGAAGAGGCCCTCACCGATCCCCCCGCCCTGCCCGCCCGCGGCAGCCCGATCCATCCGTCGATCACCGATTTTCAGATCACCCACCAGATCGTCCTCCGCGACGGCACTCGGTTGCAACTCCTCGGCGACCGGGTCGAGGGAAATCGTCTCGTGGGCCGCTCGCCCGTTCTCGGAGAGTGCAGCGTCGCGGTCGAGAACATCCGCGAGGTGCGCAGCGGCCCGCCCGTAGCCCTCGCCGAAGCCGCCCGCATGGATCTGGTCGTCTTCAATGACTGGCAGACGATCTACACTCCCGATCCCGTCATTCCTGACGCCGGGGGCCAGCCCGCTTCACCGATGATAGGGAAAGAGGCACCGGCTTTTGATCTGAGCGGGCTCGATGACGCGAAGTTCAAGCTCTCCGACCACCGCGGCAAAGTGGTCGTCCTCGATTTCTGGGCGACCTGGTGCGGCCCCTGTATCAAGGCCATGCCCGACGTGATGGCCGCAGTCGAGGCCTTTCCCGAGGGTGCGGTCGCGTTCTGCGCAATCAATCAGGCCGAGTCAGCCCCCATCGTGAGCGGATTCCTCGAAGCCCGGAAGTGGACCAGCGCACCCGTCGCCCTCGATTTCAACATGAAGGTGAGCCAGGCCTATCAGGTCGAAGGAATCCCCCACACTGTCGTGATCGATCCCGAAGGGAAGATCGCCTGGGTCCACACCGGCTACACTCCGGAGCTGAAACGGGAGCTTTTCGAGGCCATCGCGGCGATCCTCTCACGATAGCGAAGAGAACTCTCTCGACAGATTTTCAAAATCCTCTACAATTGTTGGAACACACAAACAATACCATGACCAAATACCTGCCAGTAATCGCCATGACCCTGCTCTTTTCGTCCGCCCTTGCCCCCATGGTTCAGGCCGGCGGGACAGGCTACACCACCTACCGCGGCAACCGCAGTTGTGCGGACAGTAAATTCCAGACCCCGCGCTACAATCAGCTGCTCCCCTACCGCCACTATGAGGACCGCCGGCGCTACAATGCGGCGCCCTGCAGTGGCCAAGTGGTGCGCAGTGAGCCCTATCTGCTCAAAACCGTCGTGGTGAGCAAAAAGCGTGTTCCCCACTACACCTACGACTCCGCCGGGAATCGGCGCTGCCACCGAGTCCTAACGACCACTTACAAGGAACTCTACTCCGACGGCAGTTGCTACGTCTGGACCGAGAACGCCTGAGCGGACCGGCAAAGGTTCGTATAATCCGTCAAGATACCTCGGGAGAGTGAGCGAACCCTTTGCCGTAGAAGGCCTGTGCGGTGAACGCCGCAAACGAGAGTATCCCGTAGGAGAGACCGAGGACCACACCGAAATCCACGAGGCCCCGCCACGGCGCAGGGAGATAGGCGACCAGCGTGACCAGGAGGACAAGTCCGAGCGTCAGCGAGATCGCGGTGATACGCGTCTTCCGTTTCGCATGGAAGTAGCCCATGCAGAAAAACGGCGCAAAAAGCACATGATTCCACCGCGGGTGATCGTGCAGGTACTTCACCCGTGCCGCCGTGCGCGGCGAGAACTTCTTCTGGAAACCCCGGTAGCCCTCGGCCACGAGCATGAAGAGGCTAAAGCCGATGAGGAAGACCCACTGCACGATCGTGAGCGGCGTGTTGAGGGCCTCGACCGCGCGTGGCGCGAGCCGGTAGACCGCGTAGCCCAGCAGGCCCACGACGCCCGAGAATCCCCAGAATGCTCCTATCGCTCCCATCAGACGCCCACTTTGGACCAGAGCCGGTCATTGTAAAGCGTCGCGAACCACATGACGGATCAGCCGGGAGACCAACTGAGAAATGCGGGCTAAAAGCTCACGCCGCCTCGGAGACGAATGGTCCGTCGGTCTCCGCGATCTCTTCTTCTTCATCGAAGAGATCGACCGAGTCGAGTGCCCGCAGGCTGGACTCGATGCTGCGCACGAGAGCCTCGAGTGCATCGAGCCCGGCGTCAATCTGGTCGATGCGATCACTGACCTGATCGCCGAGGATCTCGCGCATCGTTAGCACGCGAACTTCCATGGGGAGAGTGACTTCGGCCCCTTCGTGGGAATCCTCTTCGACTGGCTCTTCCATTGCGACCTCGGCGGCAACAGTTTCCTCAAACACAGATTCCACCTCGACAACCTCGACAACCTCGACAACCTCGACAACCGAAGGCGCCTCGGCTTGCACAAGCGTCTCGACTTCCTCGACGAGAGTCTCCGCTCCCGGAACAGGCTCGACGATGTCCGCGACCTCTTCGACGAGAGCCTCGTCTTCCGAAACAGGCTCGTCGATTTCCTCGCCGGACTCCGTCGCGACCTCGGCTTCCGCCTCTTCGGGCGCGTAGATGACAGGCTCGGTCCGGCCCGCCGGGGACGAGCGCATCAGCATGGCGAGACCGGCGGCAGCCTCCTGCAGTTCGTCAAAGTAGTCGCTCTCGCGCTTTTTCGCTTCCCCCGTGCCCTCGTCACCGGAAACCGCGGGCATGACGCGATCGATCTTGATTTCCGGCCCGATCTTTCTCCCGCTGCGAGGCAGGTCGATCTTTCCCGTCTCGTTCTCGAGCGGGCGGGCGGCGGAGATCGTATCGTAGGGGAACATCAGCTCCACCGGCGAGTGGTGGAGAGATTTCTCTCTGGAGCGCGACGCGAACCTCGCGTAAAGCATGGTCGCCGCGAGAAGCAACAAAGCAGCAATGAGAATCAAATAAGCCCAGGTGTTCATAATCGATAATGGATTATCAGGAAATCCTAGATACTTTCAACTCCAAATTATCATCTTTTTGAAGTTTTTTCCATAATTTCCTGTATTTCCCTTCTCTTGCCGAAAAGGCGATCAGGGGCGTTATTGTCTGCCTCCCCCACCCCGATGAGCATTTACGACCGCGACTACATCCGAGAAAGCGCCTCCCACCCCCGTGGCGGCGGACCTTCGACCTGGCGCGTGGTGATCTGGCTGCTCGTGATCAACGTGAGTGTCTTTGTCCTGAACAACCTCCTCTTCTTTGATCGCGATCGGGACCTCTTCGGCCTGTCGATTCATGCGCTGGAGGCCTTCCGGCTCTGGACGCCGCTGACCTATCAGTTCGTCCATGCCAGCCCCTGGCACCTCCTCGGGAACATGCTGGGGCTCTTTTTCCTCGGTCGCATGCTGCTCGAGATGACGGGCCCCCGCCAGCTCGTGCGCCTCTACCTGCTCGGCGGGCTGGGCGGCGGGCTCCTGCAATTGCTCTACAATGGCCTCTTCGGACCCGATGCCATCATCATCGGCGCCTCGGCCTCGGTTCTCGCCATCGTTATCGCGGTGGCCACGCTGATCCCGCACCGCAGCATCACGATGCTCCTTTTCTTCATCATCCCGGTGACTCTGAAGATGAAGCAGATCGCCTATCTCATCATCGCGGTCAATGTGCTCACCTTCCTGTTCGCCGGAGAGGGAGTCGCGGTGATGGCGCACTTCGGCGGCATCCTGGTCGGTTGGGCCTTTGTCCGATACGGTTTTCACCACTCGAAAAAGACCACCCGCACTGCCCGCAAAAGCCCGGCGAAAAAAAAGAAGGACCGCTTCGGCATTCGCGTGATCCGCGACGATGAGGGGGACGAGTCCGCGCCCGCTCGCGAGGACGCTGCCTCTGCCCGCGACCCGCGCGCGCCCTTCGTCACGAGCGACGTCGATGCCATCCTCGACAAGATCAACGCGCACGGTTTCCAGAGTCTCTCTGACGCCGAGCGCCGAGTCCTCGAGCAGAGCAGCCGCAAACTCTCCGACCGTATCGACCGCAACACCTGATCGACCGCAACACCTGATCGACCGCCCCCGCGCCCACCCGCCCGATTTTGAACGAGAGCCGCCCCATCCAGGAATCCTCCGCCCGTGCCGCCTACTTCCGCCGACTGCGGGGACTCGCGCGCATCGGGGGCTTCGCCGGCTTCTTTTTTGCCGTCTACCTTTCCAGTCGCCTCGGCGTGGAAATGGCCCGTAACCGATTGCCCGACAAGGGCAAAGCAGATCCGAATTTCGAAGACAACTCACCCCTCACGGTCGGTCAATCAGGCGACCCCATCTATCTCGCGCAGTCGCCGGATACCCTACGCTCCTTTTTCACGAGCCACCCCACTCCCGGGGAAAGGGCGAGCGCCAACCTCAGCGGACTTGGGATACGGCGGCTCCAGGACTCGGTGGAAATGACGACCCTGCGCGCCGAGGCCGACGCCGTCGAGGTAAAGGTCTCGTCCGGGGCCATCGCCGGCGCGGTCTATTGGATCCACTACACCCAGCTCCCCGATCCCTCGGCCTTTGATCCCATCATCTCCCCTCTGCCGACAGAGGGGACCAACTGACGCCGAAGACCGGGGCTCTGGAGCGGAAAACGCATTTTTCTGCTTTTTTCATTTGTTCGGGAGGCTTAACTACCTAAGCTGTTGCCTATGCTACAACTGGCAGTCCTCGGGAGCGGCAGCTCGGGCAACAGCGCCCTCGTCTGTCACGGAGACACCCGCATCCTCATCGATGCGGGGCTCTCGGCGCGCCAGCTCTGCGCCCGTCTTCTCGAGGTCGGGGTCGATCCCGACAGCCTCACCGCGATCGTCCTGACCCACGAGCACGGCGACCACACCCGCGGCATCGACGTCTTTTGCCGCCAGCGCCGCCTCCCCGTCTACGCCACGACCCACACCTGCGCGGTCGTGCGCGAGGGCATCAAGTCGGGGGTGACGTGGAGACAGTTCGAGGCGGGCAATGCCTTCCAGATCGACGGGATAAAAATCGATTCCTTTTCCGTGCCGCACGATGCGATCGACCCGGTCGGTTTCCTCTTCCAGTGCGGGCACAGCAGTCTCGGGGTCCTCAGCGATGTCGGCCACGTCACCCGCATGATCATTGACCGGCTCAAAGGCGTCGACACCCTCTTCACCGAGTCCAACTACGACGACGTCCTCCTCCAGAACGACACGAAGCGGCCCTGGGCGACGAAGCAGCGAATCAGCAACCGCCACGGCCATCTCTCCAACGAACAGACTGCCGAGCTCGTCAGTGAGATCGCCGGTCCCAGTCTCACCCGCATCGTCCTCGGTCACCTCAGTAGCGACTGCAATACACCCGAACTCGCCGCCGGGGTCATCGCGACGCGGCTCCGCGAGCGGGGGCACACCGGCGTCACCGTCGAGTGTGCCGGCCGCGACGCACCCCTGCCCCTCGTCCCCGTCGTGCGAGAAGCCATTTACAGGGCCCGCTTTTCCGAAGAAATTCCTGCCAAAAGCGCCCGTGTGTGCGAACCTAGCGGCGTAGCGGCCAATTCGCCCGCCTCCTTGGCTCCGGAGTGGAATCAGACGGAATGGGCGTTCTGAAAAGGGCCGCTTCTCACCCCCGCCCACTCCCAATCAGCCCATCGCCCACTGCCCCACACGATGACCGTGTTAAAACCGTCTTTTGAGGAATTTTCATCCCTCGCCGCGTCCGGGAATCTCATCCCGGTCTGGACCGAACTCGCCGCCGACTACGAGACGCCCGTGTCCGTCTTTCAGAAGCTTAGCGAGGGGCAGCACACCCCCAGCTTCCTCCTCGAATCCGCTGAGAACAGTGAGCAAATCGGCCGCTACTCCTTCCTCGGGACCAACCCCCGTCTCGAGATCCGAGCCCACGGCCGCACCCTCTCCCTTCGCGATCAGGGAAAAGGCGAGTTCGTCGTCAGAGAACTGCCGGCCTCCGAAGGCGACCCGCTGCACGAACTGGAGCGCCTCATGGCCCGCTTCAAGCCCGTCGCGGTCGACGGCCTACCCGTCTTCGCCGGCGGTGCGGTCGGCTTCATCGGCTACGACATGGTCCGCTTCTTCGAGCCCAGCGTCCCCGGTCCGCCTGATGACGGACTCGGGCTGCCCGACATGGCTTTTGTCATCACCGACACGCTCCTGATCTTCGACCACCGCTTCCGCAAGCTCCAGGTCGTCGCGAACATCTGTCTCGACGACTACCCCGACCTCGCGAGCGGCTACCACGCCGCCCGCGAGCGGATCGACGCCATCATCGAAGCCCTCCGCAAGCCCCGCACCGTCGCGCCTTTCTCCCTCATGACGAATCCGCCCGAGGCGGAGATCCGCAGCAACACGACCCGCGAGGAATACGAGGGCATGGTCCTGCAGGCCAAGGAATACATCCTCGCCGGCGACATCTTCCAGGTCGTGCCCTCGCAGCGTTTTGAAAACGACTACACCGGACGCCCCATCGACCTCTACCGGGCGCTGCGGCATGTCAATCCGTCGCCCTACATGTTCTGTCTCCAGTTCGGTGACGAATTCGCCCTCGTCGGCAGTTCCCCCGAAGTCCACGTCCAGGCGATCGACAAGCACATCAAGATCCGGCCCATCGCCGGGACCCGCTGGCGCGGAAAAACGCAGGAAGAGGACGACGCCCTCGCCGCCGAACTGCTTGCCGATCCGAAAGAACGGGCCGAGCACGTCATGCTCATCGACCTCGCCCGCAACGACGTCGGTCGGGTCGCCGAATACACCTCGGTCCAGGTGAGCGAGTTCATGATCGTGGAGCGCTACAGCCACGTCATGCACATCGTCTCGAATGTCGTCGGTCGGCTCCGCGAAGATCTCACCGCCTACGACGTGATGCGAGCCACCTTCCCCGCCGGGACCGTCAGCGGCAGTCCCAAGGTCCGCGCCATGCAGATCATCAACGAGCTTGAAAAATCCAAGCGCGGCGCCTACGCCGGAGCCGTCGGCTATTTCGGCTTCGACGGGAATCACGACAGTTGCATCGCCCTGCGCACCGTCGTGCTCAAGGATGGCAAAGCCTACGTCCAGGCCGGTGCCGGCGTCGTCGCCGATTCCGTCCCGGCGAACGAATACGAAGAGACAGTGAACAAAGCCAAGGGCATGATGCGCGCGATCGAGCGGGCGAAGCTGCTCGAGTGAGGAAGAACGCCGCAGCGGAACGGGCTCTGAGACATTCTCGGTGAATCTGCCGAATTTTTCAAAAAAGTGGAAATCCTCCGCGTCGTAGCGGCTATGCCCTTGTATGAAGCTCCTTTCTCTCCTTTTTGCGCCCGCTTTCCCGGGGTGGGCTGCGGTCTTGTCCGTCGATGATCTCGACCTCATCCCGCTGGATGCGAATGGCAGGTCTCTTCCGGGGAACGGCGAGAGAGATCGTTCCCGCTCCGGCGACGGTCGCGGCGTCCGCCTTGGCCCGGGCTTCCCGATCCGCCCCCTCCTGTGGCGGATAACTCCGCTTTGAAACAAAGCATCACAAGGAAAATCGCTAGGCTGAAGAAAGCGATCAAGAAGGCCAAAAACCGCGGGTTCATATCCGTCCCCTCCCGCAGACCACAGGTCAGTCCGGGGCAAAAGTCCGGAGAAATGACGCAGGACGCGATTCTCCGCTCGTCTTTCCCTTCGCCACGCGACAGAATCGCAGTGCAATGAAAGTCCCCTGCTCACCGATTCTGGCCCTCTCTTTTGCTCTGACTGGTGCGTCACCTGCAGAGGAGGCATCGGGAAGCATCGCCCCCGGAACCGCCTGGGAGACACCGTTCTACGAAGTCGATTCCGGCGTCGCCGGCCCCGTCTTTCTTCTCACTGGCGGAGTCCATGGCGACGAACCGGCAGGCACCGCCGCTGCGGAGCAGATCCGTCACTGGCCCTTGAAAAAGGGAAAGCTGATCGTCGTGCCCCGGGTCAATCAGCTCGCGCTCGAGGCAAAGATGCGCCGACTTCCGGGCCTCATGGGGGAAGCCGGTGATCTCAACCGCCATTTCCCGAAGACCGCCGGCCCCGAAGAGACCGCATCCCCGCTCGCCGCCGCCCTCTGGGATTTCGCCAAAAAAGTCCAACCCGACTGGCATATCGATCTGCATGAAGGCGAGGCCATTCATCGCGAGGACTCCAGCTCCGTCGGCTCCTCCATCATTTTCGAGTCGGGCGAACCGGCTGACCTTTTCTTTACCCACGCCCTCGCCGCCGTCAATGCCTCCATCGACGATCCGGAGCACCTCTTTGTCGCCTTGTCCCGAAGCGGTCCCGCCGACGGCAGTTTCGCCCGGGCCACCCGCGAGAGACTCGGGGCGACCACCGCTATCTTCGAAACGACTTCCTCTGCCTACCTGCCTGCGATTCGCGTGCGCCAGCACCGGCTCATGATCCACCGCATCCTGACCAATCTCGACATGATCGGGATCGGACCCGACGACCTGATTTTTGAAAGGGAAGACGATTCCCGCATCGCTGTCGCCATCTATGTCGGCCCCGGCGTCTTCGGCTCCGGACCGGACGAGCTGACCGGCATGCTCGCCCGTCACTCCGATCAGTTTCAGGGCAGAATCATCGGTCCCGGCGAAGTGAAAAGCGCTTCCCTCGACCAGTTCGACGTCGTCATCTTCCCCGGCGGCAGCGGAAGCAAACAGGCTGAAGGCCTCGGCGAAAAGGGTCGGGAAGTGGTCAGGGACTTCATCGCTGACGGTGGCGGCTACCTCGGCATCTGCGGCGGATGCTACCTCGCCTGCGAGAATTTTTCCTGGTCGCTCAAAGTCCTCGACGCCCGCACCAAATCATCGAAATGGCGGCGCGGCATCACCGACCTCGAACTCCACTTCGACGAGAGCGCCCTCTCCGCCCTCGGCCTGGAATCATCCCACGCTGTCGTTCGCTACGCCAACGGCCCCGTCATGGAAGCGGCCCATTCCCCCGACATCCCCGACTTCTCGACCCTCGCCGTTTTCAAAACCGAAACCGCCGAAAACGGAACCCCGGCGGGCATTCAGATTGACTCTCCCGCCATTCTCACCGGAACCTTCGGCGACGGCCGCGTCGTCGGCATCAGCCCCCACCCGGAACAAAGCGATTCCCTCAGAAAGATCGTCCCGAAACTCATCGAATGGTCCGCCGGCCGCGACCTGACCGGGTTGAGTCGATGACCTGACCCTCTTGAATTCAAGATACCTCGGCCCAATCGGCTCACCGGGACGGTTCGCTCTACCGTCGTTTCTCCATTCGTGAATTTCGTTCCCTTCGTGGTTCCCTTTGCCGTCTTGTCGGGGCGGCAAGGGAGACAAGCTTGCGCAAGGTAGGGAGCTCGGCCCGAGCGACCGATTGGGCGCGCAAGGCACCCTGATTATCCAAACCGAGCGGGGACTGAGGCAACATCTGCCCAAGGAAAGCACGGTATTTCACGGAAAACCCGGCTCGTCCGTCCTGAAAATCTGAGTCCATCTGAGTCCATCTGAGTCCCCATGTCTCAGGGCTCATTTCGCCCGCGAATCGCTTTGGCAATAGTCGGCGTCCTCTGCAAACGGGGTGAATGTTATTTGGGGAATTGGTTTCCTATCATCTAAGACTGTTCGATGACCTCCATCCCGATCACGGCATCGCTGCGATGCTTTTTGTCTCAACTGTCATCCACCGCTTCCTCGACGATCTCGTAATTGGCATCACCGAGGAGTTTCTATCCGCCCAACTGGAAGTATATGACGAGATGTGGCGGCGGCGGCTCCGGAAATCGAGGGACAATCCGCTGCCCGAAGAGTAGTAGCGAGCAGAAAGGAGCCGAAACCGCACTCTTCGCATCTCTTGCAATCATCTGAACCTCAATTGATTGCAGCGATACTCAAACGTGTACTCGAAAGATCTACGAAAGTCCTGAAAATATATGTTTACTTTTTTTCAAGGTTTCTTAAGAATTTGTGCGAGATTCGATCCTACGCCGCCCGTGGCGACGCATGGCAAGATAGCCCCTCAACCAACCAATCAATGCGTCATGACCACCACTTATTCGAACCCTCCGCATCCTCGCTCGCGCAATCCGATTAAGCACTTCTTTTTCTGGCTCTCGGGAGCCGGCGCAGACACTCTCGAGCAGTGCCCGGGTTGGGAGCAGCGCAAGTATGTCGCCTTCGGCGCGACCGTTCTCGTCCCGACCATCTTCGCCTTCATCGCCTGCGGCTACGCCCTCTCGACCCTGACGGACAACTGGAGCATCATCGTCCCGGTCGCTCTCGCCTGGGGCCTCATCATCATGACGATCGACCGGGCGCTCCTCTCGATCTACCGTTCTTATCAGAAGTTTCACCGCAAAATCAGCCAGTTTTTCCTGCGTATCGTCGTGGCGGCGCTGATGGGGGTGACGATCTCGCACCCGCTCACCCTGCTGCTCTTTAATGACACGATCACCAGTGTCGTCGAAGGCGATCGCCAGACGGAGATCGAGGCTGTCCGTGTCGCGGCCAACACCGAAAAGGCCACCGTCGAGGCGAAAGTGGCCGACCTTGAAATACAAATTGGCGAGCAACGGGCCAGCTTTGAGAAGACCTTCTCCGCTGGGTTTCTTGTGGAAGATTCCTCCGCCGGTCTCGCCGATCCGCTCTCCGATCTCGATGACGAGCTCCGCACCCAGATGACGGCCCGCATCACCGCCGACACCGCAGCTTACGTCACCAAACTCGATGCCGTGGACAAAGGATTTACCGAGATGCAGGCGAAATACGCGACCCTGCAGACCGAACTCGATACCTGGCAGAAGGATTTCGAACGCGAAGTCAACGGCCAGCGCAGCGGCATCGTCGGTCTCGGGCCCCGCGCCAAGAGCATCCAGGCCGACCAACTCGCGTGGCGGCGAGACGAGGCCAAGCGCATGAGCGAAACGCTCGTCTACCTCACCGAGCAGCGTAATGCCCTCGCCGCCCGCATCAAGGATACGGAAGAAGGCATCAAGGGCGAGTTCGTCGGTATCGCCTCCGCCAAGTCCGAACGCCTCAAGGAAGAGCGTGCTCGCGTCGCCGACCTCAAACGCCAGGTCCAGCAGTCCCAGGCAGACCAGTTCGTCGGCCAGCAGAACACGATCCGCTCGACCATCACCGCCCAGATCGACACTCGCCTAACCGAGCTCAGCCGTCTTCAGGGGGAGATCGCCGCGATCGGCTTGCAGGAGCAGGAGCGCATTGCCGACATCGCCGCCGAACCGCGCCGCGACATCCTCACCCAGACCCTCGCGCTGCACAGTCTCTTTGATCAGGGCAACGAAGGCGGGCAGTTCGCTCTCCTCGCCTACTGCATCCTCGCCAGTCTCTTCATGCTGATCGACACGATCCCGCTGGTGGTGAAGTTCTTCTCCCAGCCCGGGCCCTACGACGCCCTCGTGGATCGGGAAGAAGTCCGCTACGCCCGCGAGCGGCAGGCCTGGCTCAAGAGCTACAACAAATACATGGATGACCTCTCCGACGGTCGCCTTCTCCACCTTACCCAGAACAAGCCTCTCGAGCGTGCCGTCATCGACGGCATCGACAGTTCTCGTGCGGCGAAGGCCTTCATGGAAAATCTGCTCGATCTCGAGACCGCTTTCGAAGAGCGCATCGAGCAGGAGAAAGCCCGCCTCACCGACGAGAAAGACGTATGCTCGAAGAATCGGGCGCAACGTCTCGAGCGCTTCGCCGAGACCTTCTACGACGACCTCAACGACCGCATGGAGACTTTCTTCGACCGCGACGCCGCCCGCGCCGCTGCTAGGAGTGTGGCTTAGTGCCTAGTGCCTAGTGCCTAGTGC
>JBDNIL010000331.1:0-4623 GCA_041688355.1 Verrucomicrobiales bacterium | reverse complement strand
CTCCTCACCCTCGTTCTTTTCGCGGCACTCATCCCGCCCCTCTGCCACGCGGCGGATAATCTGCCCGCTGTCGCCGACCCCGTCGAGGCGGCGAAGGATCCGGACTTTGCCCTTCAGGGGGAATATTCCGGCACTCCCGGCGACGAAAAGGTCGGGGTGCAGGTCATCGCCCTCGGTGACGGTGAGTTCGAAGCCGTGCTCTCAAATGGCGGCCTTCCCGGCGTGGGCTGGGACGGCGAAAAACCGCGCGGTAGCAGCAAGGCAAAGCGCGCCGAAGACGGCAGCGTAACCTTTCAAAAAGACGAGTGGACCGGCGTTCTCAAGGACGGCAGGAT
This sequence comes from Verrucomicrobiales bacterium, assembly GCA_041688355.1. GTDB lineage: Bacteria > Verrucomicrobiota > Verrucomicrobiia > Verrucomicrobiales > DEV007 > Arctic95D-9. Next base: position 4,288 of record JBDNIL010000331.1, on the reverse strand, counting down.
CACCGTCACCACCTCCGCCGATGCTGCTTTTTCCGCCACCCTCGACCGGCTCGAGCGCGAAAGCCCGACCCTCGGGATGAAGGCTCCCGAGGGCGCCGTCGTCCTTTTTGACGGCACTCCCGAGACCGCCGCGAAACACTGGGAAAAAGCCGTCCTCGAGGGCGATCTCCTCACTCAGGGAGCTCTCAGCAGCGCCACCTTCAGCGACTTCACGATGCACATCGAATTCCGCCTCCCCTGGATGCCCAAGGCGCGCGGTCAGGGCCGCGGCAACAGCGGTCTCTACGTGGCCGGTCGCTACGAGGTGCAGATGCTCGACAGTTTCGGGCTCGCCGGCGTCGACAATGAGTGCGGCGGCATCTACAAGGTCGCCGAGCCCAAACAAAACCTCTGCTACCCGCCACTGCGCTGGCAGACCTACGACGTCGATTTCACCGCCGCGAAGTTCGATGCCGAAGGCAACAAGACCGCCAATGCGAAGCTCACCGTCGAGCACAACGGTTACCTCATCCACGAGAACCTCGAGATCCCCGGACCGACCGGCGGGGCGCGAAGCAAGGATGAAAAAGGCCCCGGCCCCGTCTTCCTGCAGGATCACGGCAACCCGGTGCGCTACCGCAACATCTGGGTCGTGAAAAAGTAGAGCGCTTATATTTTCATTAGCGCCGCGAGCCGTTTCGGATCCCGCCCGAACCGCTCGCGGTACTCGCGCAGAGTCGGCTCGAGCCGCACCGCGATCTTGGCCTCGTGATTCAGAGCGATCGTGGAGAGGCGGTGCTCGAGAAACGGATTCCGGAACCGGTCGAGCGTCTCCCGGGCAAATCCTGCGGGGTCTTCGCAGCGTCCCTCGAGGACGGGGACGATTTCCTCAAAGAGCAGTCCCTCGAGCCAGGATCCGATTTCACCGTCCTCGAGACACTCCCGCACCGTCGCGATTCCCGTGCCGGCCGCCCGCATCACGAGGGCAGAATGGGCGCCATTGAGGAGACGGACCTTGCGCAGCGTGTAAGGACGTATGTCCCGCGAGAGCACCACCGCCGGATGCGGCGCAAAGGGAAAATCCGTCGCCTCCGTCTCGACCGCCCAGAGGGCAAAAGGTTCTGCGCTGAGGAGGAGCGGATCTTTCCCCAGCAAGGGATGCGCCTTCGGCGGACCGGGGACGATGCGATCAACGAGAGAGTTGACCCAGCGGCACTCTTTCGCGATCCAGTCGCCGATTTCACCCGCCAGTCCCCAGCGCGCCGCCTGTTCGAGGACGAGTTCGCGGAGCCGGTCGCCATTCGCCTCGATCAACTCGCAGGGCACGATCCACGGACCCGGGAGTCCCGCCGCCCGGCGCGCCACGAGCACGGCGAGGAGCTTCGCGGGAAAAGAGTGCGGGGCCCCGTGGCCAGGGGACAGGTCCGCCTCGTCGAGCGCGAGTCCGGCCTCGGTCGTGTTCGAGACGATCGCGCGAAGCGCCGGATCACGGCCCGCCGCGAGGATTTCGTCCCACTGCGTCCCGGCGTGGAGCGCGTGAGAGATCGCCTCGACCCGCCGCGTTTCCTCCACCACCTCTCCGTCGCGATAACCCTGAATCGCGAGATGGTAGGCCCCGCCCGCCCGATTCAGCGCATCGGCGCGCTCTTTTCCCGTCGATTGCACGACGATGACCGGGCCGACCGCGGTGGCGGGGTCGGCGTTGAGATCGTGGACGAAGAGATCGACGAATCCCCGCAGGAAGTTTCCGGCCCCGAACTGCAGGATCATGCCGACGTCTCCTCCTCAAAGACGGGCTTTTTCCAGATCGGCACCGTCGTCTTGATGCGTCGGAGATACTCGCGGCAGATTTCGAAGGCTGCGGCGCTGTGCGGCGTCTGCACCCGGATGAGGATGGAGGCCTCGCCTGCGGAGACAAATCCGGTGACGTGATGGACCAACGCGAGATGGCCCGGGTAATCGGCCTCCATCGCCGCCCCGATTTTTCGTAACTCGTTCTCCGCCATTCCCTCGTAGTGGCTGTAGGCGATCCCTGTGATCGGTCGTCCGTCCTCCACATCGCGCACGGCCCCGTGAAAACGCAGGTCGGCCCCGTGAATCGTCGAGGGCGCGAGGGTGCTTTCCACCTCCGCGACGGGGAGGCTCGAGACAGAGTATACAAAATGAAGGCTTGCCATTGCTGAATCGTGAGTAGTTTTCCCCCTTACACAATCAAAGGACTATTTAATGAGCAAGAGTGATTTCGGACTAATTGGCCTCGCCGTCATGGGGCAGAACCTGGTGTTAAATGTCGAGAGCCGCGGCTTCCGTGCCTCCGTTTACAACCGGACCACCTCGGTGACGGATCAGTTCATCGCTGACAACCCGGGCAAAAACCTCCACGGAGCCCCCACCATGGAGGACTTCGTGGAGAGCATCGCGAGTCCGCGCAAGATCATGATGCTCGTGCAGTCCAAGGCCGGAGCCAATCCCGCCGACCGCGACGCCGTCGATGCCGTGATCGACCAGCTCGTCCCGCTCCTCGACAAGGGTGATCTCATCATCGACGGGGGCAACACCTACTTCATCCACACCGAGCGCCGCTCGAAAGAACTCGAGGAAAAAGGGCTCCTCTACATCGGCACCGGCGTCTCGGGCGGCGAAGAAGGTGCCCGCAAAGGCCCCGCCATCATGCCCGGTGGACCGGCGAGCAGCTGGGAGCTCATCAAGCCCATCTTTGAATCCATCTCCGCCAAGGTCAACGGCGAGCCCTGTGTCACCCACATCGGCACCGGCGGCGCGGGTCATTACGTCAAAATGGTCCACAACGGCATCGAGTACGGCGACATGCAGCTCATCTGCGAAGCCTACCAGATCTTCAAGACCGCAGGATTCACCACTGAGGAAATGGCGGACATCTTTGAGGAATGGAACAAAGGCGCGCTCGAGAGCTACCTCATTCAGATCACGAGCAAGATCTTCACGATCCGGGACAAAGAGACCGGTGAGCCCATCGTTGAGCTCATCCTCGACAAGGCCGGTCAGAAGGGCACCGGTCGCTGGACGGTGATGAATGCCGCCGACAACACCGTCGTCATTTCCACGATCAATGCCGCCGTGGAGGCCCGAATTCTGTCCTCCATGATAGACCAGCGTCAGGTCGCGGCGGGCGAGTTCGAAGGCCCCACCCCGAACATCACCCTCGGGAAAGAGGAACTCGTCCAAAAAGTCCACGATGCCCTCTACGCCTCGAAGATCATTTCCTATGCCCAGGGGCTCGACCTCATGAAGAAGGTCGGCGAAGCCCACGGCTGGGGACTTAATCTCGGCGCGATCGCCCGCATCTGGCGCGGCGGCTGCATCATCCGCGCCCGCTTTCTCAACCGCATCACCGAGGCCTACGAGCGCAATCCCGATCTCGTCAACCTGATGCTCGATCCTTTCTTCAAGGACATCCTCAACCGCAATCAGGCCGACTGGCGCGAGATCGTCTCGCTCGGCGTGATGAACGGCATTCCGATTCCGGCCTTCAGTGCCTCGCTCGGTTACTACGACAGCTACCGCAGCGCCCGTCTCCCCGCGAACCTGCTCCAGGCCCAGCGGGATTTCTTCGGAGCCCACACCTACGAGCGCACCGACAAACCCGCCGGTGAGTTCTTCCACACCGACTGGCCCGATGTGGTGACGGATTGAGAAGTTCGTTGAAAAAGTGATTTCGGAAAAGGGAGGCCGCGAGGTCTCCCTTTTTTGTGATTGCCCCGCGGAGGACTTGAATTGATTGCATACCTTCCGCATTTCGGATACTTAAGGCTTGTGCACGCGTCTTTGAACCGCGTCTTCTTGTTTTTCGCCTTCTTGATTTTGATTGCTGGCGTAGCTGTCCACGCCGAAGAAAACTCGCCCGAGAATCCAATGGCAACGGCCGTCAGTGACGCCGAAACCATCCTGAAAGCGTCGGCACTTCACTTACTCACGGTGAATGTCAGAAACACCCACGGCGCTGCGTCGTCGCTGACGATTGAAATTCGCGAAGGCGGTTGCGAAGGCAAGTCGATCGCGCGGTTCCCGCTTCGCGGCAACGATTCCGTCTCCTATAACTGCACGGCTGATTTTGTCCGAATTGTTGCCGACGATCCAGCCAATTCCAAGTACTCCTATGACGGCACTTTCCGGAAATCCGAACGCAAGCCCCTAACCTGATTTATTCATGAGAGTTTTGGCGATGCGCAGCCAAGCCTTGAAAAAACAAGGCGCGATCCGGTTTTCCCCGCAGGTGTATTCGGGAATACATCGAGGACGAAAATCGGAGCGCAACGCAGTAGTTTCGGGG
>JBDNIL010000330.1:0-10352 GCA_041688355.1 Verrucomicrobiales bacterium | reverse complement strand
GCCTTCGCCCTTCCCTTTACCTTGACCCTTCCCGTCCGCTCCTTCTTCGCCTTGGGCCCCTTCGCCGGGAGCTTCGCCTTTCCCGGCCATCTCGCCTTTGCCTTTACCTTTGCCTTCGCCGGGTTCAGCGCCTTCGCCCTCTCCCTCCCCAGGAGCTTCGCCTTTACCGGCCATTTCGCTTTTTCCTTTGCCTTTTCCTTTGCCCTCGCCGGGTTCAGCTCCTTCGCCCTCACCGGGCTCTTGTCCCTTGCCTTTGCCCTCGCCTTTCTCTTTTCCCTCACCTGACCCGGTCTGCTCGGCGACCTGACTCGCTTCGGTCCCCTCTTTGCCACCGAGGCGCTCGGTCTCGGCTTTGGTCTCTTCGATGAGCTTGTCCAGTTCGCTCCGCGCGAGGCGCAGAGCGTCAGCTTCGTTGCCGAGGACTTTCTCGGCGGCGGCTTCGACATTTTTCTTCAGCTCTTCAATCCCGCGGGCGGCGGCCTGCTCGGCGGCCTGCGCCTGATCCGCGCGATTGTAAAAAGTGAGGTCACGCGCTTCGGCGAGTGATTCACCGACCTGATTCATCATCGTCTGGCGCACTGTCTCATAGAGCGCATCGGAGAGGAGCGGCTCGGAGACCTCGGACTGCTCGCTGAGGGTCCGCATCTGCTCGACGACTTCCTCGAGCTTTGCCGCCTGGTCTGCGAGCGACTGGGCGAGGTCGCCGCGCTCGCGCTGAGCCTCGGTGTCGAAGGCTTCGTCCCGAGGCTCTCCCGCCATTTTGTCGACTGCTTCGCCGACGGCTTCCTGTTTCTCAGCGAGCTCGCGGGTGGCGTCGCGCAGGGTCTTCATCTCACCGGCGAACTGGCGCGAGGTCTTTTCGCGGAATTCCTCCTGCATCTCCTCGAGCTGCTCCTGCGCGCGGGTGGCGGAGTTGGTGGCGTCGGTGAGCTTGCCCGACTCGAGATTCTCGGCGGTCTCGCGGATGTTCTCGCGGGTCTCTTCGAGCTTTTCTTTCTCCTCGGCCATGTTGGCGCGGTTCTCTTCGGAGTCCATGCGTTCGGAGAGGTCGTCGACTTCGCGGAGGAGTTCGCGCTGCTCTTCCTCGAGTCGTTTGAGCTGGCGCTCGATCTCGGCCTTTTTCTCTTCGGAAGCGTTCTGGAGCTGATTCTCGAGTTCTTTGATCTTCTCGGCGATGGCTTCCTGGCGGCGGGCGAGGTCCTTGAGCCTGGAGAGCACGGCGAGGTTCTCCTTTTGTTCGGCAGTCTGGGCGGGATCCTGCGCGACGGAGTTCTCCTCGTATTTCATCTCCTTCTGCTCGAGTTCGAGATTCATGTTCTGCTGCTGGCGCTCTTTCGACTGGCCCTGGGAGGGGTCTTTCGACATGGAGATCTCGGTCTCGCGGGCTCGGGCCTCGATGAGCTTGGCGTAGGCGGCAACTGCTTTGGTATGGGCGGGACGCAGGCCGGCGGGGTCTTCTTTTTCGGCGACGGAGACGAGCTCGGTGATGGTGGCGTTCATCTCCTCCCGGGCCTGCTGGAAGATCTCGCGCAGCTCGGGGTCTTCGGACTTTTCGATGACCTCGTCGGTTTTGCTCACGGCGACGAGCTGCGACTCACGCACGACCTCGACATCTTCGGCGAGGTCGGCAAAGCCTTTGCCACTCTCGTGATCACGGATGAGTTTCCAGGCGGCGTTGATGATGTCTTTTTGAATCTTGAGGAGCTCTTCGGCCTCACCGCCTCCTGGCGAACCCTGCCCGCTCCGGGGCTGGCCTTCACGGACGATCTCTTCGAAGAGGCGCACCTCGGCAAAAAACATATCGCTCGCGGTGCGGCGCACTTTGCCCTCGCGATCGGTGTCCTCGGCCCAGAAGTAATAGGTGATAAGATCGCGCTCTTTGACCCGGAGACTCTCGATGTCGATGAGGGTGCTAAGGGCATGGGTCGCGTTCCCCGGCTGGGGTTTGTCACTCAGAGAGACCTCGGTCTCTTCGCCGTTGTAGGTGTAACTCATGCCAGTGGCGAGGACTTCGACATCGTCCCAGACTTCGGCCTCGAGGGGGAGCTCCTGGAGGGCGGAAACTTCGAAATCGCGACCGGGGAAGGTGAGTTTGAGCTTGGGCGGGAGATTTTTGTTCACGTTCACCGTGATCCAGGGCGGGCGCTGATTGCCGCGGTCCTTGTCATCGACGAGGTGAACGCGGTAGCGCTGCGTTTCCTGCGGTTCGTGCGACGCCAGGAGCGCGGTGGGATCGGCCGGATCGGGGCTCAGGGTGATGACGTCGCCGTCCTCGCCGAAGAGTTCCCCGGCAGCGACAGGCTTGTTCACCGAAAGCCGCCAGGCCACATCGGAACCCTCCATCACGGTGATCTTGCGAGTGTCGGGAATCTCGATTTTTTCTCCGCCGAGGTAGGCGGGCGGGGTCACGGTGGCGTCGGCCCTCGTAAGGGCGGGGAACTCAAAGGTGCTGATCGCAAAATCGCCCGACTTCGCGGCCTCGTAGTCGATGCGGTAGGTTCCGTCGCGCTCGACATTCGGAATGAGGGCTGAGAAGACGGTGTCGTCGAGCCCGACGTTCATGGGGATGCGGGTCTCCCCCGCCTCGGTCGTGTGGACGAGGAGCGCGGCGGCGGGTGCCCGGCCGGTGAAGGTCGCCTCGACGATGAGTCGCGACCCTTTTTCCAGTTCGACGTCGCCGGGGGTGACGCTGAGCTCGAGTGCGGCGAGGGGCGGTTTTTCTTCCTCACCTACTTTGGTCGCGAGCAAAGGTTTGACCCCGAGGGGCGCTTCGCCGAGGAGGAACCAGAGCGAGACAAAGAGGGCAACGACGGCCGCGAATTGAGCCCAGCCGGCGGCGGCGAGACGTTTTTGCGAGACCTGCCTGACCCAGCGGTTTTTGATGGCGTGTTCGGAGATCTCGCCGAGGAGACGCTTTTGCAAAAAGCCAAGTTCCCCGTCGGGTCCGGGCTTCTGATCCATCGCCGCGAGGAGGGCGGCCCGCAGGTCGGGATGTTTTTCCTCGATCCGCCGCGCGATCGAGCGCAGGTCGGGAGCATTGCGCTCTATCATCGCGAGACCGACGAGACTGCCTACGATGAGGGCCCCGGCAAGACCGAGGACGGCCCACCATGACCACCATCCGGCAAAGGCCGAGAGGGCCGCGAGCCCCGCAAAGCCGACCACCGCGATGGTGAGCACGGCGATGACGAGCTGGCGTCGGCGCAGATGTTTCTCCGCAGCGATGACGGGTCCGAGACAGGTGCCGAGCAGTTTCTGAATCATGGGAGAATGGGATTGAGGCGTTGAGGGATTCAGGTTTTCAGGTGTTGGGCTGGGGTTCCAACTTGGAACCTGAAACTTGGAACCTGGAACTCGGCGCGGAGCGCCGACCCGCGAGCCAGGTTTCGATAAGTAATACGAGGAGGGCGGCGAGGATGAGCCATTTCCAGAGCTTTTGCTTTTCCTCTTTCTGCTCGGCTTTGACACGGACCTTGTCCGATCCGCTCAATTCCGGGGCGGCGACGGGGGCGGCGGGATCGAGCAGAGGGATGCCGAGGGCGGCAAAGTCGATGGCGGGATCAAAGGCGAAGGTTCGTCCCTCGGCCGGATCGAGATTGACGGCAACGAGCAGATTTTGCCCGCCTTTCTCGTCCTCGTAGAAGCCCGGCTTGGTGTGGACAGTCTCGCCGACATAGAGAGTCGGGGCCGAGCGGATGCTGTAGCCGGCGTGGTCGAAGAGGGAATAAAGCAGCGGCACGAACTTCGAGGAAAGGGCGAGCTGGCTTTCCTCGGGCCGCCATCCGGCAAGGAAGGCGACGACGGCACCCTCACCGACGCGGTGCTCGAGAATCGCGGGCGACTGGTCGTCAAAAGTGGCCACGACACGCGAGGTCTCGGACGGGGTCATGATGAGCCGACGGTGTTTCCAGAAGCGGATCTTAGTGAAGTCGCGAATCCCGGCGCGGGCGAAAGGCTGCAGGACGGGATGGTCAAAATCGAGATTGGCGAGCAGGGCGTAGTCTTTCACCGTGGCCTCGCTGAGCTTCCAGTCGGGCTGACCGGTGAGGGCGGCGAAGGCCTCGGAGCTCGTCGCTGCGGATGGCAGAGCGAGGACGAGACCGCCTTCTTCCGCAAAGGCAAAAAGGGCGGAGCCTGTCGCGGGTGTCCAGGCATCGGACACGACGACGACCTCATTGGAGTCGAGGTCGGCGGCGGTGAGCGTCCCGGACGTGGTCACCAGCGGCGTCAGGGCCGGGGTCGGCTGGAGGGCACGGCGCAGGTAGAAGAGCGGCGAACCGGCGCTTTCCGCGTCCCTTTCCGACCCGAGGAAGAGGATGCGGAGCGGGCGCGGCTGGACCGGCGAGACGTGGACTTCGTTGTCAAAGGGGTGGGCGTCACCGGTGACGACGAGGGTGCCCCGGGCGGCTCCGGGAGGACGCGGCGGTGAGGAGAGGATGCGGCCAGTCCCGGGCGCGACGAGGGTCTCGAGCGCGCTGTCGGGGAAGCCTTTCCAGGCGAGGGTCACCTTGGGACTGTCGGCATCGGCGGAGTTCGTAATGCGGACACGATAGACCTCGGCCTCGTCGATGTCTGACCGCGGCGGAGAGGCGGCGAGAGCGAGGGAGAGATTGCCCGGCTTTTCCACGCTGAGGGGAAGGCAGCGCACCGAGACGTCGGCGGACCAGGGATTTTCATTGAGACGGTCGCGCTTCGCCCCGTCCTGAAAATCACTGATGATGACGATTTCGCGGTGATCGGCGGGCACGGCGGTGTCGGCCCCGAGGAGGAGATTGGCGGCCTGCACCATCGCACCCCCGAGATCAGTGCCGCGCCATCCGGGGAGGGCGGGCTCCTGCGCCGCGAGTTCGTCGAAGGCGGCGATGCGCGCGCCGGACCCGAGCCCGGCGAGGGCGGGCAGGTCTGCGGCGAGATGGAGGTCTTCGTCAAAGAAGGCGATCGCGACCTCGTCGCTGCTCTCGTAGCGCCCGAGCGCCTCGCGGGCGGCCGCGAGCGAGGCCTCGCGAAGTCCGTCGCGCTGCATCGAGGCGCTGCGGTCGAGGAGAATCACCGCGCGGGTGAGACGAGTCTCTTCCGAAGGCAACTTCACCGAGGCGAGAAAGGGACGACCAAAAGCAAAAGCGAGGAGCAGGATCGCGAGGCAGCGCAGGGCGAGGAGAAGGAGGTGCTCGAGCCTCGTGCGTCGCGTAACCCGCTCGGGCGACTTCGCGAGAAACATGAGCGAGCTGAACTCCATGTGCTCCTTCGGCGGACGGCGACGCAGATGCAGCAGGATCGGCACCGCGATAGCGGCAGCCCCGAGAAGATAGAGCGGGAAAAGAAAACTCACAGCGCTGGGAACCCTGCCATGTTTTGGGAGGCGAGGCGAGGACGTTTTCGCGGTGGGAGGGGGGAGACACGACTCTCGTCCGACTGCCTCCGGCCTTCACCGCCCCGGCCACGCAAACAAGGGATCGGGATTCAGGGCGCCGGTTCGGGATGGACGAGATCGCGCCCCTCCTTCTTCCAGTCCGATAATCCGCAGGACCCGAGCACCTCAAAACCTTTTTTAACGAGTATGTCCGCGGCACGCGCGGCTCTTCCACCCCCGTTTCAGGCGGTCACGACCGCCCGATCAGGGGGGATCTCGCCGAGCCGCCCTTCGAGTTCTTCGATGGGGATGTTCACATAGCCGGGCAGGGTGCCGAGGTCGGCGATTTCCTGCGGGCTGCGGACATCGAGGAAAAAGAACCCGGGCTGAGCGGCCGCCTCGGCGAGTTGAGCCGGGGTGAGCTTCGGCGGCGATGCGGGAGCTGGAGGCTCTGAGGCGGGCATGGCCGCAGGCTCAGCGCCCCGGTCGCAGGCGGCAAGCAGAAAGACTCCGGCAAGAATCGCAAAGATGTCGCGGCGAAAGGCGGGCAGAGATGAGCGCATGGGGGAGTCTCCATCGGAGGCTGGTAGATTTCAAGCGCTGATGTCGAGAGGGTTGGCGCGCCCTCCTCATTGGACGGGGAACGAAAGGCAAGTGCCTGATCTCAGCCGATACTTCGGTCATCTCCACCAAACCGTTATGCCTCTCCACCGAATCCAGGCGGACAGGAGTGTCCGCGCTCCTCGCCTTCCCGCTTCCCTTTCACTCCACGACCCGCACGACCCGTTCCGCTTTCCACAAACGCCCGTAGGCGTCGGTCGCTTCGACCTGAAGAACATGGGATCCGGCGGTCATGCCCGCCGGAAGAAAGGTTTTCCAGAGGTGATCGGAAAGGATGGGGGCATTGAGCGGGTTCTTCGCCTCGGGGTTGGCTGCCATCTCCCGATTGCGGGTCTCGACGTAGTAGGGGTCTTCCTCGAGCACTTTCTCCAGCGCGATCCACTCGCCGCTCTCCCCCACCCGCATCCGCACGCTCGAGTCCTTTGATCCGTTGAAGACATTGACATAAACGGGAGTAGCCTCCGCAGCGGGCGCGGCGATCTCGTTCGGCGCGTGGATGTGGAACTGGTAGTCGGCGGGCTGTCGCGCGGCCTTGAAGTCGAGGATGTGGCTGGTGCCGTCGAAGCTCATGATCGTGTAGCCGTTCGGCGCACCGTCGCGCATCGTCGCGTGGGGGATGCCGCGCTCGTCTTTCTCCCCTTTCCACCAGGTCCCGCAGACGGTCACGTTGACGATGTGGTGGTGGGGCTTTTCCCCTTCCCATCCGTCTTCTTTGCCGATGAACTGGTGCGCCTGCCAGTGGGTGTGGCCCGAGATCGAGAGGGTGTAGGGTCGCTGCTCGATGAGCCGGTAGAGTTCGGTGCGATTCTCGACGGAGGTGAGGGGGATGTGCATCATCAGGACAACGAGTTTCTCCTCCGGCACGAGGGCGAGGTCGTTTTTCACGAAGGCCAACTGGCGCTCGTCGAGGCCACCGGCGTAGGTGAGTTTGCCCTCGGCGTTGCGGCGCCCCCACTCGACGTCGTCGAGGACGATGAAGTGGACGGGGCCGTGGTCGAAGCTGTAGTAGTTCGGCCCGAAGTGACGGTGAAAGGTCTCGTCGGAATCCGCGTCGGTGATCGATTCAAAGTTGAGGTCATGATTCCCGATCACGTTGTACCATGGGATTCCGATGAGGGCGACATTCGCATTTGAGGGCTCGAAGAGCTCGAGCTTGTCGAACATGATGTCCCCGAGAGTGACGCCGAATCTCGCATCGGTTCCGACAAGCTCGGCGATGACATCGTCCGCGATGTAGTTCACCTGCTCGATCGTCTGCGGCTGCGGATCTCCGAAGAAGACGGCTTTGAACTGATCGGGTTCCTCCGAGGGGCTCAGAGCGAAGTCGATCGAGGCGGGGAGGGGTCCGGTCGGGGCGACGCCGGCGTAGCGGTAGTCTCCGGGCGATCCCTGCGGCTTGTGAAGGTAGTAAAACTGCGGCAACCGATTCTCATCCACCGGGGTCATCCAGCCGCGGGGTTTGATCACGAAAAGGATCGTGTCGTCGGTGACGGGGAGGGTCCAGCGTCCCGCCGCGTCGGTCTGAACGATTTCGCGCTGGTTCGAGACAGACATGCCGAGGAGACCGGGTTCGCCCTCGTCGCGGGCTCCGTTGCCGTTCCGGTCATGATAGACGATTCCGGTCGCCTCTTCCCCGGTGAGGGGAGAAAGGGCGAGACTGAAGGCAAGAAGGGTGAAAGCTAGCCCTGAGCAGGCACGGCGGGTCGGTGAAGGGATGTGGAAGGGCATGAGTAGACGCATCTTGTGACGAAAACGATCATCTCTGGCAAGCCCATTCGAGCATTTGTCCTCACGCGATACCGTGACGGTAAAGTTGCCGATTCCTGATAGGTTACCTCTGTTATGAGCACCCATTACGCAAAGCAATTCTGCCCCGGACCGCTCTCACGGCGGAGCTTCCTCCAGATCGGTGGACTCGGAGCGGCCGGTCTCGGTCTCAGTGACCTCCTCCGCTACGAAGCGATGGCGGCGAGCGCGGGGGCGGCAGCGGTCAAGAGCGACAAAGCGGTCATCTTTGTCTGGTTGCCGGGCGGCATGCCGCACATGGAGACCTACGACATGAAGCCCGGCGCGCCGATCGAGTATCGAGGGGTCTTTAATCCGATTCGCACAAATGTCCCGGGCATCGAGGTCTGCGAGTTGCTCCCCATGCACGCAAAGATCGCGGATAAATTTACGATCATCCGCTCGATCCAGCACGAGTTCGCCGACCACGGCGGCGCCCACAAGCGCATGATGACCGGTCGTGCACCGAAGACTCCGACGGGCACGGTCAATGACGCCCCTGCGGTTTCCAGTATCGTGAAGCAGGTCCTCGGCAACGGCGGCAATGGCATGCCGCCCTGTGTCGCGGCGGTCGATCGCGGTCGCCAGGGCATTGACACCTTTGCCCTCGGCCCGGCCTATCTCGGGGCTTCGCAGGCCCCCTTCGTCGTCGCGGGCGACCCGAGTGACCCGGCTTTCAAAGTCGACAACATCGGGGTGAAGCAGGAGATGGAGACCCGGCTCGACGACAGGCTCGCGATGCTCAACGGGATGGACCGTCTCCGCCGCGATGTCGACAAGAGCGGCATCATGGACGCGATGGATTCCTTCAACGTCCAGGCCATGGAGATGCTCACGAGCGACCAGGTCCGCTCGGCCTTTGATCTCGGAAAAGAGACCGACAAGGTCCGCGACCGCTACGGACGCCACGCCTACGGCCAGCGCAGTCTCATGGCGCGGCGTCTCGTCGAGTCGGGGAGCCGTTTCGTCACGGTCGTCTGGGAAAATCCCACACCCGGAAAAGCGATCCCGTCGAACTGCGCGTTCAACTGGGACTCCCATGCGGTCAATTGCCACATCTTCGACGACTGCAAATGGCGTCTGCCGATGTATGACCAGGCCCTCACCGCCCTGATCGAGGATCTCTATGCCCGCGGCCTCGATCAGAAGGTGATGCTCGTCGTCGCGAGTGACTTCGGTCACACCCCCAAGATCAACACGCAGCGGGGCAACGCATCGAAGGTGATGCAGCCCGGTCGCGACCACTGGCCCAAGGCCATGTCCGTGCTCGTCTCGGGCGGCGGCGCCCGCATGGGCCAGATCATCGGCGCGACCGATGCGAAGGGCGAAAACCCGACCGAGCGCATCATGGCGCCGAACGATCTCTGGGCCACCGTCTATCGCCACCTCGGGATCGATTACAATGAGTATCTGAAAAATCTCGAAGGTCTCCCCATGCAGATTCTCCCCTCGGGCAAACCCATCGAGGAACTCGCCGCGACCGCCTGATCCGATGCCTGCTCTCCCCCGCTACTCTCCCGCGATTTCGCTGATCGCCGGTCTCCTCGCGGTGACGGTCGCTGCGCAATCTGGCGACCTTTCTCTCCGCACCGGTGCCGGTGCCGGACCCATCGTCCTGAAAGGGCCCGAGGCCCGCTCCCAGGTCATCGTGATGGAGGGAAAAAACCGCGACCTCACCCGCGAGGTAAAGTTCACCCTCGAACCCGCCGGCATCGCCGCGATCAATTCGTCGGGCTACCTCGTGCCGATCGGCGAAGGCGAGACCACTCTCGTCGCGACATCGGCGGCAGCGGGCGCGACCCCGCTCCGGGTTCCGATCTCGGTGATCGATTTCGCCAAACCGCAGCCGGTCAGCTTCACCAACGACGTTGTCCCCGTCTTCACCCGCAATCACTGCAACGCGGGAGGATGCCACGCCAAGGCCTCGGGGCAGAACGGATTCCAGCTTTCCCTCCTCGGCTACGAGCCGGCGAGCGACTACGACAACATCGTGCGCTACTCCCGCGGTCGCCGCGTCGCCCCCTCGGCGCCGGAGAACAGCATGCTGCTGATGAAGGCCAGCGGCGACCTCCCGCACGAGGGCGGAGCCCGGCTCAAAAAAGGGTCGGAAGACTACCGCAAGATCCTGCGCTGGATCGAGGACGGCGTCGTCTTCCGCGAGGAAAACGAGGCCACCGTCGAGCGCATCGAAGTCTTCCCGAAAAACATCGTCACCACCCCCAGGAGCACGCAGCAGCTCGTCGTGAGCGCCACCTTCAGCGACGGCACCGTCCGCGACATCACCCGCGTCGCCCAGTACGAGGCGAACCAGCCCGAGCGCGCCACTTCCGCCGAGACGGGACTCGTCACTTTCTCCGAACGCACCGGCAGCACCGCCGTGCTCGTTCGCTTCCAGGAGCACATCGACACCTTCACCGCGATGATCCCGCTCGGCGGTCAGCTCACCGCACTCCCCGAAGCGAGGAACTTCATCGACAAACAGATCTTCGCCCAGCTCGGCGTGATGGGCATCCCGCCCTCGGGCGACACCTCTGACAGCCTTTTCCTGCGCCGCGTCACCCTCGACATCGCGGGGCGTCTCCCCACCCTCGAAGAG
>JBDNIL010000329.1:0-11003 GCA_041688355.1 Verrucomicrobiales bacterium | reverse complement strand
TTCCGTCAAAGGACGGAGTTCCGCCACACTTGCAACTTTCCGATCCGCGGGCTACCATCCCTCCATGTCGGCAGCGGACAGATGGAACTTCGTTTCACCGCGGAGTCTGCCGAACCGGTTGTGGTGGTTCACCGACGTTCTGCCAATGGCGACTTCCTGCGCGAAATGGTCCCGGGACTCGACGCGGTGATTCCCCTGCCCGAAATCGGCGCTTCACTCGCGCTTGCCGATCTCTACGAGGGAATCGACTTCGACGCCGAGGCCGCCGCGTTGCGGCTCATGGAGGATGAGGTAGCTTATGCGGGGTGACTTGCGGGGGCGCCTACCTGTCTTTTCAGGACGGATAACGAGCTAAATTTGCCGCAATCGTCAGATTGTTACAAAGACTCTATATGTTCTTGCATCAGCGGGTCGGATCCGATATTCAAGTAACTATGAGCGTAAACTGCAGAGCCCAAAAAGCATTCTTTCCACGTCTTTTCCGCGACAAGCTCGGCCGCCTGCTCCACGACCGCATCACCGCCTTGGGGACAGGCATCGACCCGACCGTCAAGCGAAGCTCCATCGTCCATCGCCTACAGGCCAAGCGGATTCTCACCGCCAAGGTCAGCAGCCATGACGACGCCACGCGCAGTGCGGCTAGCGATCTAATTCGCAGGGACAATTCGCAGGGACAGGCTATTTATTCGGCTACAAGGTGCTTAATTACCATATTTCTCGGGTTTAAAAGGTTAAATTGAAAATACTGGACGTGTTTATTACTCCCGTCCCTTCGATTTTCCCAAGGAGTGGCTGCATCTTGCTGCCAACAGAGACTCCGTGCATAAGCAACGGGGCATCGAACTTCGCTCGACGACGGGAGTCTTATAAGGCGGCTAGCCTAAATTATTCACGAAAGACGGCTGGAAATGTTTTAACTAATTGATTATCAATGATATGTGAAGCAAGATACAAATGCAGTCGTCTCGCCGCAATTCAACACCGATCCAATCAATTTTCCAGCTTTTTCGGGGCGGAAATGGTCGGTGCATTTCAATGAACCCAATCTGACGAGCGACGCGGGCCTCGTTGCGGTCGCCGCCAACGGCGCGGGCGACAGGCTGCTCGCCGCGATCGCCGGGGCCATAAAGAAAACCCGCCGCCGCCCCAACCACAGACTGGCCGAACTCGTTGGCCAGCGGGTTTACCAGATCCTTGGCGGCAATTATGATGCGGACGACTGCGACCATCTCCGCAACGACATCGTGGTCCGCACCGCCGCCGGACGCGATCTCGACGACGGGCCGCTGGCAGGCCAGCCGACCATGAGCCGCCTTGAGAGCCGGGGCAGCCGCGCCGACTTGATTAGGATGGCCCGCGCGATCTTCGAGAGCTACCTCGACCAGTTCGGCGACGATCCACCCCCGATGATTTGCATCGACATGGATCCCAGCGCCCACCTCGTCTACGGCGAGCAGCAGCTTTCGCTCTTCAACACCCGCGTCGGAGATCACTGCCTGATGCCCTTCTACGTCTTCGACGGATGCACCGGCAAGATCATGAAGGCGGTGGTCCGGCCCGGCAAGACGCCGGTCGCCGGGGAAATCATTGCCATCATCAAACGGCTCGTGGCGGGCATTCGGGAGCGGTGGCCGGAAATCAAGATTGTGTTTCGCGCCGATGGGCACCACACCAAGCCCGAAGTGCTCGACTGGCTCGACGCCAACTCGGTGGACTTCGCTACGGGCATGCCGAAGAACGTGGCCTTGGAGCGGTTGTTCCTCAACGAGATCAACGCGGCGCGGTGCGACTACCAACGCAGGCTGGAGCGCGCGAAGTGGAGCCTTCAGGACGGGGACCCGACCGCGGTGCGCTATGCCGACGACCTCTACGCGGCGGGAAGCTGGAGCCGGGAGCAGCGCATCGTGGCCCGCATCATCGTGGGGCCGAAGGGTGTGGACGTGCGCTACATCGTGGTGTCCTTCCACCAAGCGGGAGCGAAGTATCTCTATGAGCGGGTCTACTGTCAGCGGGGCAACGCGGAACTCTTCATCAGCACCTGTCCACCGCGCTGGAGGAGACCGTCCGCGGGGTCTGGGTCGCCTCCGCAGACGCTGGTGCCCGGAGCGGATAGCGACCGGGCCCATGGCGGAGTCCCCCGCCTTGAAAATAGGGGGCGAGTCTGCATCGCTGCGTAGAGGAATCCGGGAAAATGGCGTCCGGAGCGCTTTCCGGTTCATCGACGGTCACCTCGGCGCCTCCATCGGAATCCCGGCGGGAATTTTTGCCGAAATTACCGGGGTGCCTTCCCTTCATGAATAAATCAGCGTAGAAGAGTTTCTCCGTATCGCGGTCGGAAAAGGACTGGATCATGTCGAGCGGGCGGGGACGAAACTCTCACGAGGCCCGACAACTTCGTCGTCCCACCTTCGTCCGGTATCGTTGCCATCCCCGCACCGTGCCCAGGAGGATGAGCAGAATCGCGCCGAGATGATACCCGCTCAGCGACCCGATGATTTTCGGTGTGTCGCGGTGGAACTCATGCCAGAAGCGGAAGAGTCCGTAGCTGATGAGGTAAAGGTGAAAAAGCTGACCCTGAAAAATCGTCTCGGCGAGTCTTCGCGGACGCAGCACCAGCGGGAGGATCGCGGCGACAAAGAGCAGATTAAATGCCAGCTCCAGCGGCACTGCCGGCCAGCGGGCCAGTCCATCCGATCCGGTGATCGCCAGGGGAAAGGCAGGATCACAGACCTGACCGAGGCAGCACCCGTAGCGCAGGCAGCCGAGTCGTCCCGCCGCGATCGCGAGCGGCACGCCGACGGCGAACCAGTCTCCGGTGGGTTCGCGATGACCGATGAGCCGCTTGGCCAGCTCCACCCCGACATAGCCGCCGAGGAGGGCACCCACGATCGTTTTGCCCGAGGCTGCGAGAAAAAGCCAGTTCGGATCGCTGAAAATTTTTTCCCACTCGGCGAGTAAAAAGAGGATCTTAGCCCCACCATAAGCGCCGATGATCGCTCCGACGAAGATCGAAAACGACTCCGGCGTCGAGCGTAAGCGCCTCGCCCAGAACCACCCGCCGATGATGAGCCCCCCGAAGGTCACGACCCCGTAGAGCCACCCGGCTTGAATCTGCCCGTCGAGATCGACCATCAGCTCTTGCGGTAGGCGGCGCCGCCGCCGTTCAGGTAATAGCGGCAAAAGGAATCGAGCTTCCCGTCGGGCCGGATCACGTGGGTGCAGCATCGGTCGATGCGATCCTCGTCCCAGTCCTCCCCGTCCATGAAGGGCTTGACGAAAAGGCGGAAGGTGTTGCGCTCATCGAGCTCGAGTTCGTGAAGAAACTCCCCGAGTGGTTCCGACTCGCACCCGCACTTGATGAGATCCTCGAGCCGGTAGCGGACCCGGTCACTGAGGAATCCCTGGAGGGTGCCGAAGTCGACGAAGTCGCTGATCGAGCGGATCTCGCCTCCCAGCTTCAGCAGGTAGCCTATCGTCGCGCAATTCGGATCGCCGCAGGGCAGCGGAGTGAAATCATCAAAACTCGCGACGCCCTGCGACTGCTCGACGAGCCCGAGAATGATGTCCGCCGTATTGAGAGATGGCACCGCCGGTGCGCCCTCATAGGTGCGCCCGCTCCCGAACATGGGCTGAAAGGCGACGCCCCTGACATGATCATATTTCAGGCCGAACTCGACCGTTTCCCAGAGATGCGAGAGGTTCTCCGGGATCACCGTCATCGCGAGAGTCATCGGGATGCCGAGTTCACCGGCGCGTTCCACCGCCCGCTGCTTCAGATTGCCGAGATTTGCGCCGCGCAGCTTCTTTTCCGCCTCGCGTCCGGGACCGTCGTATTGCAGGTAAAACTGGAAATGGCCGTAGTGAATCAGCTCGCTCAGTTCGCGGGCAAAGGCCTCATCCTGCGCAAGACGGACGCCGTTCGAGTTCACGAGGACATAGTCGATCGCCGGATTCCCCTGGCACCAGCGGATCAGGGCGAAAAAATCAGGATGCAGGGTCGGTTCGCCGCCGGAGAGTTGCAGGATCTCGATTTTCCCTTTCCGGTCAATGACACCCTGGATGCGCGTTTTTAACTCATCCAACGGCACGGCATCGACCTTTTCCCCGACCCCTGGCGGCGAGTCGGCAAAGCAGGTCGGGCAGGCGAGATTGCACGAATCGACGATCTCGATGAGCGCGAGACAGGTCGACATCACCTCAATCGGATTGGTCGCGGGGAGCGGTCGCGTCGCGTTGCCACCGAGAAATCCGATTTTATCCCCCGCCGCCGGGCTCGCACAGCCGCACCCCGCCCCGCAGGCGGACGCCTCGACCTCGCGCTGCCCCTGCGAAAGCCAATAAAAACGGGCGTCCGAGCTGATCTTCACCTCGCTCGATCCACACGCGGGGCAGTCTTTGATCAGCCAGACTTCTTCGGCCTTGCCCGAGGCGCGCTTCACGACATCGCCGGGGACTTTCTCCCGACACTGCTGGCAAAAGGTCGTCGTCCCCTTGAGACGGGTTTCGCCGATACGCTGGAAAGCGGAGAAGCTCATAGCCGCATGGAGTCTTCGAGCATCACGATCCCACAGCAGCCGGCCATGGCCACGGCGAAGTAGAGCACCGCGACGCCGGCAAAACTCAGGATAGCGAGGAACCATTTCAGGAAAGCCGGTTCTCCCGTCTTGCGGAAGACATGGCGCGCGACATATCCGCCCGAGATCAGCGCCCCGATCGCGAGGATCGTGATCACTGAATTGAGAGTGAGGGAGGATCCAGACATGCCGCCCGTCACACCTACCAGCAAAACAGCGTAGGCGAGGAGAGCCGGTGAGAGGCCGATGAGAAAATGGCGCATCGGTGAGGTGACAATAGCCCGTGAACGCTGATCAGGGCAAGAATGGAATTTCGGGGGGCATTTCACATTGTCGTCGTGGCAATCAACCCGCAACCGCTCCCGGCAATCGCAAGATAGCCCAACGCAGTGGCAAGTACGGCAGCGATCCCAAGGATACCCTTCCCCACGTTTGCTTTCCCTTTCGGTTCGATGACACGATGGAGATAAAACGCCACGGACGATCCTGCGATTCCAGATCCCAGGATCACAAGGATAATGGCGAGCCCGAGCATTCGCTCACCTCCCGCCAGCAAGGCGAGATAGGCGAGGATGGTCGGAGACAGACAAAAGAGAAAAGTGCGCATCGGACTCATGCACGTACGATAACGCTCTCGCGAACGCCATGGCAAGAACGGACACCTCTATTCAAGATCACCCCGCCTCCACCAATCAGACAGCCGCTTCTTCTTCTTCCCTCACCCCGTTCATCACCTCGAACTCGCGGCACCAGCCTTTGATCTCGATATCGTTGAAGATCTTGCCCATGACGCGGCGGAGGAGCCCTTTCAGGTTCGCGTTCTCCAGATCGGCGAGACTGCGGACTGCGGCTTCTTTATAAGTTTCAAAGAGCAGCATGCACTTGTCATCGGCCTCGAGCTCGTGCGCGAGGCTGCGGATCTTGTGAATCTCGACTCCCGCGAGGTCTTCGTGACTCCAGAGCGAATCGAGCACGGCCCGGTCGTCGCCCTTGGCCCGCTCCCTCGCTACGGCGAGTAGCACGCTCGGACGCATGCGCTCGAGTTCGTTGTCCCCCGCATCGGCACCGAGATCATCCATGTCGTCGCGGATCTGGTAGGCGATCCCGAGGTTTTCCGAGTAGCTCTCGAGCACGTCGGCGACATCATCGAGCTTACCGGCGTAGGACGCACCGAGTTTCAAAGCCACTTCAAAAGCCGGGGCGGTCTTCTGACGAAAGATCTCGAGGACTTTCTTCGAATCGAGCGGCTCGGGATTCCTCGCCCAAACCAGTTCGGCGCCCTGACCGCGGCACAATTCGCGCTGCCCGCGGGCGGAAATGAGGAGCATCTCCGTCTTGCGCGCATCGGGTGCTTCACATTCACCGATGAGGCGGTAGCCTTCCCCGATGAGGAGGTCTCCCGCATTCAGCGCGACCGCCACTCCGTGCTCGGCGTTGAGGGTCGGCTGGTCGTAGCGGCCGTGGTCCTCGTCCTCGATGTCATCGTGGATGAGCGAGGCTTTGTGGAAAAGCTCGGTCGCAAAGGCGATCTTTTTGACGTCGTCGGGCATGGGCTGACCGCGATCTTCGCGCAGCGCTTCAAAAGCGGCGACGGTGAGGAAAGGGCGCCAGCGTTTGCCGTCACGGGCGAGCCATTCGCGGGCGATCTCCTCCTGTTTGCCCTCGACCGGACCCATCACGGAGGCGATGCCCTCGGGAGTGAACCAGCCTTTGACCTCTTCGTGCAGGGCGGTGAGGTCGAGGCGGCGCGTCTTGTCGTCGCTGGTGAGGTGGAGATACTCCCAGACCCAGTCGATGTCGACGGTCGTGTTGATGCAGTCATCCTGCAGCAGCGGGACCGCGATGGACGGGATCGCTGCGGCCTCGACGTAGGGGAAGGTCCGCTCGAGCACCGCGAGGCACGAGATCCCGACGATGGCCTCGATCTGGCCGGTCTGGATGAGCGACATGACGATGGCCGAGCCCTCGGCCACGAGGACGGCATAACCGAGACGCTCGGCCTCGTTCTGGAAATCCTGAATCGAGCAGAGGCCGCACTGCTTGCAGAGCAGTCCGAACTCGTCAAAGGGCGCCGGGCATTTGTCCTCGACGCGCAGGCACTTCGGCATCAGGAGCAAGCGCCGCTCGTAGGGAATCTCGGCGAGCGTCTCGCGCCACATCTCGTTGTTGAGACAGACGGCGGTGTAATGCAGGTAGGTCTCGTCGCCCTCGTAGCCAAGCCCGGCGAGGATGCGGCGGGCGTGCACGTCGAGTTCCTCGAGCGGCATCGGCGGGACGGGATTCGACTCGGCCACGTAGTTGCGAATCGTCTGAAGGAAAAGGTCCCGCTCCGGCTTCGTCTGGGGGATATTCTTCTTCGGCGGACGGAAACGAGTCGTGGTGATGGGAACCGGCTTGGGAACCTTGATCGTTTGAATGGTATCTACTGGGGAGGACATCTTCGGTTTTCCGACTCAAGAGGGTTAGGTCTCCGGCTCAACAGGGTAAAGTCCCCTACCGCCGCAGCTCACTTTACTACCGTAGAATCGTCCCGAAAACTAGAATCAATGCAATGAAAATGACAATCCGTGATCAGGGAGAGAAAACGATGAACAATCTGAAGAGTTTGCCACCCCTTGGCAGAATCCCTTGACGAGTCCAAGCCCAGGGGGCAAATCATGTCCATGAGTGACGACTTGTCCGATTCGCAGCGAAACCAGATCACTGAGCTTTTAACTCGGGGGGCCAAGATCGAGGCGATCCAGTTCTACCGCGAAGCGACCGGGGTCGGGTTGAAGGAAGCCAAGGATGCGGTAGAGGCGATGGAGGCCAGTCTCGAACCCCGACCGGCCGGCTCCCGTGATCCATTCGCAAAAAAGTCCGGGTGCTTTGGGGTGTTCGCAGCGCTGATAACGACGATGACGGTCGTCGTCGTGGTTGTGATGTGGTAGGCCTATGCCCAAGGAGGGGCGACACTCTTGTCGCCCTTAGCGCCCGGCCTGATGAAACGAAGAGGGACAGGAGTGTCCCTCCTCCTTGTTTACTTGACCGCCTCGCGCACACTCGCGCCGGCGTATTCGCGATTGAGCCTGGCGATGACGCCGACGCTGATCTCTTTGGGGCAGACTGCTTCGCACTCGTATTGATTCGTGCAGTTGCCGAATCCTTCGGCATCCATCTGGCGGACCATGGCGAGGACACGGCGGTCCTTCTCGGCGCTTCCCTGGGGGAGAATGTTGAGGTGCGAGGCCTTGGCTCCGACGAAGAGCATCGCACTCGCGTTTTTGCAGGCGGCGACGCAGGCACCACAGCCGATGCAGGTCGCTGCATCGAAAGCTTCGTCGGCGTCTTCTTTGCCGATCGCAATCGCATTCGCCTCGGGCGCGGAACCTGTCCGGACGTCGATGTAGCCGCCGGATGCGATGATGCGGTCAAAAGCGGAACGATCAACCATGAGATCTTTGATCACCGGGAAAGCTCGGGCGCGGAAGGGCTCGATCCAGATGGTGTCACCTTCGCGGAACTTGCGCATGTGGACCTGGCAGGTCGTGATGCCGCTCTCCTTGCTGTGGGGGACCCCATTGATCGCGAGCGAACAGGACCCGCAGATGCCTTCGCGGCAGTCATGATCGAAGTGGATGGGGTCACCGCCCGCTTCGATGATGCCGGTGTTAACGATGTCGAGCATCTCGAGGAAGGACGCCTCGGACGGGATGTCCTTGGCCTCGTAGGTCTCGATGCGTCCGGTGGCATTCGGACTGCTCTGGCGCCACACTTTGAGAGTCAGGTTCATGACAGTTTTGCGAAAATTTGATTACGGATAGGGTTACGCTCGGCACTTACTTGTAGCTGCGGACACTGAGTTCGACGGCCTCGTATTCGAGCGCTTCTTTATGGAGGACGGGCGGGACTCCCTCGCCTTTGAATTCCCAGGCAGCGACGTAGCAGAACTCGTCGTCGCGACGCATCGCCTCGCCGGCATTGGTGTAGCCGTTCTTCACGTCTTCGTCCTCGCTCGTAAACTGGAACTCTTCGCGGAAGTGACCGCCGCAGCTCTCCTCACGGTCGAGGGCGTCGTGGCACATGATCTCGGCGAAGTCGATGAAGTCGGCGACGCGCCAGGCTTTCTCAAGCTCCATGTTGGTGCCGTCGGCGCTGCCGGGGACGATGACATCCTTCCAGAAATTCTCCCGGATCTTCGGGATCTTCTCGAGAGCCTCGAGCAGTCCTTCCCTGGTCCGGGCCATGCCGCACTCGTCCCACACGAGCATGCCGAGTTCGCGGTGGAAGCTGTCGACGGACTTCGTGCCCTTCACCGTCATCAGCTTTTGAATGCGTTCCTTCACCTCGGTCTCGACTTGCTTGAACTCGGGGGCATCGGTCGTGACAGAGCCGGGCTTCTGGCCGGCGAGATAGTTCGGCAAGGTCGAGGGGATGACGAAGTAGCCATCCGCCAGACCCTGCATCAGAGCGCTCGCGCCGAGACGGTTGGCGCCGTGATCCGAGAAATTCGCCTCCCCGATGACGTGGAGCCCGGGGATGTTCGACATCAGATTGTAATCGACCCAGAGTCCGCCCATGGTGTAGTGGACGGCGGGGTAGATTTTCATCTGAAACTCGTAGGGATCTTCGCCGGAGATCTTCTCGTACATCTGAAAAAGGTTGCCGTAACGCTCTTTGATCGTGTCTTTGCCGAGGCGTTGCGTCGCGTCGCTGAAGTCGAGATAGACGCCGAGTCCGGTCTTGGCGACACCGCGGCCTTCGTCGCAGACTTCCTTCGCCGAGCGCGACGAGATGTCGCGAGGGGCGAGGTTGCCGAAGGAGGGATACTTGCGCTCGAGAAAGTAGTCGCGGGCCTCTTCGGGGATATCCTTGGCGGTCCATTCTCCGGCGCGGATTTTCGCGGCGTCCTCTTTTGTCTTGGGCACCCAGATGCGGCCGTCGTTGCGGAGCGACTCCGACATGAGGGTGAGCTTGCTCTGGTAGTCCCCGCTCACCGGGATGCAGGTGGGGTGGATCTGGGTAAAGCAGGGGTTCGCCATGTAGGCCCCGCGCTTATTGGCGCGCAGGGCGGCGGTGACGTTGCACCCCATCGCGTTGGTGGAGAGGAAAAAGACGTTGCCGTAGCCGCCGGTGGCGAGGATGACGGCGTCGGCGGCGTGACTGGTGATCTCGCCGGTGCTGAGGTCACGCACGACGATGCCCTTGGCATGGCCGTCGACGACGACGAGGTCGAGCATCTCGGTGCGGGTATACATCTTCACCCCGCCATGGGCGATCTCTTTTTCCAAGGCCTGGTAGCAACCGAGGAGGAGCTGCTGGCCAGTCTGGCCGCGGGCATAGAAGGTCCGGCTGACCTGGGCTCCGCCGAAGGAACGGTTCGCGAGACCGCCGCCGTATTCGCGGGCGAAGGGCACCCCCTGGGCGACACACTGGTCGATGATCTGGACACTGATCTCGGCGAGGCGATGCACGTTTGCCTCCCGGGAACGGAAGTCACCGCCCTTGATCGTGTCGTAGAAGAGACGCCAGACCGAGTCACCGTCGTTCTGGTAGTTTTTTGCCCCGTTGATCCCGCCCTGGGCGGCGATGGAGTGGGCACGGCGCGGACTGTCCTGATAGCAGAAGCACTTCACCTGATAGCCAAGTTCGGAGAGCGTGGCGGCCGCAGATCCACCGGCGAGGCCTGAACCCACGACGATGACGGAAAATTTCCGTTTGTTCGCCGGGTTGATCAGTTTCGCCTTGGCCTTGTAAGTCGTCCACTTGTCCGGGAGCGGACCGGGAGGCACGGCGGAGTTGAGGGTGCCGTTGGAGGCGGTGTTGCTGGAATCTTCGGATGCCATGATCAGATTCGTTGGGAGTTCAGAAAGGGTAAGGAGCGGTTCAGGGATTCAGTGTGGCCTGGGCTTTGAGCAAGACCGCCGGTGGAGCGTCGTCATTGAGAATACCGGTGACGACCAAAAATGGAATGGAGAGAAAACCGATCCAGAGGAGGATCGAAATCGCGAGACCGAGGTTTTTGATCGGGACGCGAGTCTTGGCGCTCCGCAGCCCTAGAGTCTGGAAGATCGAGGCGATCCCGTGACTGAGATGCGAGAAGAGCAGGGTAATCGAGACGATGTAGAAAAGAACGATGAGAGGATTTTTGAACCCCGCGATGACCATTCCATAGACATCGTGGCGATCGGGATTCCCCGCCTCCTTCATCGCCGCAAGAGCGGGATCGAGACGGACGGTGAAGTGGAGGATGTGGAAAATCACGAACGCGATGACCGTGAGCCCGCTCCAGATCATGTAGCGCGAGCTGGTCGAGGCCTGCACCGTAGCGTCACAGGCATACTGCGAGGAACGGGCGAGTCGATTCTGACGCGTCAGCGCGACGGTGGCTATGATGTGCAGGACAAAAGCGCCGAGGACCCCGATGCGGGCCAGCCACACGCCCCAGCC
>JBDNIL010000328.1:0-6558 GCA_041688355.1 Verrucomicrobiales bacterium | reverse complement strand
TCTCTTCCGCACCGTCCTCCTCGAGGAAAAGACCGAACCCGCCCTCGCCGCCGCGCTCGTCGGGGCGATCACGGACCTCGATTTCCTCATCGCCCGCTTTGCGACCCTGCAGTCCGCCCGCGATGAGCTCGCCAGCCGGATCCTCGCCAACGCGAAAAGCTCCACCGCTTTTCTCACGGCGATCCGTGACGGGAAAATCAAACTCGCCGACGCGCCCGCCAGTCTCATCGAGAACCTGCGCCGACACGCCGACGCGGCCGTAGAAAGCCTCGCGGGCGAGGTGCTGCCACCGGTCGTCTCGCGTGCCGATGTCATCGCCGCCTATCAGCCCGCCCTCGCGAAAAAGGGCAATGCGGAAAAAGGCAAGGCCGCCTTTGCCAAGGTCTGCATCGCCTGCCACGTCTCGTACGAAGGTCTCGGGATGAGCCTCGGCCCCGTCCTCGCGAGTTTCTCCGCCGCCGGCGCCGAGACGCTCCTGGGGAACATTATCGATCCCAACCGCGAAGTCGCGCCGCAGTATCAGGCCTACACCTTCGAGTTCACCTCGGGACCGCCCGCGACGGGATTCATCGTCTCCGAGAACTCGACCGAGGTCACCCTGCGCCAACCCGGCGGAGTGGACCGCACCTTTCCCCGCAGCGAGGTCGCCTCGATGAAGGGACTCGGCCAGTCGCTCATGCCCGAGGGGCTCGAAGCGACTCTGACCGTCGGGGAGATGACCGATCTCATCGCCTACATTCTCAAAACGCCCTGAGTGGTTGCGCTGCAAAAGAGCTGCCTTCGCAGTTGCCGTTGCGCCTTTCGGCGTGAATGATCGCAGGGCATGCTCTTTCAGATCTTCGTCGACGTCTGCCTGCCCATTCTCATCCTCATCGGGCTGGGTTGGGGCCTCGACCGGCTTTTTGACTTCGACCTGAAGACCCTCGTCAAACTGAACCTCTACCTCTTCGTCCCCGCCTTCATCCTCGTGAGGCTCTCGACCTCGGACCTCGCCGGCGTGATCGGATTAAAAGTCGTCGCCTTCACTCTCTCGGTGATCCTCTCGATGGGTGCGATCAGCTGGATCGTCTGCGCGATCCGCCGCATCCCGCCCGGCGAACGCTACGCGATGAAGCTGAGCACGATGATCTACAACTGCGGCAACTGGGGCATCCCCCTGATGACGCTCGCTTTTTCCGAGCTCGGTGCGGTCGTGCAGGTCTTCGTCCTGGCGACGATGAATCTGACCGGTTTCTCCCTCGGGATCTTCCTCGCCAATGCCGGCAGCAGCGAACGCAAGGGCTGGTTCCTCCCCATCCTGAAACAACCCTCGCCCTACGCGATCCTCCTCGCGCTGATTCTCCGGGCGATCGACAATCCGCTTGAAAACGTCATCTTCCTCTGGACGCCGCTGAGTTATCTCGCCGACGGGCTCGTCGCCTTCGCCCTGCTCACCCTCGGGGTGCAGCTCGCGAAAACGAAGCCGCCCGCGCCCCGCGGGACGCTTGGGATTACTCTTTTCATTCGCCTCATCGGGGGACCGCTCGTCGCGACAGGGCTGACCTGGCTCTTCGGTTTCCAGGGCGAGATTGCAGCCATCCTCATCGTCGGCGCGGCCGCTCCCACTGCTGTGAATACCGCTCTGCTCGCCCACGAGTTCAAGGCCGACCATCGTTTCGCAGCGGCGGCGGTCCTTTATTCGACGCTCTTCGCCGCCGTTATTGTGACCGCCCTGCTCGCTGTGCTGCGCGCCGGATGGGTGCCTTGGGCGATGCCGTAAAATCCTCCCGCGATCACTTTCGCTCGAGGGTCTGGTCGAGGAGGCGGTTGTAGATCTGCTGTCGTTCCGGCATCCCGAGCCCGCGGTTGCGATACTCGTACATTTTCACATTGACGCCCTCCCGCTGCTCGACGGAGAGCCGGGAGATCTTCGAGACGACCTCGGCGGGAATGGTCTGCTTGTCTCCGTAGCCGTCGGCCTGGAACCCGGCGGTGATATTGCGCGCCGCGCTGCGGGCGTCGTTCATCTGATCGGGAGTGAGGACACGCGGGTCAGAACCTCCGTGCGGCCCGGTGCCACCGCCGGATGTTCCATTGCCTACTTTGTTGGAAACCATCACCCCCGGGCTACTTCGGGCGGGAGGCGGAGATTTCTCGTAGCGGATCGAAAAGATCTCGCTTCCACCCGACGACTTGATCCGGGCGGTGAGAGTCTCAATGTCCGAGAGATTCCCTCTCATCTCCACGAGTTGCCAGCCTTCGGAATTCACCGCATTGCGGGAAACAACGAAGGTCCGGCTGCTCTCGAGGTCGAGGAGGGTCGCGACCGGCTCGTCATCGATCCGCGCGACTCCGGTGATGATGAGTGATTTCGAAAGATCGAGGGTGCGGAGAAACGGCGATTGCTGCCTCAGAGCGCTAAAGTGGGCATCGGTCACTTGATCCGGCAGGCCGAAGGACTCCACTGCCGACTCCTGCCCCGTCGTTTCTAACGAACCCATAAACCCGCCGCAGGCTAAGCCAAAAAGCAGGAGGAGGCGTTGGAGAATAGCGGTCACGTTCAGGAGGTTGCACTCTCACGGCAAAAGAATCGAGTCACGGATTCGCGCAAGTGCATCACGGGTCCCGCAGACACTCTATGCTGACAATGATGCGCGCGAGGAGGTCGGGCTCTAGTCAAAGATGGGGTAGAAGGTATTGAAAGCGGCCTGACCGAACTCGGCGGGGTCATTGAAGCGGCGGTTGCGATCAAGTTTGTCGATGCGAGTCATTTCGGTCTCGCTAAGGGCGAATTCGAAGAGCTCGATGTTGTCCTTGAGATGGGACACCGTCTGTGTCTTCGGAATGGTCACCGTGCCCCGCTGGATCGCCCATCGCAGCACGATCTGGCCGGGCGTTTTCCCGAGATCACCGGCGATGGCGATGACTTCAGGATCATCGAGGACGGATTCATTCGCCCCCGCCATGTTGAGCGGCACGTAGGAACTCGCGCCGAACGGAGAGAAGGCGGTAACGGTGATGTTTTCCTCCTGACAAAAACGCAAGAGATTTTGCTGAGTCAGGTAGGGATGCATCTCGACCTGGAGAACCGAAGGCTGGATCCTCGCGTAGGTCTGCATGTCGCGAATGAGTGCGGTGCCGAAGTTGCACACGCCGATGCGTTTCACGAGACCCGCCTCGACGAGTCCCTCCATCGCACCCCAGGTGTCGGCGACAGGGATGCGGACCGGTTTCATGGCCGGGCTCTCCGCCGCCGGATCAAAGAACCATCCGGGCGGATAACGCTCTTCAAAGGGCACATAGGCCAGGGTCACCGGGAAATGAATGAGGTAGAGATCGAGTTCATCGAGTCCCAGATCGCTGAGGTTGCGCTCGCAGGCGGCGCGAACATGATCGGGATGATGGTAGGTATTCCAGAGCTTTGAGGTGATCCAGAGATCGTCTCGGGAACAGGAGCCGGAAGAAAGGGAGCGCTTCAGCCCCTCTCCGACCGCCTTTTCATTGCCGTAGTCACAGGCACAATCGAAGTGTCGGTATCCGAGATCGACCGCCGCAGGAATAAGATCAGGGAGGACGGCATCGGGGATTTTCCAAGTACCAAGGCCGACCGAGGGGAATAGACCACCATCGGCCGTCGTGAAATGTTCGGGGGGATTGCTCATACGGGAATAGATCTAGCCAGTGATGGGTTGCGAAGCAAGTCCCGTGATTTCCTTTCTCACCCCGCCTCATGCAAGTTGACGGAGGGCCTGCACCGGCGTTACGATCCCGTGGAACCATCCGCCTCTACTGATCATGAAATCGCTCCTTTTTGCCGCGCTCCTCTTTTTCTCGCTGACAACTATTTCCTTCGCTGACGCTCCGCCGCTGAGCGCCGCCCGGGCCGCCACGATCGCCCAGGAAGACCTCGCCTCGCGCGGTCTCGAGGCGACGGTCTACATCGTCGAAGTCAACTACAAGAAAGAGTCCCCCTTTACCGGCTCCGCCTACTGGGAGGTGCTCTGGAATCAGGAGTTCGCCGCCCAGACCGAGGGCCGCAAAGAGATCGGTCTCCGCGTCGCGATGGACGGCACCTACAAGCGGGCCGTCAGGTGAACCCTCGCCGAAGACTCACCGCGCCAGGACCTCGATCGTCTCGCGGGTCAGCTTGAGGAAGCGACCGTGGAGTTGCTCCCGCTCGTATTCCTGCATCACCCCGTCGGCTTTGTAGTATCCCTCGAATCGCTCGAGCTCGTCGGCCTTGACTTGAATGTGGCCAATGGCCCCGGGGCTGAGGGCACCGCATTCACAGCCCCAGGCGAGGAGCTCGCCGACCCAGGCCTGGTAGCCGTTCACCACCGGGGTGCGCAGCGAGGCGGAAACGTCGGCGAGCGGCAGAGCATTTTCCTGCAGTTCCATCAGGAAAAAGTTCAAATTCGCGATGACTTCGACGGGAAAGGTTTCATCCCGGACCTTTTTCCCCGTCCAGAGGTGCATGCGATCGATGAGCTGGCGATGGATGTAGAGCATCTCGCGGCCGAAGTCTTCGGTGATGCGATCTTCGACGAGTGCCGCAAGGATGGCGGAGTAGTTGGCCGAAAAGGCAACGGCGACTTCTTCCTGCAGGCCCTCGCCCCGCATCCTCAGCTCGTGGAGGTAAAGCATCTCCTGGATGGAACTCAGCTTGCGCAGCTCTGTCTCCCGCGAGATCGAGAGAACAGGGAGTCGGCGGATGAGATCATTGAGCGTGTTTCCGTTGGTGGAGGCCGCCGCCCAGCCGGCTGGATCCGCGCGCAGGATCGAGGGAAACATCAGGGCTGCGGTCGCAAAAAGGGTAAGGAACGTTCTCATGCCGGAGGTCTTATTCTGACCATGATGAGACTCATTTATTATAATTGCAATTTATTTCGTATTTACTTTAAATTATTTAACTAATAATGTTTATGAATATTTCGTTTCAGTAAGAGACGCTTTTCTCACAATGAGGTGCCGTAAAGCAGCCTCTCCCACCCTCCTCCCAATCATGAAATCCATCCCCTCCCTCGTACTCGCTCTCGCGTTCTGCCTTTCCTCCAACGGGAGCAATGCTCTCGCAGGGCCTTTCGAAAAATCAGCTGAAAAGCTCGACCTCCGCATTCGGCGGGCCTCCGAGCGATTCGTCGAGATGCAGGCTGAGCCGAAGAAGCGCATCCCCGCCGATCTCCTCGCGCAGGCGCATGGCATCATCATCCTGCACAAGGTCAAAGCCGGTCTCGGCATCGGCGGCGAAGCCGGAAACGGGGTCGCGATGGTGCGGAGCAAAACCACCGGTGCCTGGAGTGCCCCCGCCTTCATTGCCTCGGCCGAGGGCAGCTACGGACTCCAGATCGGGGCGCAGGAGTCGGTCATCATCTACCTTCTGATGAATGAGTCCGCTCTCAAGCCGCTCCTCGGAGGCTCGCTCGATATCGGGGTCGATGTTGCGGCCACAGCCGGACCTGCGGACACCGGGGGGAAAATCGACACGACCACGATGCAGGCGCCCATCCTCGTCTACTCGAGCGCCGAGGGCCTCTTCGCCGGAGCCGCCTTCAAAGGGGGCGGCATTTTACCCGCGCAGAAAAACAACGAGCTCTACTACGGTCGCAACATGAACGACATCCTCTTCGACCCCGCGATCCGCCCGACCGCGACGGGACAGCACCTCATCGACGTCATCAAGACTTACGCGGGACAGAACCGGTATTGAGCGACGAAGCGACGCACCGCCGCGATGACTTCGTCGGGGCGCTCCTCGGGAGCGGAGTGACCGCATTCCTCGAAAATCTCGAGACGGCCCGCAGGCAACTGCTCTGCGACCTCCCGACATTGCTCCAGAGGGATGATGCGGTCCTGATCCCCGGCAATGACGAGGGCGGGTTGGCGGATATCTTCAAACGCGATGCGATCAAGGCTCTTTCCGCTCAGCGCTTCCATGAAGCCTAAAAAAGTTGAGCGCAGACCGTCGATGAGCAGATGAGCGCGATAGGTCTCGGCGTCATCTTCGGTGTGGGAGCCTTCGACGTGAAAGGCGCGCTCGGAGATTTGGCGGTAGCGCTCGGGATGGGAAAGGAGCCGACGGCAGAGAAAATAGAGGATCTCTTTTCCCGGCCTGATTTTCAAGTACCACGGCAGCTTGTCAAAGCGCGAAGCCGGGCTCACGAGAACAAGCCCGCTCACCGCCTCCGGATGCCGCAGCGCGAGGACAGAGGCCACCGCCGCGCCGTAGGAATGTCCCAGAATCGTCGCCGGGGTCGCCCCGATCTCCCCGAGCACTCGCGCCACGAGATCGGCCTGATTCGCGATGCGATAGGCATCCGGCGAGGCAGGCCGCTCGGTCAGGCCGAAGCCGTTCAGATCGATCGAGATCACCCGGAAATGCTGCGCGAGGCCGGGCACGATACGCCGAAAAGAATAGTAAGACGCCATGAAGCCGTGCAGCAGCACCAATGGCGACCCCTCCCCCGTCACCCTGACATGGACACGTTGCCCGTCGATATCGAGGAAATCATCGACTGGGAGATGGGCTGTGGCCTCCTCGAAGGGAACGAGCGGCACGGGCCGAAAGCGGGAGCGGGGCGG
>JBDNIL010000037.1:0-11585 GCA_041688355.1 Verrucomicrobiales bacterium | reverse complement strand
ATCGTCGAGGGATTCATTGGAGGTGATCCTTACATCATCCGCACCAGCCAGAGTGGTTCTACCGCCGGTATCGCAAACGTCGTCAATCAGACTTCGCCAGCCACTGCCTACCTCGATAGTGCGGGGACGGCTGCTGATCGCACTACTTCCGGAACGAATATTCTGCCGGCTAACCTTGCGGGGAAAACAGCATCGGGCGTTATCGCACGATTCACCTTTTCTGATGTAGATCAGGCGATCTCCCCAACGCCGACTCCCGCCCTTCCCGGCGTAGGCGTAGGCGTGGTCCCTTTCGTCTTCGTCGCGAATGTCGGGGCGCCTGCCGGCCTCACGAACATGACGGATCAGTTGCACGAGGCCCAGTGGGCAACGGGCCAGCTTCCGCTCAGCATGTATACCGGCAACCCTGCCGATACCAAGCTGGTTCTCAATACCGGACGTAGTGATGGTTCAGGCACACGGGCCACCATCCTCTCGGAAACTCAGTATGGTCCCTTCCGCACTGTCGTGCAGTGGGGTGGTCCAAATGACCAGACGACCATCACCGGTGGCGAGGGAAGCGGCACCGTTGCTACTCTGAATAACCTCGGCAACGGTGGATACAGCAGTAATAGCTTTGTCCGTCAGAACCTGGCACGCACATCCACGAATGTCACGGTCGGCGCTGTTCCAGGTAACGATGTCGTGATCATCAGCTACCTCACGCTGTCTGATGCCGCCGCCATCACTACTGTCACCGGCGGTCCCGGTGTCGGAGCTCGCGCCCTTACCTACAATGGTGTTCCTTACTCCCTGGAGAACGTCGCGAATGGCCAATACACCCTTTGGGGATATCAGCAGTTCTACGGCTCGGCGGATATCAATCTTGCGGAGCAGGCATTTTTCGATGCATTCACAGCTGTCATCCCAGCCCAGCTTGATCCGCTCTCGACCGGTATTCCCACCACTTTAATGAACGTTACCCGCAACGGTGGCGACGGCGGTCCGATCACTCCTAACTAATTACGAATCACGGAACTCCCCTGTGCCAAAGGATCTTCTCCTGCGGTTGCATGGGTTCTTCCGGGTGACCGAATTGGTAATCCCTACGTCAGCCGCCGAACATTCCAGATTACCAGCGGACTAGATCCGCCAACTTGATAGATGAATATACAATGAAATCCATTTTACGAAATTTCCTACTGGCCGCAGTGGGTGCTACTCTTAGCATTACAGTGGCCTCTGCCGCTCCGTGGCCTCCCGTCAAAGGGGACCTCATTCTCGGAGTTCAGGCTACCGGTGGAGCGGGGGGGACCACGAACGTGTTCTTCAACCTCGGTCCCGCCCATGCACTCAGGGACAGTCCTTCTCCGGGCCTTCTCGTCAACCTTGATGCCGAGTTGGAGGCTGCTTTCGGGCTCGGTTGGTCCGCTCGCACGGACCTCTATTTTGGGGTCATCGCCAACCGCTCGAATGCCACTCCGACAGGCCTCGGCGCGGTCGTACCCGAAAATGGTGACCCTGCCAGGACAATCTACGTATCCCGTGGTGCCACCGTTGCCGGTACTGCTCCCGCTTGGAGCGGTTTCAGTGTCTCGGCACTCGGGATCGCGGCGACCGGCCATGCGGGTCAGATTGACGCGATCGACAATATCATCGCCAACCCAAACGCGGTTGCGACTCTCTCGCAGGGCGCGAACCCGGTTGAGTGGTTCAACAGTTGGACGGCTTTCAACCCGACCCCGGGCGCCGCCTATTCCACCTTCAGTGGCGGTATCCAGGCAAATATCAATGCGACAGCGGCTATCGTTGATCTGTTTCGTATTGTCAGCACGAGTGGTGTGGGTTCGTATGTAACTTCTATCACGCTTGCGGCGAACGGTGATGTAACCGCATCCGCTGCCGGCCCTCCTGTTTCCTACTTCACGGTGACTCCGACCGCTACTAACGGTTCGATCACAGGAGCCGCGGGTTCCGGGATTGTCTATGCCAGTGGGTCTGTTGCGAAACTGACTGCTGTTCCCTCTTCGGGCTTCGGTTTCACGGGTTGGGGAGGCGACGCGAGCGGCACGGCCAATCCGTTCAACCTCACGATGGATGCCAATAAGAACGTCACGGCTCTCTTCGTGGCCTTCCCCACGATCACCACACCCACCGCCACCGACATCACCGGCACCGAGGCAACTCTTGGTGGTAACGTGACGAGCGAAGGCGGTGCCAGTGTGACGGAGCGAGGTGTCGTCTACTCGATCAACAATGCCAACAGCAACCCTATCATCGATGGTAGCGGAGTGACCAAGGCCACGACGAGCGGCACGACGGGTGTCTTCACGGTAGATGTCACCGGTTTGACCGCCGCAACGACCTACGCCTTCAAGGGATTTGCCACGAGTGCCGCCGGTACTGCCTATACCACTGTGGGACGGTTCACGACCGATACGGAAGTGAATCTGATCAGCGGAATCGGCAGTGCGGTGGGTCAGGCGATTCTTGCCGGCGACACACAGGCATTCACCTTCACTCTTGGAGCAGCCGCCCAGACCTCAATCTCGGCCCTCAATGCTGCGACCTTGAACGGTGAACTCTTCGACAGTATGGGTAACTCCATCGCGATGGGAGCTGGTAATTTCGCCCTCAACGAATTGCTCGAAGCCGGAACCTACACCCTGCGCATGACGGCTGGAGCATCTTCTGAGACTTTCTCGCTGAGCTTCGACGCCAGTAATCAGGTGACGGTTTCTCCCCTCGTGACCGTAGCACCCGCCACGATCACTTCGAAGAAGGCAAGGCCTGTCTCCTCTACTGCGACGATTCGGAATCTCAGCCCTCTTGCTGACACCTTTCGGGTTTCGGCAGGAGCTGGGAACCGGCTCTTCGGGGCAGCTTACTTTGACGCGACCGGCAATGTTACTGCTGCTCTCTTGACCGGAACCTACGAGACCCCCTCGCTCGACGAGAGCGCCTCACCGGTTTCCATCCGTGCGGCGGTCACACCGAACAAGAAAAAGATCATCAAGAAGAAGAAGGGCAAGAAGCCCAAAACTCTGAAAAAGACCTTCAGGTCAGTGATTCGTGCCACCTCGTCTTCCAACCCCGCCATCAGCGCGGTCGGACAGCTCACTGTGAAGACGAAGTAACCTTCTGTCATCCGATATCTCTGAAAGGGCGGGTCGCAAGATCCGCCCTTTTTTTGTGTAGTGGTAACGTCCACGTCGCCACCGTCGTGGGATCGATGTAGAACGGGTCTCCAGGCCCGTTTCAACGTGGGGCAGACATTCCTGTCTGCCTGTTTCCGCGTCTCATTCCCCGTGAGCCGCTAACTCAAAAAGAGGCAGACAAGAATGTCTGCCCCACCTTGTCCCGGTCCCCTTCACGAGCGCCGCTTCACTCCCACTTCACGAGCCCCGCTCGCATGAGATCTTCAGTTAACGATTCGGACATCGTCCCCTCCGTCAGACCGATGAGGTCCTTCACCCGATCCGGTTGACTGGTGCTCAGGGCGAGGGCGACGACGCCGGGATGGGAGAGACCGAACTGGGCTGCCGCAGTGGCCGGCTCGATCCCGTGGCGGGCGCAGAGCGCGTAAAATTGATCCCGCCAGTCATAGAGCGCCGCATCGCTCTCCCGGGTCACTTTTCGATAATCAAAAAACTCGCCGCCGGTGAGAAATCCGCCGTGAAAGACGGCCGAGTTCACGATCGCGACTCCGGCAAGGTGCAGCTCGTCCATGAACCGCCGCAGCGCCGCCGGATGCCGCATGATCGTGTAGGAGTTCGCGAACATGACCCAGTCGAGCGCGACCCCGTCATCAAAGAGCCGCCGGATCACGGTCCAGTCCTTGGAGCCGACGCCGACGCCGCTTGTTTTCCCCGCCGCCTCGTCGGCTGCCTTTAGCTCGAAGAGAGCCCGGTAGGCATCGAGGATCTCCCGATAGCGGCTCTCCCGATCCGCCTCCGAAACGGCAGCGGTGAGGTACTCGTCGGGATCGTGCACGGAGAGCAGTTGCGTCTCGTAGGGCGCGAGGAGCGCATTGCCCTCGGCATGGCATTCGAGGATACCCTCGTAACTGATACACTGCACCGCGTCGTGCTCGAGCCCGAACCAGGCGCCCGGTTCGAAGGTCGGTTCGGGAGTGAGGAGCGGGGAGCGTTTCCACCCGAGTTTGTTGCTGATGACGACATCAGACGGCGCAACGCCGAGGGCGGAGAGATTTTTCGCGAGGCTCTCGAGGGCGAGTCCGGCTCCGTATTTTCCGGCGGAGTCGATGAAGACCGGAGAACCGGCGTAGCGGAACCAGTTCGCGACGAGTTCGTGTTTCACGCTCTCCTCGACGACCTGATAAATGTTCCCGAGCGGCGTCGTGCCGAAGACGATGCGCGGCCAGACGAGGGGGGGCGATGCGGCGTCGGAGTTCATCGCAGGTCAGCAGGGCGTGACGCCTTTGGTGAGAATGATGTTGCCGTATTTTGCCGTCTCACCGGTCATGACCACGGCAAAGGCGCCTTCGGCCCGGTCGTAGAAAGCGAAACGTTCGAGACGGCCGATGGGGGTAGTGTCAGGCGAGTGTTTCCTGATCGGGATGAGGTAGGCCGCCTCGACTGCGGGATCGAGCGTGTCACCCTCGACCGGTGCCATCATCTGCAGCGGCGACTCGACGTAGGCATCGAGTTCGAAGAGAGGCAGGATCGCATCGAGGAGATCGGCGATGCGGAGACCGTCGGCGCGGAGACAGACCGGATTGACCGACTCGCCGGGGAAATGGGCGTCGGCGAGGACGATTTCGTCTCCGTGTCCCATCCGGGCGAGGGTGGCGAGGAGATCGGGCGAGAGGAGAGGGGAGATGCCTTTGAGCATAGGGGGGCCGGGGTTATTTGTAGGGATTGTCGTTTGCCTTGCGGACGCCGCGCCGGTAGAGCAGGTTGCGTTTCAGCTTGGCGGCGGTGCTGCCGCGATTCTGATTGGTTGCGGTGGTGCAATCAAGTCGGAATGCCTCGAGATCAGCCCCGAGGGCCGGCCCGTATTCCGACCGCTGGCGCTCTTTGATCGTGGTAATAGCGTGGTTCCAGACCTGCATGTCCCCTTCGTGAAAGGCGGCGATCCTTTCCCGCGAAGTGTCGCCGGTGAGGATTTCTTTGCGGACATGGTCGGACTTTGCGCGATTCACTGACTGGTAGGTGATGTCGAGCGAGGGAGCGCCGACCCAGCGTTTCCACATCACGAGCGATTCATCGTAGGTCTCGACGAAGCCGACAAAGCCGATCTTTTCCTCGAGGGTCTCGATGGCCTTTGCCGCGTTGACTTCTCCGGCGAGTTTGCGGGTCATGTAGTTCGCATTCTCGTGGAGCCAGTCGGGGAACGCGGGGACGCGGTGCCCGCCGTTGAGGAGAAACTGGTAGTGCGAGATCGCGCGGTCGATCGGGTCGCGCAGGATCGTGAAGTAGCGGGCGTGGGGGAAGCGCTTTTCAAACCCCTTGATACCCGTGACCATGCCGTGACCCGAGATGCTGGAAAGTCCCGGGTAGCAGAGCCGGATCCAGCGCCAGTCGCGCTCCCTCGTCTCTTCGAAGAGGAGCATGTCGCAGTGCCCGGCCCCGAAGTTCTTCCGCAGGATCGCCCGCATCGTCTGGCCACCCGTTTTCATGAGGTGGACGAAGGCAATGGGGCGGGCGTCTTTCGGGAGCATGGAGGGGCGGGTCAAAAACAACGGGATTCAGCGTGCCGCGACTTTCGGCTCCGCATCCTTCTTCGCAAGACAGAAGAGATGTTTTTCGCCCCGGATGAAAAGCTGGTTGTCGTAGACCGCCGGTGAGGCCGAGACCTTTTCGCCCATTTCACTTTGCGCGATGACCTCGAAGGTCGGTCCCGGTTTCACTACGGAGACGATGCCTTCGTCGGAGATAAAGTAGGCGAGACCGTTTGCGGTCAGGATGGAGGCACTGTGGCCGCCGGGGAGACGCTCGCGCCAGAGTTTTTCTCCGGTTGCGGCGATGAAGCAGCTCGCCACGCCGTTGTCCGCGACGACGATGAAATAGTCTCCGATCACGATGGGGCTGGGCACGTAGGCCGCACCGACGGTGTCGCGCCAGGCGATGTGGGTCTTCGTGACATTGCCGCTCCCGTCGGGCCGGATCGCGAGGATGTGCTTCTGCGGGAAACCGCAGGTGAGGAAGAGGAGCTTCAACTTCTCGTGATAGACGAGCGAGGCGACGAACTGCTCGGTCGGGCCGTCGATGATCCAGAGCTGCTCGCCGGTGTCGGGGTGGTAACTCGTCACCGAGAGGCTGCCCGAGAGCAGCATCTGGACGCGGCCGTCGATCTCGCGGATGATGGGGGTGCAGTAGCTTCGCGTTTTGTTAGGTCGGTCGGTCTTCCAGATCTGCGTCCCCGTTTTCTGATCGAGGGCGACGAGATAGGCGTCACCGTCGTGATCGCCGTTGATGATGACTTTGCCATTCCAGAGGATGGGGCACGAGCAGTAGCCGTGTTTGCTCGAGAAGGTTCCGGGTTTGGCCCGCCAGAGTTCTTTTCCTCCAAAGTCATAGGCCGCGACGAACATCCCGGACTGATCGAGGAAGCTCACGTAGACGCGCTCTCCATCGGTCACCGGCGTGCTCGAGGCGTGGCTGTTGAGCCGGTGGATCTCCTCCAGCGGCGCCTCGAGGACGACCTTGCTCCAGAGAATTTTTCCGGTGATTCGGTCAAGACAGAGCAGGGAACGGGCGAGGGTGGTGGCATCGGCGCTGACGAGAAAAATGCGATCCCCCCAGATCACGGGCGAGGCGTGGCCTATTCCGGGGATCCCGGTTTTCCAGACGGTGTCCTCGGCGACCGAGAATTTGACGGGGAGATTCGGGGCGTCGAGCACCGTTCCATCGCCGCGTGGTCCCCGCCAGCCGGGCCAGTTTTCCGAGGCGGTGAGGGGTCCGGTGAGAAGGATAGCGGCGAGAAAAAGGCGGGAGATCATGCGGGTGGGGAAAGTGGAAATAAGATTCCGTCAGGATCCTTTTGTCGAGCTGAGGAAAGCGAGGAGGTCGCGCAGCTCACGGTCGGTCATCGTCGAGACGAGTCCGGGTGGCATCAGCGAGGTGCGCAGCTCGGTGCGCTCGAGGATATCCGGTTTGGGAAAAGAGCGTTCTTTACCCGTGAGATCGCGGAATACTTCCGTGTTCGACGATCGCAGGAGAATGCCGACGAACTCGGTGCCGTCGACGAGCTTCACCTGACTGGGGTAGAACTGCGGGGCGACCTCGCGGTGCGGCTCGAGGATGGAGCGCAGCAGGGCCGCCTCGTCGCCCTGGTTGCCGATCAGACTCAGGTCGGGACCGAGGACGACGCCGCGTCCGTCGTGACGATGGCACGAGGAGCAGAGCGCCATTCGGGAATGGAAAAAGACCCGACGTCCCGCTTCGAGATCGGGCGCTCCGGGGACGGCTGCGAGCAGTTTCATCCAGGCGTCGGTGTCCTCAAAGCCGGGCCGGTCCGCATTGAGGGAGGCGGGATCAAGGATGGCATCGACGAGGGGCGCGGAGTCGGGGAAAGCTGTCGCGACGCCGCGCAATCTTTCACGGGCGGGTTCATCGGGCGAGCTGATCCGCAGGGCACGGAGCGCTTCGTCGCGGATCGAGGTTTCTTTCTCCGACGCGAGGGCGATGAGCAGCGTCTGATCCTCCGGCAAGGTTGAGGTCGCCAGGCCGGTGACTGCCTCGGCGCGGAGTCCGCTCTCGCGGGCGCTGTCGGCCGCCACTTCGGCGAGGATAGCGCGGGCCTCGTCGGTCTGCTGCGCCGAGAGGGTGCGCACCACTTCGAGGGAGAGCATGGCATCGCCCGCCGCGAGCAACTCGCGCATCAGGGGCAGCGTCAGCTTCGCATGAGTGGCCGGAGCGAGGCGCAGGGCATAGCCTTTCAGTCGCGCCGGAGTCTTCGGATCGGTGATGCGCTCGACGAGCACCTCGGGATTGGTGACGCCCGCGCCGGGTTCGCCTCGCAGGGTATTCCACGTCGCGAGGGTTGCTTCGAAAAGGCGGTAGTCGAGCGAGGCATCGGAGAGGAGCGTTTCCACTTCGCCGCTGAATCCGGTGAGGACCGCGTCGGCGATCCAGCGGAGGCATTCAAATCGAATCTCCGGATCGGGATCGTCGAAGAGGGCACGCACCCATTTCTCTTCATTCAGATCGACCCGCCTCAGGGCGACGAGGGCCCAGAGGCGATTCTCCAGCGGGAGCGCCTTGAGCGACGCGGGCGTCCACGACGCACTCTGCCGGGCGAGGGCGGTGAGCGCGGCGTCGGAGAGATAGGGATCGTGCGACCGGGCGAGGGCGAAAAGCTCCGTCTCAGGGACCGTCGTTTTTCCACCGCGCAACACCTTCGCATGGCGGGCCGCATCGGTCATGGGATCGGCCTTTTCTTTCACCCAGGTCGCTGCGGTGCGGTCGATCTCCATTTTCCAAAGTCGACCCCGCCCGTGGATGGGGTACGAGCTGAAGACCCAGTCGACGAAATAGAAGGCGCCATCCGGTCCCTGCGCCATGCCGGTCGGGCGGAAAAAGTCGCTGCCCTGAACGAGACCGATACGCTCCGAGGTGAAGCCGGCGCCCTTGCGCGTGAGGGGGAAATAGTCGATGCGGTGATCGCTCCACGAGGGAATGAGGACCCCTCCACCGAGTTCGACGATGGCGCAGGGCCCCTCGCCTGACGGATGCACCATACCGAGGGTGCCGCGCAGCTCGCCGTTCCACGCGACGAAAGGGTGCACCGGCGCGCTGCCGTAGACCCACTGGAAGCCGTAGTCGGCGCCTTCGACGACATTGAGGAGACGGCACGGAGGGCGGCTCCCGGGATCGTTCTCCGCCGCGAAGATTTCTCCGTCGGCTCGGACCACGAGCCCGAAGGGATTCCAGAAGCCGCGGGCGATGCGTCTCATCTCATTTCCCTCTGCGGTGCTGCGGAAAACGCCGCCCTCGCCGCGGCCGCTCACTTTTGATCCGTCACGGGCGGTGAGGGTCCAGTCTTTGCCGAAGTTTTCCCCGAGGGAAAAGACGAGCCCGCCGTCCGGATGCCATGCCATCCCGCTGAGCCCGTTGTGCGGGTAGTCGGAGACGGTGTCGAGCGTCGCGATGTTTTCCTCGAGGTCGGCGGTGCCGTCTCCGTCGCTGTCTTTGATTCTCAGGAGCCGTCCACGCTCGGAGAGGTAGACCCATCCGTCGGGGCCGAGGATGAGATGCATCGTGGCAACGGTCTTGTTGTAAAAGAGGCGACGATTTTTCCCGTCCTTGTCGAAGACGAGGATCTCGTCGTGCTCGGGTCCGGCGTATCCCTCGGGCCGGAAGTGGGTGTGGCAGGCGATCAGGTAAATGGCGCCGTCGTCCGCGACATCGATGCCCGTGGGAGTCACGAGATCGGGATGCTCGGCGAGCATCGTGAGGGTGACGCCGGGCTGCAGGGTCTGGATCTTCGGCGGGATCTCGTCGGGAACGACAGGGGCCTTCGGCGGCGGCGTCGTCGACTGGGCGCTCAGCATCGCGGCGGGCGCGAGGAGAGTGAGGAGGAGGCGTTTCATAAATTGGGGGGAAAGGGAATGTCAACGGGCTGCCTGCCCGCCGTGTCGCGAGGCCCGCTCCATCGCGGCGGCGATCTCGCGCTCCATAACGGGGAGGGGATTCAGCGGTGTCATGGGATCGGCGACGGGGGTGACTTCGTTCGTCACTGGATCCCAGTTCACCGGACCGTAGCGACAGGGGGCGGGATTTCCGGTGAGGAGGTGGCCGCCGGCGTCGCCTTTGTTGTAATGCCAGAACTCGAAGGGAAAATGCATGAACCCGTGCGCCTCCATCATCACGGTGATCGCGAGACGATTCTCGAGATCCTCCGCCGAGATGTAGGGCGAGCGCATCGGGGTGCGTTCGCTCATCTCGAGGTAGGCGTTTCCGCGCCAGACCTCTCCTCTGCCGTCCCGTTGAAAGACCGAGATGTCGATCGCCGAGCCCGACATGTGCGAGCCGATCTTGGGGATGTTCGCCACCATCACGATGGCGCGCCGGGCCACGAACTCCACCGGGGGAATCTCGCCTCCGTTTTCCCAGATGCACTTCTGAAGGATGGCGTCGAAGACTTCGGGTTTGCGCACGAGTTGCCCCTGCATCTCGAGGGTGCGGAAGCCTTCCTCGATTTTCAAAACCCAACCGCGCTCGTTCATCTCGCGTCCGATTCCGACGACCTCGCGGGCGAGGCTCTCGCGCATGAAGTAGATGCGATCAAGGTTGCCTGCGATCTTGCTCGTTGAGAAAAGCATCTCGATACCCGCCTCCGCAGCCAGGTCGGGCAGGGAGGCAAAACGCTCGCCGCATTCCTCCACGGGAAAGGCGAGGAGCTGCTGCACCATTCCGTAGCCCTGTTCCATCTGTTCGGCCCAGTAGGCTCGCCGGGCTTTGTCGTCGTCGGTCATGGGAGGGAAGGGATTTAGGCGTTCAGGTTCTGATAGAGAGTGAAGGAGAATGGGGGAAGAAACCAGCCCGTGATGCCGCCATTTGAGCGGGGAGTGTGCTGGATAATTCGGGACGGTGTAGGCAAAACGTGCCGAGGCAAGAGGAGATCTGCTGTCAATAACTTCCAGTTGCCCCCGGGGAACCGCTACCGAGATCGCTGTGCCACAGGAAATTCGCGAAAGGGGACGCCTTAGAATCTTAGCGCCTTTGTGTCTTCGTGTGATAAACCGGGGGAGCCATGCCTGTCAGTCTAACATTATCGGTAAGTTTCGCTCAGATGCTTTCTTGACATTCTTCCCACTTTGTTGCTAATTTGACAACACTGCTGAATGAGGATCATCACCAAGCGCCGCATTCTCGATTACGCCAAGCAACACCCCAACGCCGCCGCCAACCTTTCCGCATGGATCACCGTCACGACTGCCGCGAAGTGGCAATCGATCGTCGATGTTCGCAAAATCTTTCGCAACGCCGATCTCGCCTCGGTTCGCAGTTCCAAGACCGTCACGATTTTCAATATCGCAGGCAACCAAACCCCCTCATCGCCGCGATTCATTACAACACTCGCTGCCTCTTTATCCTGAAACTCCTCACCCACGCCGAATACGGCAAGGATCGCTGGAAAGACGACCTTTGAATCCGATGAAAGCAGCTGACCCCAACCTGCCCAGCTTTGCCAAGCTGCCGAGAAGCTACGAAGCTCTCTGCCGCATGCACCTGCCCCGCACGCTGCATGATGAGATCGAACTCGAAACCGTCTCCGGAATCATCGACCTCATGGCCGGGCACCCACTCAACACCGACCAAGCCGATTATCTCGAGACCCTCGCCGAGCTTTCCGAGGCCTACGAGTCTTCCCGCTACGAGGATTTGCCCGCATTGCCGCCGCATCAGTTCCTCGCCGCCCACCTCGAAAACATCGGCATGACCGCCACCGAGTGGGGAAAGCTCATCGGCATCGACCGTTCCACCGCGTCGCGGCTTCTCCGGGGAGAGAGGAAATTTAATACTGGCCACGTTCGGAGAACCGTCGATGCGCTGGGGATTGGTGTGGGGGATTTGGTGTAGAGTGTGGGAGGGGCTGACGATGAGATCCCCCCTCGCTGACCCTTTCGCTGACCCTTT
>JBDNIL010000036.1:0-4947 GCA_041688355.1 Verrucomicrobiales bacterium | reverse complement strand
TTTTCGTTTTCAGGAAGCGGGGTCCCGGAATTTGGAATTTGCGCCCCTTCTTCGCCATTTTTGGATCAGCAACGGAGTCAGGGAAGAGAATAGTCCGCGATTGGAAAATTCACTGGTTTCCGCAGGGCGCTGGCATGAGGAAGACAAGTGCCGGGGGATGAAAGAGGAATTTCCCCGCAGTTGTGTCGATCACTGTATTTTCGAAAGGAGCAATAACGTTTCATCAGTCAGTCGATCGGAAACCCTATTCACTCAAAAGACGTCGTGTCAGATAGGTGTATTCAAGCGCAGTCCTTCGCGCCCGCTCTGCCTGATTCGCGGCGGCGGAATGTCCTCCGTCGATGTTTTCGTAGTAAAGAAACGGCAGGCCGGCGTCTTCAAATTTTTTCGCCATCTTGCGGGCATGACCGGGGTGAACGCGGTCGTCCTTGGTCGAAGTCACAAAGAACGGCACGGGGTATTTTTT
Source organism: Verrucomicrobiales bacterium (assembly GCA_041688355.1). Lineage (GTDB taxonomy): Bacteria > Verrucomicrobiota > Verrucomicrobiia > Verrucomicrobiales > DEV007 > Arctic95D-9. The sequence goes on along the minus strand of JBDNIL010000036.1, from coordinate 4,481 downwards.
CTCCGGATCAAAGTTGTGGTAGGGGGAAATCGTCTCCAGAAAGGCACGCTCTTCAGGCACCTCGGGCGAGCCATACTCGTCAACCCACGAGGCCCCCGCGAGCAGGAGATGGTAGCGCAGCATATCAAGCAAGGGAACCTGAACGACGACCGCATTCCAGAGATCGGGCCGCTGGTTCAGCATCACGCCCATGAGAAGGCCCCCATTGGACCCGCCCATGATGCCCAGATGAGGCGGTGAGGAAATACCTTTTGCGATGACATCTTCGGCCACGGCAACGAAGTCGTCGTAGACCCGCTGACGGTTGCCCTTCAGCCCTGCCTGATGCCACGTGGGACCGAACTCTCCTCCCCCCCGAATATTCGCGAGAATGTAGGCCCCGCCCTTTTCCAGCCAGAGTCGACCCGTCGTGCCATTGTAGCCGGGAGTCAGCGAAATCTGAAACCCGCCGTAGCCGTAGAGCAGAGTCGGTGTCGATCCATCAAGCGGGATGTCTTCGCGGTGAACGGCGAAGTAGGGAATCTCCGTTCCATCAACGGAGCGGGCGAAGAACTGATCTACGACAAGCCCGGTGGTATCGAACTTCGGCGAAAGACTCTTGATCAGAGTCACGGCACCCAACCCGCTGTCGTACTCGAAGAGCGAATCCGGCGTGAGGAATCCGTCAAAAGTCAGGAACGCAGTGGTCTCCTCGTCATCCGCAAACGCAACCCCGGCCTCACCGTTTGCCGGCAGCTCGACAGGCGAAGTCTGCCATCCCTTTTCTTCGCGCTTCAGCCGGAGGACCCGTCCCGTCACCCGGTCATTGATCGAGAGCAGCGCCGCCCCTTTCGAAACGGAAACGCCTTTGACTGCCTGCTTTTCATCGGGGTGAAACACAAGTTCCACGGGTGGGAGTTCCCGTGTCCGAAGGAAGCTTTCGAGATCAAACGCGACGAGGTCGCCACTTCGATGGACAAGGTCCCCGCACTCCCAATCCTGCTTTAGCGAGATGAGAAGCCAGCTTCCATCGAGCGCGGCAATCGACGATTTTGGCGGGATCGGGATTTGCACCGGCTCGGATTCCCCCTCCGGAAGCCACCAATGAGTCGAGGTGAAAAAGGTGTCCGACTCTTCGACGCATTGCAGCACCTTTCCGTCCACCATTTCGAGAGTGTAGGGCCAGATCCCGACGTCTCCGCGGTCTCCCTCAAGGATTTCTTCGGCTTCGTCCAGCGGAGTCCCCCGCCGCCAGCGCTTCACGATCCTGGGGTAGCCGGACTCGGTGAGTGATCCCTCGCCCCAGTCTGTGCCGATGAGGAGGACATCCGGTCCCGCCCAGGCCGAACCCTGCTTGGCCTCGGGAGTGACGAATCCGTCTTCGACAAAGCTCAGCGACCGGAGATCGAATTCCCTCTTCACCACCGCATCTTTTCCGCCGTCGGACAGAGAGATCAGGCAGTAGTAGCGATCCTGACCTTTTACGCGAAAGACGTCGGCCCCCTTGAAGACCCAGTTTTTACCCTCTTCCCGTGCGAGTTCGTCAAAGTCGAGGATCGTCTCCCACGCCGGATTCTCCATCCGGTAACTCTCGAGTGGCACGCGGCGCCAAAGACCCCGAACATGGATTTCATCCTGCCAGAAGTTGTAAACAAGACCGTCGCGAATGTTGCCGTAGGGGATACGCTCTTTAGAGGTGAGCACGTCGAGCGCGGCGGCCTCAAAGGCAGGGAAAACGGGGTCGGATTCGAGCTCATTGAGCGTCCGCTCGTTTTGCGCCCGCACCCAGGCGAGGGCCTCGTCACCTTCGACTTCTTCCAGCCAAAGGTAGGGATCGGTTTCCGCGATAGAATCTGACATCGTGCCGGAAGATTCATCCCGACAGGACACGAGGGCAAGGCCCGCCAGTAGAAAAAGAAAGTGAATCCGTCTCATCAAAATGTCACAATGACAGACCGCCCCGAAATGGCGATCAGGAAATGGGCCGCTCCTGTCTTGAATCCGCTCGCAAATGCCCTCACCCGCGCACGACGGCACTGCCTTCGCTCCGAAATTTCGTGAAAAGCGGTAGTAAAAAATTCGCTGGGGAGTCCTTACATTCGCGCCCGTTTCGCGGGGTGCTCTGCGAGGACAAAATTCTCACCGGTTACGCGGCCCAGCGGCGATGATTCCTTACCATTTATCTGAGAACTGCTTCACCTCTGCCTCATCCATCTCGCCATCGTAGACGACAAACCGAAATCGCGAGAGATAGGGCTCGCCGGGCTTGATCGTGAAGGGCTCTTCGACCATGGGGGAAAAGACAAAGTAGGGCTTCGAAGGATGGAGCCTGACCCACTGCGGGGCGCGGAAATTTTTCGAATGAGGGATCGCGACGATGCCGCAGGGTGCCCCCTCGAGTAGACCCGACATCTTCACCCAGGCCGGACGGGTGTGATTGCCGGCGACGCGGTCGTCTCCGGCGCTCGTGACGATGCGGGCGGGGTCTTCTCCGAGCCAGGCGGCGTTGCCGCGGATGGCCATGCCGCCGTAGTGGTATTTCTCGATCGTGAGCGGACTCTCTCCGGCAGTCCGCTGGCTCGAGGTGAGATCGACCACATAGCGCCCCGACACGACCCGCACCCGGACCTGCCAGATTTCACCCAGGGCGGGCTTCGGCGTGTCGCCGGCGGTGAGATCGTCGAAGCGATGCTCGACGTCGAAGCCTGACTCGACAGAGTCGGAGACGAGTTGGAGCGTTTTCACATACGAGACCCTCCCGGCAGCAAGCTTCTGATTCCAGAACTCGGGTGCGCGTCCCTCGAATCCGGTTTTGGTCCAGGCAAAAAAGAGCCCGTGCTGGTGGGGATGGTCGGGAGCGTAGTCTCCGGTGATGACCTTGCCCGAGGGCGTGTAAAGCGGATGGATGTAGCCGGTGCGGCTGTGGAGAGGGTCGTTTGAGGCTGCTTCGGCGGTGGGGACTTTGTTGTAGCGCAGCACGAGATTTTCGCCGTGATGGATCTCAATGGCGGCCTCGCTTTCGACACAACGCAGTGCGAGCGGCGCCGCGAGGACCGGCAAGGTGAAGACGGACGCGAGCAGGGAGATGGTGGCGGATTTGATCATCAGTCTGAGGAAACACAATCGGGGCGGAGACGTCAATCCCCATCTCGAACTCCCGAACCACTTGCACTTGCCCGTTGCGGGATTGTATTCCCCCCGCCAAAGTATTCCCATGGACGAATCCCCTGCCCTGACCCATCTCCGACCCGACGGGACCGCCGCCATGGTCGATGTCTCGGACAAACCGGTCGTCCGCCGCGAAGCGGTCGCCGGGGGATTCATCGTGCTGCAAGCCGCAACGATCCGGGCGATCATGGAGGGCGAGGTGCCCAAGGGGGACGTGCTCGCGGTGGCGAGAGTGGCGGGGATCCAAGCGGCGAAAAAGACGGCCGACCTCATTCCGCTCTGTCACCAGTTGCCGCTTACGAAGGTGGCGGTCGATTTCGTGGCGGAGGAGGAGGGCATCCGCATCAGCTGTACCGTCCGCACCGATGCGAAGACGGGCGTGGAGATGGAGGCGCTCACGGCGGTGAGTATCGCCGCGATGACGATCTATGACATGTGCAAAGCGATCGACAAGACCATGGTCGTGCGGGAGATCGAGCTGCTGGAGAAGACGAAGGGCTGAGCGGCAGACAGGAATGTCTGCCCCACATTATTCACTACGCCCACCCGTGACCCGTGACCCGTGACCCGTGACCCTGTCACCGCGACCCGTGACCCGTGACCCGTGCCCCTGTCACCGCGACCATTCCACCGCAGTCTGTTTTGAGCTGCCGAGACCTTCGATGCCGAGTTCGATGACGTCGCCGGGTTTCATGAATTGCGGCGGCTTGGCACCCATGCCGACGCCGGGAGGAGTACCGGTCGAGACGATGTCGCCGGGTTCGAGGGTCATGAACTCGCTGAGATAGCTGACGAGATGCGCGATGCCGAAGATGAGCTTGTTCGAGTTGCCGTTCTGTTTGGTCTCGCCGTTGACGGTGAGCCACATCTTGAGATTCTCCGGATCGGGGATCTCGTCGGCGGTGGCGAGGAAGGGTCCGATGGGGGCAAAGGTGTCGCAGCTCTTGCCCTTGACCCACTGCCCGCCGCGCTCGAGCTGATAGGCGCGCTCGCTGTAGTCGTTGTGCAGGACGTAGCCGGCGACGTGTTCGAGGGCCTCCTCTTTCGTGACGTAGCTGGCCTTTTTCCCGACGACAAAAGCGAGTTCGACTTCCCAGTCGGTCTTCTCGCTGTCGCGCGGGATCATGACCTCGTCGTTCGGCCCGACCATGGCGCTGGTCGCTTTGAAAAACACGATGGGCTCCTTGGGGATATCCATGCCGGCCTCTTCGGCGTGGTCGGAGAAGTTCAGCCCGATGCAGATGAGTTTGCCGGGACGGGCCACGGCGGACCCGAGGCGGGTCTCGTCGCTGACGCCGGGAGCGGACGCGGCATTTTCGGCGACCCACGCGGTG
>JBDNIL010000035.1:0-10747 GCA_041688355.1 Verrucomicrobiales bacterium | reverse complement strand
GGCGGCTCGAGCGGCGGCTGGCTCTCGGTCGACATCGACAACGTCCTTCTCCCTGAATAATCTCAAGGCATAGGAAAAACCCCCATCAATGCCCGGTTGGACTCGTTCTGACCGGGCATTTTGTTTTTCCAGTCAGGGCTGGAACCTATCCTTGTCGCCGGGCCTGAACCGTGGGACGGTCCCCGCCTCCCCGATGACCGCCATCCGCCGCCAGTTTTTTCTGAGCTACGCCGTGATCGGCAGCGTCATGCCCCTGATGACCGTCTTTCTCAAAGAGCAGGGCGGCTTCAGCTATCTCCAGATCGGTCTAGCGATGTCGCTCATAAGCGTGCCCATGCTCTGCTCGCCGGCCCTCATCACCCTGCTCGCCGACCGCAACCTCGATGCCCGCGTCATCCTCGCGACGGCCTTCGCGTGCAGTGCCATCGTGCTCTCGCTCATCTTCTTTTCGACCAGTATCACCCTGACATTGATCCTTTTTGTCTTCCACGGCCTCGCCTTCGTCGCGATGCTGCCACTCCAGGACGGGTATTTCTTTTCCCTCGCCGAAGAGCAACGACGGCAGGGCCTCGCCGTGCCCGAATACCCGCTCGTGCGGATCTGGGGCACGATAGGCTTCATCGTCCCGAGCCTCATCCTCTTCTACCCGCTCGCACGGGGTGCCGAGCCCCGCATGATCCTCCCGTGCGCGATCGCATTTTGCCTCCTCAGCCTCGCCAACAGCTTCACCCTTGCCCCGGTCAAACGCCTCGCCCCCGGCGGCAGCAGTCGCCTGCCCTCGCGACAGGCGTTCAGCGCGATCTTCGCCCCCAATGCCCGCTGGCTCTCGATCGGGCTCTTTTTCGCCTTCCTCGCCGCCGCGACCTACTACGCTTTTATCGGAAACTACCTCGACGAAGTCGTCGGCATCCCCCGCCGCCACATCGGACTCATCATCAATCTGGGCGTCCTCCTCGAAGTGGGATGCACCCTCCTGATGCCCTGGATGCAGCGGAAGATCCATCTCAAAGGCGTCATGGTCCTCGGCCTCGCCTGCATGGTCACGCGCATGATCCTGCTCGCTTTTTTCCCGACACCCTTCGTCGCCGTGATCTCCCAGATCGGACACGGTTTCGAGGTCCTTGCCCTCTACATCGGACCGGTCATGTTCCTCAACCGGCTCGCCGGCGACGAGTTCCGCAACTCCATCCAGGGCGTCTTCACGATGGCCATCGGCGGCACCGCCCGGGTGCTCGGCGGAATCTCGGCCGGGCTCATGGTGACCCACTTCGGGCTCAAAGGCTGCCTTTTCCTCGGCGCCGGTCTGGGAGCTTGTGCATTTGTCATAATCGCCTTTCTTTTCTCAAGGATCCCGCCCCGTGACGAGTTGGCGGAAAATGCAGTTTCCCCGACGACTCTCGCGTGATACTTAGGTATCGCTTCCATGATGCCTCCCAGTCAGCACCCTGCCGGACCTCCCGTGGAATGGTCAAAAAAGGCGATCGCCAGCACCATCCTCGGTTGCCTCGGGTTCGCCACGCTCTGGCTCGTCGGCGGTCTCTTCCTCGCCGCCCTTGCCGCCGTCTGCGGACACCTCGCCCGGCACGACATGACTCTGCGTCCTCTCCGCGGACGTCGCCTCACCGCCCTCGGCCTGGGGCTCGGCTACGGCTCCATGTTGCTCTTCCCCGTCCTCGTTCTCATCGTCGCGATCTCCTTACCCGCCTTCAACAAATGGCGGTCCGATCAGGACGCCGGGCTGCAGTCGCTCAGCAAAGTGAACGCCTCGCGGCTTTTTGTCGCCTGCGAAGAATACGCCCGGGCCAATCGTGACCGCTACCCGGCGGAGTGGGACGACCTTTCCGGCCGCTTCCTCCCCGCCGCCGATCTCACCTCTCTCCTCAAGAGCGCCTTCCCCGGCGGGAGCCGGCGCGCCTTTGAACTCGTGCGCCACGACAGACCCGTCCTCGACGCGATCAGCGATTCCGTGATTGTCATCCAGGAGATCGCTCCCGCCCAGGTGCCCGAAATCTCCGTCGTCTATGCCGACGGCACTGTCGCTACTCTCCATAATCCCGATTACGAAAAGCCATGAATCCCGGAATCCGAATTCTCCTTCCTTTTCTCCTGATCCTCGACACGGTCCGAGCAGACGAAGAAAATAAGATTTACCTCGAAGCGAGCCAGACCGCCGAGTTGATTGCCAAAGAAGGGCAGAAAGTAGTCGTGCACGGCGAGACCGAAGGCTCGGCAAAATCCGCATCGGGGACGAATTTTGTGAACTTCAAAGGGAGCGAGTTCTCACTCGTCACCTTCAAAAGTGATCTCGAACCCTTTCAGGAAACCGAACCCCACCTCGCCTACGACCAGAAGCGCCTCGCCGTCGAGGGGACCATCGCCCTCTACCAGGGCAAACCGCAGATCAAACTGACCGACCCGAAGCAAGTCACCGTGCTCGCCCCCGATGCCGTCTTCCCCCCGCCGGGCGGGAAGGAGGAAAAGATCGCCACTCCCGCCACTGCGGACAAAAAGATGCCCCCCGTCCCCGCGACCACTCCCGCCCCCGAACCAGCAAAACCCAAACCCCCGGTCGATCCGTCGGAGTATTTCAAAAAGTAAGGGTGACACTAAGCACTAAGCACGGCAAACTTCACATCCCCACCGCCGCCCTCACCCGGTCCATGACCAGCCGCGCCTGGACCCGGGCCTTTTTCGCCCCTTCCGCTAGGACGTCATCGACGTAGCCGGGATCCGCAGCGAGAGCATCGCGACGCTCGCGCATCGGGGCAAAGTAGTCGCGGATGCTTTCAAAGAGCTGCTGCTTGTAATGGCCGTAACCCTGCCCGCCAGCGCGAAACGAGGCTTCCATCTCCACCGCCGCCGAGGCCCCGGAAAAGAGGCGGTAAAGCTGCACGATGTAGCTCTCGTCGGGATTTTTTGCCTCCTCCACCGCAGTCGAGTCCGTCACGATTTTCATGATCTTCGAGCGGAGCTTCTTCTCCGTCTCCTCGAAGATGTCGATCGTGTTCTCATAGCTCTTGCTCATCTTGCGACCGTCGAGACCCGGCACCATCGCGGTCTCTTCGCGGATGCGCGGCTCGGGGATCACGAGCAGCCCGTCGCCATAGCGGTCATTGAACTTCTGCGCAATGTCGCGCGTCACCTCGAGGTGCTGCTTCTGGTCTTTCCCCACTGGAACAACATTCGCGTCGAAGATCACGATGTCTGCCGCCTGCAGCACCGGATAGGCGAACAACCCGTGCGAGGGTGAGAGCCCCTGTCCCACCTTGTCCTTGTACGAGACACAGCGCTCCAGCAACCCCATCGGCGTCACACAACTGAGGATCCACGCCAACTCGGTGACCTCGACGACATCCGACTGCTTCCAGAAGGTCGCCTTTTCCGGATCGAGTCCGCAGGCGAGGAAATCGATCGCCAGATTTCTGACGTGTTCCCGCAACTGCGCCGGATCATGCGTCGAGGTGAGCGCGTGGTAGTCCGCGATAAAATAAAAGGCCTCGCCTTCGTCCTGAAGCCGAATCGATGGCTCCATCATCCCGAAATAATTCCCGATGTGGAGTCTGCCGCTGGGTTGGATGCCTGAGAGAATGCGCATGGATCGATAAAGGTGAGCGTCCCCGGAAGATGACCGGGACGAGCCGGGGAGCATCTTCAAACAGAGTCGGAATGAAATCAAATCATGGCAGGAGAATAAAAAATTTGAACGCTGTTCATTTTTTTACTGGACTCCTGAACAGTTACTGCTATTTTCAGCGAAACACTTTGTCATATTATGGTTGACCTGCTATCTCCTAACGGTGCCGAAAACGGCGTGAAACCTGCGAACGAAAACGGGGAGGCACTCCCTGCAAAAACAAGCGTCGGCCGAAAGGCGGAGGCGTCGGGTTCCGCCAAGGCACCTTCTAGATCCACTCCCCCAACCTCACCCGCGAACGATATGGCAGCACCCAAAAGCAACGACAAAGAGAGCAACCGCATCGCAGATGCCAGAGCAAAGAATCTGGATCTCGCCATTTCCCAGATCCAGAAAGATTTCGGCGAAGCTGCCATCATGCGCCTCGGCTCCGACACCCGCATGGATGTCGAAGTCATCCCCACCGGCAACCTCATCATTGACCGGGCCCTCGGTGCCGGCGGATTTCCCCGCGGCCGTATTGTCGAGGTCTTCGGTCCCGAGTCGTCGGGTAAGACCACTCTCACCCTCACCGTCATTGCCCAGGCGCAGAAGATGGGCGGTCTCGCCGCCTTCGTGGACGTGGAGCACGCCCTCGATCCTCAGTATGCCAGAAAGCTCGGGGTCAATCTCGACGAACTCCTCCTCTCCCAGCCCAGCTCCGGCGAAGAGGCTCTCCGCATTGTCGAGACCCTCGTGCGCTCCAACGCCCTCGACGTCATCGTCCTCGACTCCGTCGCCGCCCTCGTGACGAAGCAGGAGCTCGACGGCGAGATCGGCGACGCCACCGTCGGGGCCCAGGCCCGCCTTATGAGCGCGGCCCTCCGCAAGCTCACCGCGATCATTTCCAAGGCTCGCACCGTCGTGATCTTCACCAATCAGATCCGCGAGAAAATCGGGGTCATGTTCGGCAATCCCGAGACCCAGCCCGGGGGACGTGCCCTCAAGTTCTACAGCTCGGTCCGCTGCGACATCCGCCGCACCGCCAGCATCAAAGCGTCAGATGGCACCGTCACCGGCAACCGCACCAAGTTGAAGATCGTGAAGAACAAAGTGGCCCCTCCCTACGGTGAGGCTGAGTTCGACATCATGTTCAACGAAGGCATCTCCGCCGTCGGCTCGCTCCTCGACCTCGCCATCGAGCACGACATCATGCAGAAGCGCGGTTCCTGGATCAGCTTCAGAGGCACCCAGGTCGCTCAGGGCCGTGATGCCGCGAAAGACGCGCTCAAGGCCGACGAAGCCCTCTATGCCGAAGTCGAAGTGGAGGTAAAAGCCATCCTCGACAAGGCCGGGAAGTGAGATAACCCGGGGGTTTGTCCGACCTGTCCGACCTGACCGAGTCTCCGGGAGCAAATCCCGGAGACCGTCCGTAGGTCAGATACAGTTCTCTTCGATGAACTTCCGCACGGCCGCAGCGCTTGCCTCGACTGGGTAGGTGACCATCTTTGTCCTTTTAAGAGCATCGAGAGACGGGTCGGTCGGGGCTTCCCCGATCGCCTTCTTGATGATTTCCGGAAACTTCGCCGGATGAGCGGTCGCCAGCACGACGTGGGTGCGATCGGGGTCCAGGTTCTGAAACCCGCAGGCGGTGTGGGGATCGACCACGTAATCGTAGTCCTCTTTGACCCGGCGGATGTTGGCGAGGATGTCTTCGTCCGTGCTGCGGGTGGCGGAGAAATTGCTCGCGTTGAAGTTCGGGATGGTAATGGACCCGTCTTTCTTGAACTGCTCCATCAGGGCGAGAGTGGACTTGGCATTCTTCTCATTGTGGTAATAGAGGAAACGCTCAAAGTTCGACGCCACTTGAATGTCCATGGAGGGTGCGTGGCTGGGATGAACCACATCGGGATGGTATTCGCCACTGTTGAAGAGCCGATAGAGAATGTCGTTCTGATTGGTCGCGACGATGAACTGATCGACCGGGAGGCCCATCTGGTGAACCATCCAGCCGGCGAAGATATTGCCGAAGTTCCCGGTGGGGACAACGAAATTCACGTCGTCACGGTTGTCCGGAGGCAGCTGAGTGTAAGCGTGGATGTAATAAACACACTGGGCGAGGACCCGGACGACGTTGATCGAGTTGATCGCCGAGAGCCGCATCTTATCTTTGAACTCGAGGTCGCTCATTAGCTCCTTCACGATGGCCTGGCCGTCGTCGAAAGTGCCTTTGATCGGGATCGGGAAGATGTTCTCCGCTCCCGTGCAGGTCATCTGGCGTTCCTGCAGTTCGGAGATGCGGCCTTCGGGGTAGAGGATGAAGACGTTGACCCCTTTCTTCCCGGCGAGGCCGTGGATCGCAGCCGAGCCGGTATCACCCGAGGTCGCGCCAAGCACATTGATGGGGATACCGGTGCGCTCGATCTGCTCTTCAAAAAGATTCCCGATGAGCTGCAAGCCGAAGTCTTTGAAAGAAAGGCTGGGCCCGTGGAAGAGTTCGAGCACGAAAAGATTGTCCGCGAGCTGTTGCAGCGGGGCGTTCATCGTGTCGCTGAAGTCGCCGTAACTCCTATCGATGATGTCGACGAGGTGCTCGCTGTCGTGGTCGGTGTCGAAAAGGCTCAGGAAATCCCAGGCGAGGGCGGCGTAGGGCATCGCATCCTCCACGAGGATGGCACTGGAGAGGAGCGGGAGGTGACGCGGCACGTAGAGACCTCCATCGGGGGCGAGACCTCTGGCGAGCGCTTCGGTAAAACTGACGGGGGTTCCGCCTCCGCGGGTTGAAACAAATTCCATGATTGTAAAGTTAGGTGGTTTTTGGGGGATGGAAACGGAAAATGGTCTCGCGGGCTTCCTTTGTCGTTCTTCGGATCCAAAAGATGGCAGTTAGCCGCCGCGGTTACTTGATGTCTTCGACTCGCAAGAGCACGGGACGATTTCTCACGCAATCGAGTTGGCTGATGCGCTCGAGTGCCTCGTGGATGATGCCGTAGGGAGCGTAGTGCAACATCAGAACGATCGCCGCATACTTTTCGTCGTGATCCTCGGGCTGGATCACCGAGAGGATCCCGATCTCGAACTCGCCCAGGACAGTGGCGATGCGCGCGAGGACACCGGGGCGATCTTCGGCCTCGACCCGAAGGTAGTACTTCGAGACGCTCTCGGCGATGGGCAGGGTTTCCCCGTAAAGATGGTGTGTCGCGAGCCCTGCCCCTCTTGTCGGCTGGGTCCACATCGCGGCATCGGCGATATCGGCGATGACCGAGCTGGAGGTAGGATCCTGCCCTGCTCCGGAGCCGTAAAAGAGCGTGTTCCCCACGATATCTCCGCAGACCATGATCGCATTGTAGACTCCCTTGACCGAGGAAAGAATGTGCTTGGCCGGGATCAGCGAGGGCTGTACCCGCACCTCGATGGACCCCGACTCTTCGTGCAACTGGATGACCCCGAGCAATTTGATCGTATACCCGAGATCGGCGGCAAACGCGATATCTTCGGCCTTGATGTTTTCAATGCCCTCCACCTGGATCTGATCGCAAGGCACCCAGCGCCCGTAGCTGAGTGAGGCAAGGATGACGGCCTTGTGGGCGGCGTCCCATCCATTGATGTCGAGAGTCGGGTCTGACTCCGCATAGCCGAGAGCCTGGGCCTCCGCCAGAGCGGCCTCGTAGGTGAGACCGGCTTCGGTCATGCGGGTGAGGATGTAGTTGCAGGTCCCGTTAATGATCCCCACGACCGACTGGATGTGATTGCCGATGAGCGACTCCTGCACTGCCTTGATGATGGGGATGCCACCGGCCACGGCCGCCTCGTAATGGATGGGGCGTCCGTTCGCCTCGGCGATGGCGAAGAGTTCCTGCCCACGCTCGGCGAGGAGGGCTTTGTTCCCGGTGACAACCGCTTTGCCGCTCTCAAGCGCCGCCTTTACGAGATCGAAGGCGCGATCCGTCCCACCGATGAGTTCGACTACGATGGAGATCCCGGGATCGTTGACGAGGTCGTCGAGATTCGTCGTGACAAGCCCTTCGGGTAGGGCAAAATCACGGGTCTTGCCGGGGTCGCGCACAGCGATTCTAGTGATCTCGAGCTCGCAACCGGTTCGCTCGCGGAGGAGGTGACGGTTCTTCTCGAGATTCTTGTACACGCCCGCTCCGACGTTCCCAAAGCCAGCGAGGCCGATTTTCAAAGATGGTTCCGACATTTTCCGAAAAGAAGGGCTGAGATCGCCGGTAAGCAAACGGATTCTTTGCGATCACGAAGTCCCGCCCTACGCATTTTCGGCCTTGCGTGAGACCGATCCCACTGGCTTACTTCTCTCCATGAAAATCCCCTTCCTCCTACCCGCCCTGGCATTCGCCGCGGCGCTCTCGCTCACCTCCTGCGGTTCCGAATCGGACAACGCGGTCGCTGCCGAAAACGAAGACGGATTCATCGAGCTCTTCAACGGGAAAGATCTCGAGGGCTGGAAGACGTCTGATGAGAATCCCGAGTCCTTTTCCGTGGTCGATGGCACTCTCATCATAAAGGGCGGCAAGAGTCATCTCTTCTACGCCGGTCCGGTCAATGGCGGCAAGTTCAAAGACTTCGAACTCAAAGCCCGCGTCAAAACGATGCCCGGAGCGAACAGTGGTGTCTACTTCCACACCGCCGTCCAAGCCGAAGGCTGGCCGGAGCAGGGCTACGAGTGCCAGGTGAACTCCACCCACAAAGATCCGAAGAAGACCGGCAGCCTCTACGGCGTGAAAAACATCGTAGTCCTTCAGGAGGGGCAGGAGGTGCCAAAGGGCGGCGACAGCGAAGTCCGTGAAAAGGCCCCCAGCACCGATGGTGAGTGGTTCGACTACCACATCACCGTGCAAGGGAAGCGCATCCACATCCAGGTGAACGGTGAGACCACCGTCGATTATACCGAACCCGACGATGGGCCGACCGCCGCCGGCTTCGCCGGGCGCAAGCTCGGCGAAGGCACCTTCGGCATCCAGGCGCACGATCCCGATAGCGAAGTCCACTACGCCCGCTTCGCGGTGAAGCCCCTCTAAACCACCGCCGACCGAAATCGCGGCATTTTCTGGTTGTTTTTCGCGATCCTCCGCGTATTAATTCCCTCCCCACTGATTTCCGCTCTGGCGGGTCTCTTCGTGAGGGGTAAGGCTTGATAGCTCAGTTGGTAGAGCAGAGGATTGAAAATCCTTGTGTCCCCAGTTCGAATCTGGGTCGAGCCACGTTTTTTTCCACGACTTATTAATTTCTCACGTCGAGAGGTTTATTTCTTTGCCACTCCTTTGCCATTCTGGCGGTTTCGGGCAAGTCATGAGGATGATCAGCTCCGGCAGTTGGAAATACTCCCAGAAAGGCATTTATTACCCGTCGATTGCAGCAGATTGCGCCAGAGATACAGGCGGATTACGGACGACAATGGCGACGATAGGGGAAACTACCGGAATAAGAGGAAGACAGCGGCGGCAATGGTGGCGAGAAGCAGAATTACGAAAACAATTCCGCAACCGGATTTTGCCCCAGTTCTCGTTTCGGCCTTTAACTGTCTTGCTTCGGCAATCCTCGCCTTCTTCAAGTATTTCGGACCAGCTCCGATAGGAGCCCGCATAATTGCGGAGGCGTCTCGGCTACCGCTTTCTCTTGATTCCGCCGTCCGGATTTCCCACGCGTCAAGGCAGAGCGTCTCCGCATGGTAAAGTCGATCCATCCACTCAGTAATTTCCTCAACGGTTCGGTCCCTTAATTCAGATTTCCCCCAAAAGCGGAGGACCATTTGTTGACGAACCGTCGCCGTTCGGGTCGTTAGCTTGTCGATAAGGATTGAGGACCTCGGCTTTTGTCATCTCCGGCCTTACGAGCCCTCCGAGAGACCTGATTTACGCTTTCTGGCTATCGGTGGTACGACAGCGCCAACGTGCATCGGGGCATCCATGAATTGAGCAATCTCGTCGCCGCCGCGTTCGAAGCTGCCCGAACCCGCGTCGCCCGCTTCATCAATACCCGGAGCGCTGACGAAATCGTATTCACGCGCGGCACCACCGAAGGGATCAATCGCGCCACCGCCGCCTGGGGCAACCGCAATCTCAAACCCGGGGACCAGATCTTGCTCACCGAAATGGAGCACCACAGCAACATCGCACCGTGGCAATTGCTGGCCGAACGCACGGGTGCCGAATTGGTTTATCTGCCCGTCACTGGCGATGAGGGATTGCTCGACCTCGACCGACTCGACCAAGTGCTCACCTCTCAGGTTAAGTTGTTCGCCATTGTTCATGTCTCCAACACCCCGGGCACGGTGAACCCCAGGTAGGGAACCAGTTGGGAGGCACCCGGGTAGAGGGCGGTGGCGCGCACTCGCTCCCCGTACTGCACCGTAGTGGCGACTCCTTCGGGAAAGGCGGCGGTAACCGCGGTGCCGCACTCGCGGCAGCGACGCTTCTCGGCCAAGGAGGCCCCGCACGATGCTCGGTAATTTCGAGCCGGATCGCCGGCAGTTCAAAGACCTGACGACATTCGCAATGCTCGTCGGCGAGCGCTTCGCCAACCTCGTCCATGGGCGATTGGCACTTCGGGCATCGGTCCGCCTCGCCGAGCCGATGCTCGACGATGTGGTCGGGATTGGCGACGCGCTCGAGGGTGTCTCCGCGCCGCCCCTTCTGTCCGCCCGGTTTGCGCCCGGTTTGCGCCCGGTTTGCGCCCGGTTTGCGCCCGGTTTGCGCCCGGTTTGCGCCCGGTTTGCGCCGCAGGCTTATGGGCTTGGGTGGATTGGCGAAGTTGCCTGAATCAGAGGATGGCGGTTTGCTGCTGGTGCGGGAGTTACGTTTCAGTTCCGCAAGCTCAGCCTCTACCTTCTCAAGCCTCCCCTGCAAAAAAGCGAGCCGTTCGAACAGCGCAAAGGCCAGCTTGCCGATGGCTTCAGGATCGGCCCTGGCCAGCTCAATGAGTTGCGCTTCGCTTGGATGATTCTGCCCCACAGAGATGAGCTTAATCTATAATTATCATAGTACAAGTGACGCTTTTAGTTTTCTTGTCGATTCGAGGGGCCGCGCAAATTTTTTTCTGTAAAAGGTTCTGATCGCTGGTTGGGAAGCTGAAGGTTTTCGATTGGTTTAGGAGGGAGGTTTAACGAGTTGGTTT
>JBDNIL010000327.1:0-2422 GCA_041688355.1 Verrucomicrobiales bacterium | reverse complement strand
GAGACTGTGCTTTTCCCCGATCGCGACGACGATGAGATGAGCGTCCTGATCGAGATGGAGCTTCAGGGTCTGGTCGAACTTCACGACGTCATCGGTAAACATGTCAGGGTTCTTTTCGCGGGTGTAGTTGTACTCCGGCACTTGACGGCCGTTCACGAGCACCTGGACCCGGTCAATGTCGAGCCAGGTCGAGCACTGGACCTTCACCTTCAGCTCGATCGCCCCGCTGACGCGGTCGTGCCCGCCGGCGAGGATGCCGCTCCCGGTCTCGACTTCGAGGTAGGGCCCGGTCGAGAGGATCGAGCGTCCGGCTTTTGCGTTGCGGCTCATCTCGCGCCAGTCGATCTTTTCGGGCTCGTCGGTCGAGCTTTTCACGTAGGTCCGCCAGCCGCCTACTCCGTTGCCGTGGACGTGGTGCGCATCGGCCACCGCGATCGCCTTCGGGCTGAGCCCCTGATTGAGCAACTGCAGCCAGATGAACTCACGAATCGGTGCCACGACCCGCCCGGGACCGCCGCTACGGGCAGCGGTGAGCTTGTAGGGAGCGCCCGCGAGGATCTCGCTCGCGCTGTAATTCTGCGTCTCGAGGCCGTCGATCAATCCGCCGAAGTAGGCGAACCCGCCGTCGGTCCGACCGTCCTTGTCGCGGTCGATAAAGTTTTCGATCATGTCAGGGTGATTGATTTGGATCCAGCGATCCTCCTCGGACTTCTGCCAGTCGCGCAGGGTGATGGCATTGAGTCGAGGGTCTTTTTTCCACACCGGAGCTCCGCCGTCCTGCTTGTAAGTGTCGGGCTCGAAAGGAAAGGAATTGAAGTGTGCTCCCGAACCGGTCAGCTCCATCCCGGGGACTGTCTTAAGATAGGGCGCCAGCCCGAGCTTCTCAATGTGAGGAAGCCAGTCATAAAGCCGATTGTGCTCCGTCGTCGGGGCGAACTCGACGTGCTCAGCGGCGAGATTGATGAGCCGGTCGTCGGTACCGCAGGTGTTGTCCCCGCTCGGAGTGGAATGATTGTGAAAATCAGTCGCGACCCAGCCCGGCGTCTGCACTACGCGCTTCAAGACCCCGGCGACCGCGTGAGTGGCTCCCGGCATCAGCTCGATCTCCTCGCGGAGATGGCTGTGCTCGGGGCCACGCGTGACGATGATCTCATATTTCCCCGGCGGCAGAGGCACGGCGAAGTTCCCGGTCTCGGAGAAATACTGATCGACGCAGCCCCGCGCCCGGTCGGTGGGGCCGAGGTTCACCTTTGCCGTCTCGCCGAGGGCGTTGAACTGAGCCTTGCAGGGGACGGAGCGACCGGCCTCGTCCTTGATCTCGAAGGTGATGGCGGACTCGGCCCCGAGGGCGATGACTTTCTCCGCCGTCGCTTTCGGCGCGATCTCGACGGTCTCGACCACGGTGGCGCGTCCGATGTCCTCGACCGTGAGGGTGTAGGCCCC
Organism: Verrucomicrobiales bacterium; assembly: GCA_041688355.1. Classification (GTDB taxonomy): domain Bacteria; phylum Verrucomicrobiota; class Verrucomicrobiia; order Verrucomicrobiales; family DEV007; genus Arctic95D-9. Next base: position 979 of record JBDNIL010000327.1, on the reverse strand, counting down.
TGCGACGAGATCCACGGAGAGTCTCCCGTCGGCATCGGGATAGGCGATGATGGTTTTGTCAGGGGCCGTGCCGATGAGGACTCGTCCGTCGCCTGGGATCGCGGCACCCTCGGGGCCCTTCATCGTCACGCTTAGACTGCCGACCGTATCCGCCACCCTCCGCGACTCGACGATGCCTGCGGCGGCCGCCGGCGATGTGCCCACCGAGAGAAAGCGCGCCACCGTGATCGAGGCCCCGGGAGCGAGTTCGGTCTCGGGCTTTTCCGGAATCGTCGCCCCGGCCTCGGCCACCCAGGCGTGGGCGTAGCCAGCCTTGTCGGCGGGATCGATCGAGTCGCCCCAGTTCACGCCATTAAAATTGCCCTTCGTCCGCATCGGGGTCCATTGGTCGGCAAGGGGCACTTTGACAGGTTCTTTGCCTTCGTTCGTCATCGTCGTGACGATCAGCACGCCCTGCCAGCCATCCTTGAGGCGATACTCGTGACGCTTTGCAATGGCTCCCGATTTCGCAGCCGAGACGACCGTCTCGAGGACTGCCTCGCCGTCTTTCCCGTCACTGACGATGCGGACGTAGTTGACCGGCCCCCGCTGCCCGCCCGGAGAAAAGATCGTGATCTGGTCATTGTCGGCATCCAAGAGGGTCAGGTCGTAGAGGCAACCGGGTGTGATGCCGTCTTCGCCGTAGAAGGTGCTCATGTTCGCCCGCCGCAGCGGGAGGTTGCCCGAGACGAGGAGTTCGACCTTGTCGTTCCGCATCACGAAATCGCCGACGATGCCGTCCGCCTCCTTGCCCATGGGGCGCTCGGCGAAATTCGCTTCGCCCAGTTCAAAAACTTCGGCGGCGAAACCGGTCGCAGCAAAGGCGGTCAGCGCCAGCGCTCCGGTCAGGAGGCGGGATACAACAAGGGAGGTTTTCATGAGACGAAGCTTCCAGAATAGCTTCCCTTTCGAAAAGAAAAAATGCGCCCTAAGTGCGTAT
>JBDNIL010000034.1:0-6126 GCA_041688355.1 Verrucomicrobiales bacterium | reverse complement strand
CTGAGCACTCCCTTTGATCTGAAGCTCAATCAGGCACTCGATCTCGACGGCGTTTCCCATACGGTCCATTCGGTCAACACGGGCGTTCCCCATGCCGTCATTTTTGTCGATGATCTAGCATCGGTCGAGGTGAAGCGTTTCGGGGCCGCTACCCGCTACCACACCCATTTTGCCCCCGCCGGAACGAACGCGAACTTTGTGAAAGTGCTCGCGCCCGATCACATCGCGATCCGCACCTACGAGCGCGGGGTCGAGGACGAGACCCTCGCCTGCGGCACCGGCATGGTCGCCTGCGCCATCATCCATCACGAACTCACCGGGGCCCCCTCGCCCATCCGCGTCGACGTCGCCGGTGGTGACACGCTCGAAATTGGCTTTGCACAGACCGCCTCGGGCGGATACGAAAACGTGACCCTCCTCGGCCCCGCCGACTTCACGTTCTCCGGAACTCTTTCCTCGCTCTAACTTCACCCTTTTCAGGAGACCGCCATACCATGTTTGAAGGTGCCTATACCGCCCTCGTGACCCCTTTCAATGAAAAGGGCATGATTGATCCCGATGCCTATCGCAAGCTCATCGACAAGCAGTTCGACAACGGCATCAAGGGCATCGTCCCCGTCGGCACGACCGGGGAATCGGCGACCCTCTCGACCGAAGAGCACCAGCTCGTCATCGAGATGGCGGTGAAGCAGGCGAATAAGCGCGGTCTTGTCATCGCGGGAACGGGTTCGAACTCGACCCGCGAGGCGATCGATCTCACCCAGTCCGCCGAGCTGGCCGGCGCCGACGCCGCGCTTCTCGTAACTCCCTATTACAACAAACCTTCGCAAGAGGGCCTTTTCCAGCACTACCGAGCCATCGCCCAGTCGACCGAGCTGCCGCTGATGCTCTACTCCATCCCGGGCCGTTGCCATATCCAGATCGATGTCGAGACCGTCGTTCGCCTCGCCGAGTTCCCGAACATCCGCGCGATCAAGGAAGCCGGCGGCGTGACCGAGCGGGTCGTGCAACTGCGCGCCGCGCTCCCGCCCGAGTTCGAGATCCTCTCCGGCGACGACGTCCTCACCGTCGATTTCATGAAAGCCGGGGCCGTCGGCGTCGTCTCGGTCGCGTCGAACCTCATTCCTGGGGCCATGGCCGATCTCACCCGGGCGATGCTCGAAGGCCGTATCGCCGAGGCCGAGGCCATCCACGAAAAGTATGCCGCACTTTTCAGCGCTCTCCTCAAGCTCGACACCAATCCGGTTCCGATCAAGGCCGCCCTTGGCCTGACCGGTCAATGCCGTCCGAAACTGCGTCTGCCCATGGTGGAAATGAGTGCCGAAAAAGTGGCCGAGCTGCGCTCGACCCTCGTGGCCCTTGGTTTAGTCTCGTAACCGTTCCGTCGACGGGAATCCCCCTCCTCTTTCGCGTCCCGCCACTTCCCCACATCTCTCTGTCATGCTCAATATTCTCGTCACCGGATTCCGCGGCCGCATGGGCCAGGCCGTCGCCACCGCCGTCAGTGAAGATCCCGAGACCCGCGTCGCCGCCGGGATTGATCTCGGGGACTCGCTCGAAGAAGCCCTCGGGAAAAGCGACATCGTCATCGACTTCACCCTGCCCTCTTTCACAAACGAGCTGATCGAGGCCTGTGTCGATGCCGGCAAGCCGCTCGTGATGGGCACTACCGGCCACGACGACGCCCAACTCGAAATGATCGAGCGTGCCTCGCACTCCATCACCATCGTCCACGCACCGAACTTCTCGGTCGGGGTGAATACGCTCTTCTGGCTGACCCGCCGCACCGCAGAGATTCTCGGCGAAGGCTTCGATCTCGAAGTCGTCGAGATGCACCACCGCCACAAGCTCGACTCCCCCAGCGGCACCGCCCGCCGCCTCGCCGAGATCCTCACCGAGGTGCGGGATCTCTCCTATGACAAGGACTGCCGTCACGGCCGCTTCGGCGATGTCGGCGCCCGCACCGATCACGAGATCGGCGTCCACGCCCTCCGCGGCGGGGATGTCGTCGGGGATCACACCGTCATTTATGCTGGCAACGGCGAGCGAGTCGAGCTGACCCACAAGGCCTCGAGCCGCCTCACCTTTGCCAAGGGCGCCGTGCGCGCCGCCCGCTGGATCGAGAGCGAAGGGCTCGAGAGCGGGCTCTTCGACATGCAGGACGTCCTCGGGCTGAAGTAAGCGATCCGACATGGCACGCGTGGGAATCAGCCTCGGCTCCAACCTCGGCGATCGCCTCGCCAATCTCCGCGCCGCCGTGGCCGGTCTCGAGCGGGTTCGAAGCACCGACCACCTGCTCGTTTCGTCCATCTACGAGACCGATCCGGTCGATTGTCCGCCAGGTTCGGGGACATTTTTTAATGCCGTCGTCGAGATCGAGACGGACCTTTCCCCTCTCGACCTGCTCGCCGGGACCCAGGCCATCGAGATCGAGCTCGGACGCCCCTCCCTGCATGACCTCAACGCCCCCCGCACCGCCGATCTGGACCTGCTCTACTACGACGAAGTCACAATCAGCGAAGGCGATCTCATCCTGCCCCATCCGAGGATGTTCGGGCGTGCTTTTGTCCTGAAGCCCCTCGCCGAGATCCGGCCCGATTTGATCCCGGCAGGGGTGGATGCGGGGGCGGTTTGCGAGGGGATAAGGGTTTGGGGGGCATTGGGGTGAGTGTGCAGGGTGGCTCCGAAGTTGTCACGCGGGGCGAAGAATCCCATGGACGGCGACCTGGCGCCCGCGCCACCGAATCGTGTGATCCCCGCCGAAGGCATGCGCAGGACGCCCATGCTACATTCCGGCACCTTCACTCCCCCAGCGCCGCCACCGGGATCACCGCCAATTCGGCGCTGTTGTTATTCCAGAGCTGCCGTCCTTCCCCGACCCGTCCGACTTTGCCGCCGTCGTTCGAATATCCCACATAGAGATGCCCCTCGTGCTCGATGGCGTAGGGATAAGAAAGAGCTGCTTTTGGATGGGATTCACCGGGGCCGGAGGGATGTTCGGCGTGGCGGATGACATAGACCTTGCTGAAGGCCGTCTCCCCCGGCTTTGAGACCGCGATGGTCAGGGGCGAGCGCCTTTTTCCTCCGTCGGCACTGATCGAGCAGATCAGGTAGCGCTGTCCGGTGCTGAGCAATCCGGCGATGGGTTTACTCGTGGCCATCGGGAGATTCGACGGCGCCATTGTCGTCCAGGTGCGGCCGTAGTCCTGACTCGTCGCAACGAGGGCGCGGGCTTCAGCTCCGTAACGGCTGATGCTGGTGACGGTTTTCCCCTCGACGATGACGGTCGATTCGCCCCACATCGCGAGGCCCTCGCTCGGCGGGATGCGGATGAAATCCCACTTCGTAAAATCGCTCCCCTGACTGATCGCGACCGCGGCGGGATGGCTCCCCCTGGCATCATAGACCGCACCGGCGAGACCGGCCATGATCCAGTTGCCGTCGTCCATGCGGACGGGCTCCTGCATGGGCCAGAAGCCGTCATTGATGATAGTGCCCTTTGCCACCCACGTTTCGCTCGCCTCGTCGAGCACGTAAGCGCGGGTATGGATGCCCTCCATCGTGCCGGTGTAGGCCCCCATGAAAGCCCAGAGGGAGCCCTCGTGGGAGAGGAAGGAGCCATGACTCACCCCGACCGGTCCCTCGCCTGAGTCTATCGTTTTCACCGCGCTCCAGGTGCGCCCCTCATCCTCACTGACGCAAAATCGAGCCTCTTCGGTGTCGGTGTTCTCCCCGCCTTTGTTGTGGCCGAAGCTGGCGTAGAGCCTGCCCTTGTGAAAACAAAGAGCGACGCCGTGGAGGAAGCGATAGCCGTCTTTCGGGAACTCGTAGGCTTTGATCACCGAAAAGCGCAATCCTTCGAGCGTCGGGAGATCGGAGGTGACGGGTAGGTTGGCCCCCTTTTGCCAGAGGATCTCGTCCTGTAACTCTTCCGCAGGGGAAAACGGCAGGACGGAGGCAACAACGGCGGCGATGAGGGCGGGGCATTTCATGAGCGGAAGGAAAGGATGGCTGATCGCGGAAGGCAGTGCGATGGAGAAAAGAGACGCGAAAACGCCAGCTGGCAGCTTCCCGGCCAGGTCATTCGTCCGCTGGACTCCGGCGTATCCCCTGCTACCCTTCCGCCATGGATCAAGACTGGACAAACAGGATCGTGATCGTCACCGGCGGTGGCGGCGGGATGGGGCAGGCGGCGGCAAAGCGATTTGCGGCGGCCGGGGCGAGGACTTTTGTCTTTGGTCGCACGCTCGAGTCGCTCGAGGAAAGTGCGGCGCGATCTCCGCTCATCGTTCCGGTCGTCTGTGATGTCGCCGATCCCGCCAGCGTCGCGGCGGCGATGGAGGTCGTACTTCGCGAAGGCGCGCCGCATACCCTCATTCACACCGCCGGGATCAACACTCCCGATCGCTTCATGGCCCACGCCGACCCGGCGAGGATCGCCTCACCCGAGAGCTGGCAGCGAATCATGGACATCAACGTGCTCGGCGTCGTGAACATGATGCAGGCGGTCTCCAAGCCGATGGCTGAGAAGGGCGGCGGACGCATCGTCGTCGTCTCCTCGACGGCCGGACACGGCTTCGACTCTTTCGCCGGCGTGCCCTACACCGCGAGCAAGTGGGCGGTCCACGGGCTCCTCTTCACCGCCCGTCCCCAGTTCGCCGCGCACGGAATCGTCGTCTCGGAGTATGCTCCCGGCGAGGCCTATACCCCTCTCGTTGAAAAACGTCCCGTACGTCCCACGGCCGAGCATTGCGAAGCCATGATCCAGACGGACGACTGCGCCGAGACGCTCTTTTTCATAGCCTCACAGGCACACGGCATGAGTGTGATCCAACTCCCGATCTACCAACCCTTCGGCGGCATGCCGCCTCAGATCAGTGCTCCGTGGCTAGCCGGATTGGAGATAAAGCCCAAGTAAACGGCTCAGGCTCAAGGCTTCGCCTTTTTTTCCAGCATCGACTTCACCCGAGCCCGCTCTTTCTCGAGCGCCTCTCCTGTCACCGGCATGGGCTGGAAAGCGGGGTCGGGCGTGATCCTCTCGCCTTCGGGGATCTTGCGCCAGCGCAGATTCCGGAACCAGACATCCTGTCCGTGGTCCTGGAGCCAGAGCTTGCCGCCACGCCCGGTGAGATCGCCTCCGCGAATCGCGAGCAGCTCGACATATTCGGCCCATTTCGGATCCTCGTAGTCGAAGGAGAGAACACGCTCCTCATTGAGCCAATGCTCGATAACGGTGCCCTGGCAAATGATGCGGGCGGTGTTCCATTCCCCGACCGGACGCGTCGCGTCCTTTTTCGGAGCGAGGCAGAAAAAGATCGAGGCTGCCGCCTGTCGGGCGTTTTCCCCGTAGGGGCTGCCGATGTTGTCGAGGATCTGATACTCGACCTGACCGGGGCGATAGTAGACGCCGGAGTTGCATCCTACCGAGACTTTCCACTCAAACCGCAGCTCAAAATCATCAGGCACCGTCGCGGCGGAGTAAGTGAGCGATCCGCCTTTGTCGTTGCGGTAGAAGGCTCCGTCTTCAATGACCCAGTTTCCCGTATGGGTCCAGCCGGTAAAGGTCTTGCCGTCGAAGAGAGAGGTGAAGCCGGGCTCGGCGGCATGGGCAATGCGCAGGCCGAGCAGGGCAACCACAGTGAGATGAGCGAGGAAGAGCCGGGAGTTGTTCATGAGACGGGGAGGACTCTCACTAGAGTGCCATTTCGTGACGAGACTTCAACTGAATCCCGTTTCCTGCGTTGGATTCACGCCTCGCCCTACCCGGGTTCAGTCGGTCGGAGCTGAGGAACCCGGGCGGGGCATTGTGCGCCCATCGACGGGGGAACTCTCGCGAGTTCCTCTACGCCGCCATCAATCCCAAGGAGGCACGACACTCCTGTCGTGCTATTCGGCAATCGCGGGATCTTCAATTCTCGGGCGGGCACAACCGGCGTGCAAGAATCCTGGCAAAGCGAAGATCGCCAGCCAAAGGCTGCCCAACCGGGCTAGCAGCCTGTCGGACTTATCCCGCCCGGCTGCGGAAATCGGGGATTCGGCCCGAATTTCCCCTCGTTTTCGTCATTTGTGTTCACACAAACTCCTCAAACTCATGAAAATTCTGACTCGAACCCCAATTCCCTCGCT
>JBDNIL010000326.1:0-5143 GCA_041688355.1 Verrucomicrobiales bacterium | reverse complement strand
CTAGCAGCCTGTCGGACTTATCCCGCCCGGCTGCGGAAATCGGGGATTCGGCCCGAATTTCCCCTCGTTTTCGTCATTTGTGTTCACACAAACTCCTCAAACTCATGAAAATTCTGACTCGAACCCCAATTCCCTCGCCCAGACGCTCTAAGTCCGACAGGTTGCTAGGCCCAGCCCGCCGTAGAGATGCTCTCCGGTGGTATCAGCCTGCTCGAAGGCGTTGAAAATTTGCGACAACACTTCAGCGCGGATGCCAATGCCGTCGTCTGCCACATTGATGACAATCCTGCCTTCGGCGTCATTGCGTGTGCTCACGGTGATGGTGCCGCCGGTCGGAGTGAATTTGAGCGCGTTATTGATCAGGTTCCAAAAGACCTGCTGGAGCCGCGTGGGATCGACCATCGCGTGATGCCGCTCGGCTTCGAGATTGAAGACGATGCGCACCTGTTTGCCGAGGCCATCGCTGCGCACGATCTCCTCGGTGTGCGAGATGAGCTGGTGGATGTCGGCGGTCATCGGCGCGATCTGCAGCTTGCCGCTGCTGATGCGCGTGAGGTCGAGCAGATCGTCGATCAGCCGCGCCTCGAGCTCAATGTTGCGCCGCATCATCGCGATCTGGTCGCGCACGTCGGCCGGCAGCGCAGGATCATCCTCGAGCGAAGTGACGGTCATGAGCACGGGCATGAGCGGCGTGCGCAACTCGTGGCTAAGTGCGGCGAGGAAGTCGTCCTTGGCGCGGGAGGCGCGCTCGATTTCCACCATCGCCACGCTCAGCGCTTCCTCTGCCTGTTTGCGGTCGGTGATGTCTTCGATGGCGAGCACGATCTGCAGCGGCTGGCCTGCTTCGTTTTCCATGCGCCGGGGGTTGAGCAGCATGGTGCGGCGACCAATGGTTTCAAACTCGTGCGTGATCTCGAAGTCATTAAAGAAATTGTTTTTCGGCAGAATCTCTTCGAGCAGTTCGCGCAGTTTGGGAATGTTCCACTGGTGATTGCCGAGATCATAAATCAAAGCGCCTTCGGTTTCGGCGGGCGCGACCTGGAAATTTTTGTAGAACGCTTCGTTGGCCGTATTCACCCGCAGATCGGCGCGCAGGACGAGGAGCGGAATGGGCGCGGTGCGCAGCGTCGCTTCGGCGTAATCAAGCGCACGTTTGGTTTCCACCTCGCTTTCGCGCAACTTCTCCTCAGTGACCTTCCGCTCGGGCATCTCCACGCGGATGGCTAGATACTGGAGCGGCTTCCCGTCCTCGTTCACGAAGGGGACGATGGTCGTTTCCACCCAATAATAGGAACCGTCCTTGGCCTTGTTTTTGATTTCGCCGTCGTTTTCCTCATAGAGATTGGCGACCACCTCCACCTGGCGGAGCTGGCCGGTCTTGCTTTCCAGCGGCAAATCATCGTAGCGGACGTATCCCCCGGCCTGCAGCACTTCCATAGCCCCGCGGCTCGCGGCCGCGTCTCCAAACACGCCGATTTCCTACAGCTCCTGGCCGAGCACTTCCGCGTGCGTGCTGCCGAGCACGCTCAGGATGTAGGGATTGGCATCGGTGATCTGGCCGGTCTGGCCGTCGAGGATCAGCACGCCGTCCTTGGCGGCTTCAAAGAGCCGCCGGTAACGGGGCTCGGGGGAGCGCGGCGAAGCTTCCGCCTGCTTGCGTTCGGTGATGTCGCGGGCGACTTTCGACGCGCCGATGACTTTCCCGGCGTTGTCCTTGACCGGGGAAAGGGTGACCGAGACATGGATGCGCGTGCCGTCTTTGCGCAGTCGGATGGTTTCGAAATTCCGCACGCTCTCGCCCTGCGCGATGCGCGATGCGCGCCAGAATCCCCGGTTCCTCGTCCGCGTGCTCCGGCGGGATGAGCATCAGCATCGGCTGGCCGATGGCTTCCGCAGCCGTATAGCCGAACAGCTTTTCCGCACTGGGATTCCAACTGCTGATGATGCCCTTCAGCGTCTTGCCGATGATGGCGTCAGTGCCGCGCCTATGAATGTTTTACTGTTAGGAATTTGCTTTTTCAACCCTTCCGCATTCTTGCCACCCTTTGGCCGGGGAATGAGGGGGGCGGGGGGAGTAGGGGACGATCGGGGCCATCGTCGAGAATCATGGCGTGATTTTGCCGGTTGTGTCAATGGATTGATTGCCAGGAAATCCCTTTTTCATCCCTTCCGCGTTCTTGCCACCCGTGGGCCGGGGGAGGAGGGGGTTCAGTCATGGCAGAGTCGCCAAAATCCCCTTGAGCTTCTTGAGCCTCGTTTTCAGCTTCTTGGCTTTCGTTTTTTGCCCGGATCGAATCGCCTTCTTGATCTTCTTTGTCAACTTATTGATCTCGTTTCGCAACGGCGCTTTCAAATCATCACTGACAAGAGAATTGTCAGTGGCAAAAATTCTGACGCTGAAGTTCGGGTTTACTACGGCGGCACCGGGGACCACCTCAATTTCGAAGCTGTGTAAGCCTTGAGGAAGGGTAAACCGGGTGATGGTTCCAGTGAGCGAACGCGTGGTTCTCGGGGACACGCATGGTTCTCGGGATGCGAGATTGTCTCATGAGATCTTGGTTAATGTTCGTGTGAACATTGATCGTAAGGACACTGTTTGGCAAGCGGGAATTTCAAATAATTAACCTGTCCCCAAGAATCTCTTTTCACACTTGGGCCGGGGAAGGAGGGGGTTCAGATGTCGCTGGTCTTCCGGATTTTCTACCGACGTTCGCGTTAGAGCTGTTTTGCCTGCGGCTGAGGTAGGGGCAGGTCGTTCTGCCGGACTTCCTTGAGCCGTTCCTCCATTTTCTTCCGAAAAGCGGTGACACGATCTTTTTGGTCCGGAAGGGCGGCGAGGTTGTTGTACTGTCCGGGGTCCTTTTTCATGTCGAAGATTTCGATTCCTCCGGAGGCATCCTCCTCATATTGGATGTACGAGAAATCGGGGGTTCTGAGGAGGAATCCTTTCCGCATCGGAGCGACGCTGAAGGCGGCATCGCGCACTTCGAGGGAGGGATCGTCCAGAAGGGGCGAAAGGTCGCGTCCCTGGATATTTTCCGGAACCGGCAGATCGCATAGCGCAGAAACCGTCGGGTAGAGATCGATCAGCTCAACGAGCGAATCACAAATTGCAGGTTTTTTCCCGGGAACACAGATGATCAGGGGAACCCCTGCAGACTCGTCACGAAGACTGACTTTCGCCCAGAAATCATGCTCGCCGAGGTGGTAGCCGTGATCGCTCGTGAAGATGACAATGGTTTCGTCTTTGACTCCTGATTTCTCCAGCGCGTCCATGACGATGCCGACCTGGGCGTCCATGTAGGAAACCGAGGCATAGTAGCCCCCGACGGCCTTCTTCTGCCGGCGGATGTCCATTTTCATATTCTCGCTGGTTTTGTAGTTGATGCCGGCTTTCGGGATGTCATCCCAGTCGCCGGGGAGTTTCGGCGGCAGGGTCAGTTTGTCGCAGGGTTTGAAGGGCTCGTGGTATTTCCGGGGGGACACAAAAGGCACGTGCGGTCGGACAAAACCCACACCGAGCCAGAAGCGTTCGTTCCGATGCTCCGCGATGAGGCGGGCCGCCGTTTGAGCCGTCATGCCGTCCGAATGGACCAAATCATCACCGTCCGCCTCGACGACGACGAAGGTGTTCCCTCCCATGACCGGCTTTTTCCCGTCGGGATTGTTCTCGAGGGTTTCACCGTCGCCGGGTGCCCGCCATTCCGGGCCGGGACTGTTGAATCGCTCGCTCCACGAAAGTTCGTCGTCGGCTCCGTTGTAAAAGTTCGGTTCGTGTTCTTCGCCTCCGACTTCAATTCCTCCGGGAACTCCCATATGGAACAGCTTGCTGACTCTGGCTGAATACGCTCCGTGATTTTTAAAATGCTGCGGCCAGGTCGCCCGGTCTCCGATTTTAGGTCGGGGGTTTTCGTAGCCCAGCGTGCCCGTGGCGTGGGGGTAGTAACCGGAGAGAAACGAAGCCCGGGAGGGACCGCAATAGGTTGCGTTGCAATAGGCGCGGGTAAAGCGGGTTCCGCTGGCGGCGATTTTGTCGATGTTCGGGGTCTCGCAGACTTCGTTTCCGTAGCAGGAAAGGGCGGAATAGGTCAGATCGTCTGAAATGATGAAAAGGACGTTGTAACGCGGTTTGGCCTCCGCCTTTACTGCGCAGCATAGACAGAGTCCGGTCAGAAGAAGGGAAAAGCAGTTTCGGGCAGTCATGGTATGAGGCTTTTGTAAGGGATCGAACGACCGGATCCAAGTGTATCCTCAGCGCACATGCGCACCGGAGCTGACGAAAGGGGAAGGAAAATTCCAAGCTAATAATAACGGTGCAGCACGTCAATCCCCCATTTTCCCGCATCAATACGGAACTCTCGAAAATCCTCAGGGACAAATAAAATCCTCAGGGACAAATCCTCAGGGACAGGCTTAAAAATCCTCAGGGACAGGCTAATAATAACGAAGCCGCACGTCAATCCCCCTTTTTCACGCGTCAGCATCCTCTCGCCTTCCCGCTGCACCTCTCGTGCGCCATCTCGGCCCACCGATTTTGCGGCACCCGAGCATCTTACGCCGAAAAACCGCACATCCGGCACGCCGCAGGCACATGAACGCCCGGCACTTTCACAACATTCCCGGATCCCGCCGATCTTGGCGGGACTTTCAGGGGAACTCACGCCTTCTCCTCGCCACGCTTTATTCCGCACGCGCCGGTCGCACCGCAGGCTCTCCAATCAGGTCGTTCTTTAGATCTCGTAAGACGCAGAGGTCTTCCCAATCGGCTTCCCGCATTCGCCGTGCCCCGATCTTGCGCTTCAGACCGAAGCGCTCGCGGTGGCGCGTAAAGACATTCTCGACAAAAGCGGCGCTGCCAAACACTCCGCCGTCGATCAGGTAGCGAACCCGGCTACGGATGACCTGCTTCAAGGGCAGCTTGCCGCCAATCGCCACCTCGGCCTCGACCTCCTCGGGCGCGAAACCCCGCCTCGGGTGCGTCGGGCTCTCCGCGTTTGCCTCAGCCTCGCCGCGCCAGCGGAGGAAAGATGGCGAAGCGATACCGCAGAGATTTGCGGAGCGAATCAATTCAGATCAATGTAGGCAGCCACGGTCATCAAGGCCTTTTCATCGCCCTCGACGAGGAGGCTCTTGTAGCGCTCTT
>JBDNIL010000325.1:0-50848 GCA_041688355.1 Verrucomicrobiales bacterium | reverse complement strand
GCAGATTGCCACCGGGCTCGTTCGTGGTCTATTTCCACTGTCGCCACTGAATCTGAAAAGTTGATTCGTTTCTTAGCCTCCAAACGTTTCGTCCCGGGCCTTTACACTTTACAGTTTCTTATTCGCCGTGGAGAACTTATCCCGACAGGCTGCTAGTCGGGTCTGATTGTTTCATGACTCAATAACGCCATTAACAACCTCTTGTGTCGGTCGATTGTTGCCCCTGGAACACCCCAAAAAGTCGCGAGCTCAGTCAGCCAGACACTCTCCCTCCCGCTGGAAAGTCCGAGACTTTGAAAATGCTCTTTGGCGGCAATTAAAGTCTCCGAGAGTTCCCTTTTCAATCGGAATGTCAAACCCCGGTAATCGTTCTCAAATACAGGGCGTCGGATAGCCGAGATCACAACATCCGAGATCTGACGGATCCGCTCCCGGGTCAAACCGTATCCGATGCCTATTTCCGCCAATGTTTGTCGGTCGTCGTCGCACGCGAGCCATCGTAATTTAAAGATCTGCCGCTCACGATCATCAAACTGTGCCGCGCCGACCTGCTCACAGAACTGAGGCAGATAATCTAAGAGGGCCTTTCCATTGCCTGCCGGGTCGTCTTGTCCCGGTAGAAGTGGAAAATTTCGCTCTACTGCGAACTGTTCCCAATCGACCGCCCCTTCTCCATCAATGCACCGATGTAAGGCGGTCAGAGCTAAGACGGTTTCTGTATGTGCGCGCTTGCCGAAGCTCTTCAAGTTTTCAATTCCGGATTCTGCTGCCTGGATCAACAGTCCCAGAGTTGTGATGCCGGCAGATTCGAGGGGAGTGCATGCTTTCTTAAGATGGAGAATACCGATCGTGCTTGCAGCCTCATCTGCCGCCAGCCTTCTAAGGGATTGGGATGCGATCGCGAGACGGTGTTCCACTGGAGGCCTCAGCTCCCAGAATAATGGCCAGTTGACTGAACCGCTGTCGTCGCGGCACTTCGTGAACGCTGCCAAAGCCTTTCCCGTTTCGTCGCTTCCTTTTGCCCCCAGGGAATTCGGCGTTAGCAGCCCTCTGTCCCACGCGACCAGTGCGTGACCGATAGTCATGCAGTTTTCTTCAATTACTCGATTGTAGGTTCGTTTGCTTAACTGAAGATGATCACATCCGAGACTCCTATCGTCACACCTGTCACTCGCATCATGCAATCCCAATCCCAATCTCAATAGAAATTCTGATTCCGTGGTCATAATAGCTTAATCATCCTTTCTCCTTGGCTGCCAATCCCGCGATGGGGCGCGTGTCCATGTCGGTCTGGAGGTTCGGTGAATCCGAGATTGTAGCTGGGGTCGGGGTGGGTCAAAGCGGTTTGAAAAGCGGGGTCAGAGCGGATCAGTGGGTGGATGTTAGCGAATCGGGCGGTCTTTTCAATAGCCCAATGCCCATGTGGGATGATTCTGCGGTCATGTTGTGCGACTCGGAGGCGAAGCAGAAAGCAGAGAACTCCGTTCCTTAGGGAATGGCGAGCGACTGGAGTAACTGATTCCGCCGCTCCACCCCCATTGCTCCGCTGACAAGGGCTGAACGCTCACTCCAGCTATTTTGTCGCGGGCTGGGGATGAGCGCCGCCTCTCGGGCCTCGTCCCTGCGGCGGGATCGGACCAGAGGCGTTGAAAAAGGAGACTTCGTTCCAATTCTCATGGCAGACGCTGAAAGCTGAGTCCGGTATCGCCGACCGGGCGGCCGGCGAGGATGAACTGGAGCATGTCTCCGGCTAGGGAGATCTCGGCGACCATCTGGACGTCTTCGGCGGCGAGGATGAGCTGGCCCGCTCCATCGATGGACCATTCTCCGCTGAGCACTTTGCCGTCGGTGGCGCCTTCGTAGTTCCAGATAAATGGTCCGTCCGGACTGAGGGTGAGAGTGATGGCTTTGCCGTCGCCCGAGGCCGCTTTCCATCCTCCGATGAGGTCGTCGGGAGTGATCGCCTCGACGACGGCTCCGTCGCCGAGTTCCGGAGCGAGAGGGGGCTCGGCGCTTGCTTCGCCCGTTGCCTCTTCAGGGCTGGCGGTGGGTGAGGAGCTGCCGGTCAGATTACGCAACTGCACCGCGACGATATCGGCTGGCTGGAGGGTGGTGACCCGGTCGAACATGCCGTAGGCCTCGTCAATGAAACCGGCTACGAGATAATGATAGCCGAGGAGGAACTGGGAGTCCGCCGAATCGGGTTTGCTCTCGACATACGCTTCCAGTTTGCGGAGCTGAGCAGTGTTGATCTCGCCGTCGGGGTAGAAGGCGGACATCGTGGCCCAGTCCCAGCCGGGACCGGAGGCGAGGACGGGGTTGAGCACGCCGGCGGCGTCTCCGTAGCGACCGAGGGCGAAAAGACAGAGCGCGCGGAACTCGTGGAGCGCGGGATCGCTCGCGGCATGGGAGATGGATTCGTCGGTTGCCTTGAGCGCGGAGAGGTAGTCCCCATTGCTGAAGGCATCGCGGGCGCGCTCGAGTGCGGCGGCGGACATTTCCTCGGAGGTCATCGCGGCTTCCTGCGGCTCGGGCACCTCTTGCGAGGCGACAACTGAGATCGGCTGGGAGTAGTTGATAACCGTCGTCCTCGTCTGAACAGGCGGAGCCGTGTAGGGATTGCGGTAGCTGCTGTAGCCGCTGTTGTAGTAGAGGCTGCCGAGACTCCAGGCCGCGATCCCCCCGGTACAATGGGACGAGGGGCCACGTAGGGAATATATCCGGGGAAATACTGGGCAGGGGGCCGGTAGTAGTTCACGGGGCGGTGGTAGCTGTGCCAGTTGTTGTTCCAGCCGTAGTTCCAACTGCCGTGGTGCCAGTCGTGATAGGTCGAACTCGACCACCAGGGCCGTGCTCCCCACGAGGTGGGGCGGTAGGCGTAGTTGACCGAGTTCCGGAAGTTCCGGTTGATCACGACAGGCCCGCGATAGGTCGTCTGATTGTTGCTCCAGATCGTCGTGTTGTTGTTCCACTGATTCCCCCAGTTGTTGTTGGTATTGTGATTGCTCACGATATGATTGAGCGACTGAGGCCGGTTCTTTGCGATTCTGTTGGGATGATTGATCTGCCTGTTCTGAGTATTGTTATTCGATCCGGGGCGGTTCGAGGGTTTCGCAATCTGGCCGGGATAGGTGACCTTTCCGGGGACGAAGGGTGTGTGTCCTCCGGGACGGTTCGGCTGATTGGGACGGTCGCCGGGCCGATCACCGGGCCGGTTATGATTGCTTTTATCCACGGGGCGCTTGTCGGCAAGTGCCGGTGGACGCGGGGCAGGGCGATTGTTGTTGGCGTTTCCTCCCTGGCCTTTCCCGCCGGGACGATTGTCGGGCTGGTTGGGGCCTTTGGGCGCTGGTTGGTTTGCCGGTTGGTTGGGAGCTGGTCGAGTTGCTGGCTGGTTAGGCCTGTCTCCGGGACGATTGTCATTGTTGCCTCCCGGACGGTCCTTGGTCCGGTTGTCCTGCCCCTGGTTCGGACGCGGTGCGTTGGGGCGCGAGTTTGGTTGACGGGAGACGCTCGATCCGGTCAGAGGATTGCGCGCGCCCTGTGGTGAGGCCACCGGACCTCTCGGGCTCTGTCCTTTTTGGGCTGCGGGGCGCTGCTGTTGCTGGGGCCGCGCCTGGTTCTGACGGTTGCCCTTATCGCGGTCACGGTTTTCACCCGCGCCGTGGGCGAGCTGATAGGGCAAAAGATGGCTGCAAAAAAAGCCACGAGGAGACTGATGGCAGGCAGGGGGGAAGGTTTCATGGTTCGACGGGGAGTTCAGAAGTGGAGAGGAGGGAAGCCGGGGCGGGAGGGCGACGCACCAGCCTGAGATCGAGATCGGGGAGAGAGATGCCGTCAAGGAACCGTCGAGTGGACTGCCAGACGACGGCGTCAGTGCCCTCAAAAGTGAGTTCCTGCAGCGCCGAAGTGGTCTCGCCATCGGCGGTGACGCCGGTGGTGCGAACGAGCCACGAGGACTCGATTGGCTGCCACGCGCCGCCGGCAAATCCGCCCAGTTCATCAAAGGTCCACCAGCGGAGTTCGTCGCGGTCGGCATCGTAGCCGATCCGGATCTCGGTCTCCATAGTCCCGTCCGAGGGAGTGGTGACGACAGCGCTGCCCATGAGAAAACGCCCGGAATTCGAGAGGAAAAGGGAGAGGGCCATCTGCATCTGGTCACCCTGATAGGTCCAGTCGCCGACGAGGGGCATGATCGCCTCGAGGGGATCGGGCTCGTAGCTGATGGTCTCGAGTTCGCGGGAGGAAGCGATCAGCCAGGCGGCGCCCTCGGCCTTCACGAGAATGGCGGAGTAGGAGACGATACTTTCCTCGATCTCGTCCTCTGCACCCGAGAAGCGCGCGAGGCCCTCCTCGACGACGACGTTCTCCGCCACCTTTCGCACGGAGAGGACATCGAGGGATATTTGCCTACCGGGAGTGGCAGCGAAGGATGTCTCATAGAGGGAACGTATTTCCTCACTTCCGGTGGCGACGCGGGCATCGATCTCGTCGACGAGTTCGGCATCGCCGGTGTAGAGAGCGACCATGCCGTCGATGTCTTTTTCGTTGTAGGCGGTCACAAATCGATGAGCGAGGGACTCGAGCGAGGCGAGGACAGGATTCGGGGCGGGGCGTCCGGGGCGGGGGTAGCAGGCACCTGCTCAACGGCTTCAGCAACTGCCGCGGCGGCTCCGGAAGCGGCGGTCTCCTGAGCAGTGAGGGACGCGAGCGTGCCCCCGGTCAGAAGAATGAGGGCGAGGAGGGTCTTGGCTTTCATGGGTGAGCGGAAACGCCTCCATCGTGGCGTATCGTCAGATTGACTTCAATCAAAATACCATCACGAGAGGACAATCTTTCCGCCCCCGGAAGCCCTTCATTCCACAGGGAAAAGGACCTCCAGGTAGATCACCTTCACTCGAATGCCTGTCCGCAAGGTCAGGCGGATTTCATTCGTCGTCTCTCGTGCCAGAGCGACGGGACAGGCAAAGCAGCGGATCTCGTCGGGCTGGCCGGCAAAGGCATCGTAGGGATGGGGCAGGGGACGCGCCACGAAGGGGATTTCCTCGAGCGGGGCGCCGTTGAGGGCGACTTCGAGTTCACGATCGGCGATGGCTTCGTCGGAGCGTAGTCTCAGGATACCGTCACGGTGATGCCCCGGAAGGACTGCCATCTCGAGGGCGAGTGTCTGCGGCTCATTCCGCTGAAGCAGGGCGGGCAGGGCCAGCCCCGGCAGGACCGGGTCTCTCCTCGCGGCGGTGAGGAAGTAGGCGTGCGGCTGACGGGCCACGAAATCGCGATCACCCAGTTTTGCGAGAATATGAAAGGGAGGTTCGGTGAAAGGGCCGATCGCGGGCGTGGTGTGTTCGCGGTAGTAGGGGAAGTTGAAAAGGCTCACTCCGGCCGCGCCCCGGGAGTAGGCGAGGTGGGCAGTGGTGTAAAATTGCTCATCGGTCGTGCGCAGGTAGGGCTGGGTGCCGCTGCCTCCCAGTGCCTTGCCCGTGAGGGTCGTATGGGTCATCTCGGCATAGACGGGCGTTTCCGGGATGAGTGCCTTGGCCCGGCGGACGCTGTCATCCTGCAAGGTGAAATACGACCATGAGAGGGTGACGACGTCGACCCCTGCCTCGACGAGGGAGGGCAGATGTATGCCCTGGTCATCGTGGATCGCCAGCTCGGCCGGAACGCGGATACAGAGGGTACGGCGCGGCCCCGAGGCGGCGGTGCGGTCGAGCATTTGGCGTATCTTTTTCACGAAATCCGTCGTGGCCACGCGGCGTTCGTCGAGCGTCGTAGTCTCGCCCGGGAAGCGTTGCCAATGACGCAGAAAGTCCAGCTCCAGACCATCGAGCGGGTAGTTTTCACCCAATTCGCTTATCAGGGCCAGCTTGTGTTCCCGCACGGCGGGGATCGCCCAATTGAAGACGCCCTGGCCCCAGTCGGTCGGGTCGGGACCGATGCGGTAGGCTTCGTAGTTTTCCCAGAAATGGCGCGACATGTCATGGGCCGGATTCTTCTCTTCGAGCGCTTTGGCGAGACCGCGGACGTGGTGTCCGTCGTTGAGCCTGTAGGAGACGAAAGCCTTGACTCCGAGCGCGCGGCACTGGTCAATGAAGGTCTGCACGAGATCGCCACCGGCGAGGAGATAGCGGGCATAGGGATTGTGCTTCGTTGCCCCGAACTCACCGAGAAATGTCTCGTAGTGATCCTCGGGCGAATAGAGCTTCGATTGCCACCAGGGAATCCAGCCGAGCCCGGGCTGGAGGAGGTGGACGCCGGCTCCCCTCGCCTCGGAGAGGGAGGCGCGGAGGTGCTCGTCGGTGAAGCCATCCTTGGGATTCCGCCAGGGGCTCACGCAGGAGGTGATGTGGGTGGTGTCGTTGCTGTAAAAAACGGGAGGCAGCGCCAGTGGATTCACTGCCCGGACCGGCTGCGATTTCAGCCAGAGCGGTGAAGTCGCCCCGGCCTGGAGGAGGCGGCGGCGGGTGAAGGTGGGGTTTTCCATGGTTCTAGAAACTCGGCATCGTGGACCCTGCTGACCTGTCCGGCAATCTTGATTGCGTGCGGAGCGGGGCCGCAAAAAGGGAAGCGACAAAAGAGGATCGATTTGCCACACTGCGTCCCATGAAGAGATGGATCATCTTGTTGGTTGCGGCATATCTCGGCCCGGTGGCGACGCCCGGGCAGGATCATCTCGTGCGCGAGACCGAGGCCCTCACACCGGAAGAGGAGAGCCTCGCCCTCATCGTTCGCGACGGGTTCGAGATCGCTCTTTTTGCCTCGGAGCCGATGATCAACAAGCCGATCAATCTCGCCGTCGACGCACGCGGACGGGTCTGGGTCTCTTCGACCGTCGAGTATCCCTATGCGGCCGTCCGGGAGCGATGGGCCGACGCGGAAGGCTCGCGGGTGCGGGACAGTCGCGATGCGATCAAAATCCTCGAAGACACGGACGGCGACGGTCGTGCCGACAAGGTCACCGATTTCGCCGACGGGCTCAATATCCCCACCGGTGTACTGCCCTGGCATCGGCCGGAGCACGACGACGGCTGCATCGCCTGGAGCATCCCGAACATCTGGTATTTTGCCGACACCGATGGCGACGGGCGGGCCGATCATCGCGAGGTCCTCTTCGGGCCGCTCGGGTATGAAAAAGACACCCACGGGATGTGTTCGAGTTTCCGGCTCGGGTCGGACGGCTGGGTCTATGCGACTCACGGCTTCAACAACACCAGTCATCTCAAGGCGAAAGACGGCAGCGAACTCGAGCTGCACTCGGGCAACGTCTTCCGCTTCCGCCCCGATGGTTCACGCGTCGAGATCTGGTCGCGGGGGCAGGTCAATCCCTTCGGCCTCGCTTTTGACCGACGGGGGAATCTCTACAGCGCCGATTGCCACAGCGCTCCGGTCTATCAACTGCTGCGCGGGGCGCACTACCCGAGCTTCGGAAAACCGCACGACGGTTTGGGCTTTGCTCCGGCGATGATCGAGCACACCCACGGCTCGACGGGCATCGCGGGCATCGTCGTCATCGATCGGGGCCAATGGGGCGGGGAGTGGGATGACCACGTCCTTATCGGTAATCCGGTGACATCGAAGGTGAATCTTGATCGCATCGAGTTCACCGGGACGACACCGCTGGCCGTTGAGCAGCCCGACTTTATCGTCAGCAGCGACCCCTGGTTCCGCCCCGTCGATCTGACGCTCGGTCCCGATGGAGCTCTTTATATCGCCGACTTTTACAATCGTATCATCGGGCACTACGAAGTCCCGCTCGACCATCCCGGACGCGACCGCGAGCGGGGACGAATCTGGCGGGTGACGAAGACGGGTGGAAAAGCGGCGTCACGGGTAATCCCCCCGTCTTTGCCGCCTCGTGATCCCGTGACTGCCCTCGGCGACGACGATCCCCGGGTCCGTCGGGCGGGAGCGGCCGAGCTTCAGGAAAAACCCGTAATAAACGGTATCGGGGCGCTTCTCACCGCCCTTCGCGAGACGCCTGACGAGGACACGCACCTCCGTCACGCCCTGCGATTGGCCCTGAGGGAATGTCTCGGTCTTCCTGGAGCCTATGAGAATCCCTACGAGTCGGGAGACGCGGCAGAGTTGGCAACGGTCTCTCTGGCTGTGCGGACTGCGGAGGCAGCGGGTTGGCTCGGGGGATTTGGGGCGTCGGCATCGATGCCGCCCGACTTCGCCGAGCAGCGCCGGCACCATATCGCACGATATGGAGAGTCGTTGAACCTCTTCGGTCTTATCACTATGGAGGAAGTAGGCGCCCGGCACCGCACTTCAGTAGCGCAGGCCGGCGTCCTTCTCGGTATTGCCGAGACTCTCGAAGACAGAGACGGGATCGTACGGGGAAAAGTCGTGCTTGATGCCATGACCCGCGTTGCTTTGAAGCTTCTCGGGGACAAAAAAGACGGGGAGGAAGAACCATGGCGGGTTCGTCCTGCGGGTGGAAGTGCCCGGGAGAATTCGGGCTGGGAAGTGCAGAAGCGGAAAGGACCGGATGGAGCTGAGATCTATCTTATCTCCAGCCTCACGCGCGGAGCACAAGGAGCCGAGCAATCCGTCGGCACCGTCGAATCCCGGCCTTTCCCCATGCCGGAGCGTCTCCGTTTTCTCCTCGGCGGACATCGGGGTTCTCCCGGGAAAGCACCGCACGATTTGAATTTTGTCAGGCTCGTCGAGGTGGCGACGGGCAGAGAACTGGCGCGGGCCTATCCTCCCCGCCATGACGAAGCCGTTCCCGTCGAATGGTTGCTCCCCGGCAAGACGGGATCAATCGTCCGGCTCGAAGTGGTCGATGGTGACGCAGGTTCCGCCTACGCCTGGCTCGCTCTCGGCGAAGTGGAGGGCGTCGATCTCCCAGTCGGGCAATTTCGGAATTATGGTCAAAAAGACGCGGCGCTGCGGCGGCTCGCTCGTCTTCTCGTGACCAGTGCCCCCGTCGATCTGCGAGATCGGCTGCGGCCCTACCTGCCCGAGCCGCCCCCGGCTCCGCAGCTGAGTCCCGACCCCGCAGATCGTGCCCGCCTCGATGCCCTCATCGCCGAGCGGGTCGCGGCCGATCCTGCCGGGGCCGATCAGGAGCGAGGCCGGGCTCTCTTTGCGACTCACTGTGCCGCCTGCCATCGCCTCGCGGGTGAGGGAGGGCTCATCGGTCCGCAACTCGACGGAGTCGGGACCCGCGGTCTCGGTCGTCTTGCCGAGGACATCCTCGATCCGAACCGAAATGTCGATGCTCACTTCCGGCTCACTGCCCTGACGAAAAAAGACGGCAGTGTCATCGGCGGATTTGTCTCCGGCGAAAGCGGTGAAGTCATTCATCTCCTCGATGCCGCAGGACAAAGCCACCGGGTCCTCAAAAGCGAGGTGGAAAAGACGGAAGTCTCCCCTCATTCACTGATGCCCGCGAATTTCGGAGAAGTCCTCCAACCCAAAGAGTTTCGCGATCTGGCTGCGTGGTTGCTGGGGAAATGAGGAGCGCGGGTTCATACAAAATCCCCAAGGAGGCCAACATTCCTGTCACCCGACAAGCAGGGGGCTCTAACCCCGCAAGCCTGCGAGGGCGTTTTCGAGTTCCTCCTGACTCACCGCATCCGAGACAAAAGCGTCGCCGATCGCTTTCAAGAGAACAAACCGGATCTGTCCCGCCTCGAACTTCTTGTCGCGTCCCATCGCTGTGAGAATAGCGTCGTCAGGCACGTCGTTCGCGAGCGTGGTGGGCAGTCCGTAGGTCTCCAGCGCCGCGATGATGCGGTCGCCTGCCGCCGGATCGAGCCCCGACCTGGCCACCGAGAGCCGAGTCGCGGCGACGAGCCCGAGACTGATCGCCTCGCCGTGGAGGAAACGGCCGTAGCCGCCCGCCGCCTCGATGCCGTGGCCGATCGTGTGGCCGAAATTCAGAAGCGCCCGTGTCCCCGTCGTCTCGCGCTCGTCCTCTTCGACGACGGTGGCCTTGATTGCGACGTTCAGTGAGACGAGCTCCACGAGATGTTCACGGATGGATTCCTTCGCTTCGACGAGGTCGAGCAGGGAGGCATCGCGGATCGCGGCGTGTTTGATGATCTCGGCAAAACCCTCGTTGAACTCGCGCTCCGGCAATGTCTCGAGCGTCGTGACATCGGCGAGGACAAGTCGCGGCTGGTGAAAGGCCCCGAGCAGGTTTTTACCCTCGGGTGTGTTTACTCCCGTCTTGCCCCCGACCGAGCTGTCGACCTGGCTCACGATCGTCGTCGGGATCTGAACACAGGGAATGCCCCGTTGGAAAATGGCGGCGGCGAATCCGGCGAGATCACCGACGACTCCGCCGCCGAGCGCGACCAGAAACGATTTCCGGTCGAGACCGGCTCGCAGCATTTCCCGGCAGACTTCGGTGACCTGAGCCATGCTTTTTGAAGCCTCGCCGGCCGGGACGGTGATGAGAACGGTGCGGGTGCCGGCTGATTCGAGAGAGTCAATCACAGTCTGCGCGTAGAGAGGCCCGACCGTCGAGTCCGTCACGATCGCGGCGGCCCGACTCTCGATTCCGGTGCGGCCGACGATGCACTCGGCCGTTCGCGTGAGAAGACCCGACCCGACCAACACGGTGTAGTGGTCGTTCGCGAGGGTGAGAGAGATCGTGCTTGGGTTTCCTTCGGTGACAGTGGGCATGGAGAGGCAATGATGAACGCGACGGAACGAACTTTCAACGCGTAAGGTGACGCTTCACCAAGCCGCGGGGCTGGGGCCGTAAAAGGCGGCGATGCGTGCGGCGGTGGTGGCGGGTTCCTCCTCGGCCGGGATCTCGAGACGGTGAAAAGCGGTCTCACGCTTGAACCACGAGGCCTGGCGCTTCGCGTAGTGGCGGGTCATCTGCCGTATCGTATCAATACAGGTGGGCAGGTCCATCTCTCCGGCGAGATGGGCGCGAATCTCGCGCAGCCCGATCGCTTTCTCCGCCGTGGTCGAGAGTTCCCCGAGCGCAGCGACTTCGGCGAGGACGCCGTTTTCGAGCATCGTGAGGGTGCGCCGGTTGATGCGGGCATAGGTCTCCTCGCGGTCCCGATGCAGGTAGACGGCACGGATCTCCGGTGCATTCTCGGCCCATTCGCTCTTCAACTGCGAGGCGGGCTTGCCGGTCAGGAGACAGATTTCGAGATTCCGCGTCACGTAGCGGCGATTGAGGAGGTTTGTCTGTGCGGCCCCCTCGGGATCGTGCGCGCGGTAGCGTTCCACGAGGGTGTCGAGGGAGAGTGTCTCGAGTTCGCCCCGGAGCGCGGGATCACCCTTCGGCGTGGGCGCGAGCCCGTGAGTGATCGCCTTCAGGTAGAGCCCGCTTCCGCCGACGACGAGAGGCAGGGCGCGGGTCGAGACATCGGCGATTTTCTCCTTCGCAAGACGAGCAAAGCTCGCCGCATCGCACACGGCCGTGACGGGCAGTTCACCGAAGAGATGATGGGGGCATGCTGCGAGTTCCTCCGCCGACGGGGCAGCGCTGAGGATTTCCAGTCCGCGGTAGATCTGGAAAGCGTCGGCATTGATGACCTCGACCGGCGCTAGCAGCCGCGCCAGCGTGAGGGCGATCGCGGTTTTCCCGCTACCGGTCTGACCGGCGAGAAAGAGAGGCGGGAAAGGGGGATTCATCGGAAAAAAAAAACGCCGGAACGATCAGGGACCGTTCCGGCGTCGAAGAATCTGCGGATCCGGTCTGCCGGATTAGCCGTGCTGGCTCGATGAACTCTCGGCCATGGCTGACTCATCATCAGACTCGTCGTGAGGACCGTCGCTGCGGGCACCGCTCACGATGAGCTTGCGGCCCATGAAGTCCTGATCGTCGAGCACGCTGACGGCACGCTTGGCCTCATCGATCGAGCCCATTTCGACAAAGGCAAACCCCTTTGACTGCTGGGTTCTGGGGTTGGTCACCACCTCGGCACTGAGGACATTGCCCACACCGCGGAAGAGCGACTCAAGTTCGGCTTCGCCAGTTGTGTAGTCCAGGTTGCCGACGTAGAGGCGGCCCGAGGTCACCTCATTGAGGTTGCGCTTCGGACGATCAGTGGCGTCGACATTCTTCGGGCTGCGCTCCCTCGGTGCAGAAGCGGAATCAGGCTTGTGGGAGCTCTTTGCGGCGCTACTCGACCGCGGTTTGGGCTTCGGTTTGCCGAGAATGCCGAAGGTCAGGATCGAGAGGATCTTCTGTCCGGTCGTTTGCTCGAGCCCCTTCGGCCTTGAGCCGCTGCGGTTACGATTGCGGGAGCGGCTGCGACCGCCTGAGTCCGACCCTCCGCTGCTGGACTGATTTCCCTGGCGGTTGCGACTGCGTCCGCCTGAACGATTGCCGCTCGGGCGGCGATTTTGATTGTTTTGTGATCTGTTTTCCATCTTGTGTGGAAGCTTTCTGGTTAGGCCCCTTACTTGGAAGGGGCCTTGGGTTTAGGGCGGAGGACTCTCTGGCCAGGTCCGGCAAGGGAGAGTCGGTCGCCATGCCGGCGAGCGCTCTCTCAATGAAGGGATTCCGAGTCCGACAGAGAGGCGCATTCGCATGGGAGCGGAGCGCCATCACAGAGGAGGGTGTCTCGTCTGTGGTCGGTCGCAGATCGTCCGCCGATGGCGGAGTGTCTGTCAGAATGGATTTAGGTTCAAAGAGTTGACTCCGAAGTGAAAAAAAGGACTTGCTGCTCGCGATTCGCAGCCTGAGACCCGAGATCCCACGCAGGATAAGGGATTTCGCTTGAGCAGTAACGCTCATGGCTGGCTGTATGAATGACATTTCGAATCGGAGGAGAAGAAACCTCTCTTCACTCTACGATTCGGGACATTCTCCCGCAAGCTAAGAATTGCGTTAGGAAGAGAGGCGCGCGCGCTTTAAAGCGCCGCAGTCTTGATGTCCATCAGCATCTGCGCATTCGAGGGGTAACGCTGCATGCACTTGAGGAGCCACTCCATCGCATCGACCTGCTTGTAACCGCTGAGACCACGACGGATCACGTAGATCTTTTCCAAAACATGCGGCGGCAGGAGCAACTCTTCGCGGCGGGTACCCGACTTATTGATATCGACGGCGGGGTAGACGTAGTTCTGGGCGATCTGACGGTCGAGAACGAGCTCCATGTTGCCGGTGCCTTTGAACTCCTGGAAAATGGCTTCGTCGGCCTTGCTGTTCGTCTGTATGAGCGCGGTTGCGATGATGGTGAGCGATCCCGCCTCTCGGGTGTTGCGGGCCGCGGCGAAGATCCGGCGAGGGGCTTCAAGAGCCCCTACGATGAGACCGCCGCTGGCGGTGCCGCGTTTGCCGCCTCGCATCTGGCTGTTAAAGGCGCGAGCGAGCCGGGTGATCGAGTCCATCAGCATCACGACGTGACGACCGCCCTCAACGAGGCGTTTGGCACGTTCGGTCGCAAGCAGGGCAATGCGGGTATGATCCTTCGCTTCGCTGTCATTAGAGCTGGAGAATACCTCGACGTTGGGGAAAGAACGCTCGAAATCGGTCACTTCCTCGGGACGCTCATCGACGAGCAGAACCATGAGATGGATCTCGTCTTCATAATTGTGCAGGATGCCCTCGGCGATGTGGTGCAGCAGCGTCGTCTTGCCGGTTCGGGGCGGGGCGACGATAAGCCCGCGCTGACCGCGCCCAATCGGGGCCATGAGGTCGATGACGCGGGTCGTGGCACGGGTTGACTGGGTCTCGAGGGTGAGCTTCTTGTTCGGATTGATCGCGGTGAGCTCTTCGAAGTAGGGGAGCCTCGCACACTCCTCCGGCGGACGGTCATTGATCGTGAGCAGTTCGATGAGCTGGGGACCGCGCACACCCTGCTTGGAGACGCAGCGGACCATGAGTCCGTCGCGGAGCCCATAGATGCGGACCACTTCAGGAGTAATGAAGACGTCTTTGGGGGACTGCTGGAAACCGCGGATTTTTTCGCGCAGAAACCCGAAACCCTTGGGGGAAATCTCCACGATACCCTCGGACTCCACCGCAGGCGAGGAGTCGAGCGCAGCAGCTTCGCGGGCGCGCTCCTTATCCTTCCGTTCCAGGTAGCGCTGCTTGCGGGTCTTGTTCTGGTGGCGACCGTCACCGCCCTCTCGATTGTCGTCGCGATCGTCGTCGCGGTCGTTACGGTCCTCGTGAGATTCGCCGGCGATCAGCTCACGCGGGTCATGGTTGCGGTCGTCGTGTGTGTCGTCGCTGCGCTCATCCGCGCGATTTCCATCCTGCCCGCGGTCGTGGGGGCGGGACTTTTCCCGGTCATCCTGGGGTGACCCCTGGCCTTCGCGAGGTTCGCGGTTGCCTTTGCGTCGGCGCTGTCGCGGGCCACGATTGCGACGAGAACGCCCATCTCCGCCATCTCCGCCACGCTCGTTGGAACGCGCGCGCCCGGTTGATTCGCGGGCGGGGTGGCGATTGTCAGGATTCCCGCGGAGCGCACGATTTTCCGGTGTTTCGTCCCGGCCGACGGGCTCAGAGGCCGGAGCAGCCGCAGGAGCGTTTGAGAAAAGAGGCAATTCCGGGGCCCGCTCGACGTGGGTCGTTTCTGTGTCTGCCTTTTTATCAGCCTTCGCTGTTTTCGCGGGTTTGGGTATCTTCGTGGCGCGTGGTTTGCTTGCAGCTTTCGGGGGGGCTTCACCTGCGGAATCAGAGGCGACCGTAACTTTCCTGGTCCGTGGTTTTTTTGGCACCGGAGTAGCGGGAGAGTCGGTAGCGCCTTTCTCCGCACGGGAGGTGGCGGAGCGGGTGTTTTCTGGAGGGGCGGAATCGCTCATGAAAATGCGGAAAGTGACCGTGGCGGAAAGGTTCTGTATCGACGGGGGAAAGGGCTCCAGAGTCTCCTAATCTAGAGGAAACTGTGGCATTACGGGAAAAGTTCGGTTGGTCGAAAGTTCGTAAATCCGAACCTTCGCGGCGTTTTCGAGAAGTCAGCCTGACTTTCGGTAACCGCTTGTCCCTTAATCTGAAGGAGAGAAACCTCGCGGCCGGCAGGTGGGGGAAGATTGGCGCGAACTCCCGATCTGGAAGTGTTCAGGGACATCCAAGTGTGGCGCGCACATGACGCCGATGCAAGTTTTTTTTTGCCTTCCCCGGGGTTCCTAAAACGTGCTCCGCCTGCCCCACCCCTCAGACTTAGGCGATCTCCTTGATATAGGCTGCGAGCGATTGACGAGTCATCCCGGCCACATCTCCATGTACTTTCGCAAAAGGAGGGACAAACCAGGGAAACGCCCCGGTGACATCATGCAGCACGCGGATCTGCCCCGAGCAAGCAAGACCAGAACCTATTCCAATCGTCGGGATGGTTAGTGAGCGGGTGATATCCGCCGCGACACTGGCGACGACGCTCTCTAGAACTACGGCGAAGGCACCGGCCTCCTCGAGGGCGAGGGCTGCGTCCAGGAGCGTGCGGGCCTCGAGATCGGTCTTTCCTTTTTTCTTGTATCCACCCTCTTCCCGGACCCGTTGCGGTAGCATGCCGAGATGGGCGCATAGGCAGATGCCGGATGAGGTGATGGCCTTCACCTTCTCGAGCTGCCCGAAGCCGCCCTCCAGTTTGACCGCATCTGCTCCCGCCGCGACGAGCCGCCGACTGCTCGCAAGGGCTTCTTCGGGATTTCGGTAGGTATTTATGGGCAGGTCAGAGACGACGATGGCCTTCTTCACCCCGCGCCGGACCATTTCCGTGTGGTAGACCATCTGATCGAGGGTGACACCGGTCGTGTCCTCGCCTCCCGCCACGACCATGCCGACCGAGTCTCCCACGAGGATGAGCTGGATCCCCGCCTCATCACAAAGCCGCGCCGATGGGTAATCATAGGCTGTGATGGCGGAGACAGGCTGACGGAGACGGGCCTGGAGAGAGTAGGGGGGGGCACTCATGACTAAAATTCGATCGCTAGGGGAGGGACGCGCTTTCAAATTCCCGCAGCTTTTCGGTAAGACAATTTAATTTCCGTTCAAAATATTATAAAAATATTGATTAATTATGGAAATTATATTAATGTTCATTCAACACAAAACACCGCTTTCCTCATTTCCGGAAGCATCACCCTATCCCGTCCGCCGGGAAAACCTGCTCCAAACGACCGCCTGAGAAACGGGAGGATGGAAGACCGGTTGGGAGTGATGTGAAACGAGAAGGGGAGCAAAGCCCGACAAACAGATGGTTACACACGCGAAACGCGACTTTGAGATTTTTGAAGTTCGGCAACACCTCTTCGCCGACCGCCTCCCCGCAGGGGATCCGGTCGATGCAGGGGGATTCCTCCTCCAGCAACGTTATGACAAAAGCAAGCGCCGCGAGAGCGGGAAAGGGCCTTTGCAGCGACGCCATCGGAACTATGGCATCCCGGAACGATCAATCGCACCGTCAAATCTGCCGACGCAGGAGCTGGCCCGCGGGTCTTCCTCCCCGGCAGTAGTGTTTGCGTAGAATACTTTTGTCCACGTGGACATTGGTGAAGAGATGGATATTGAGGCGGAGTCGAAAGGCTCCGCCTCATATTTTTTCCGGCGCAGCGGGATCACTCGGCGTCCGACCCGCGGCGTTTCCCGGAGCCGCGGATGAGCAGGGTGATTTCCCCCTTGCCCGGCTGGCCCGTGAAGTAATCGAGAAGCTGCGACGCGGTCCCGCGGTGGTAGGTCTCGAATTTTTTCGTCAACTCACGGGCCACACAGATCTCACGATCCGGATCGAGCGCGGCTATGGCGGCGACGGTTTTGGTGAGTCGGTGCGGTGACTCGAAGAAGACCGAGGTCTCACGCCGAGCGAGGGCCTCCTCGATTTCACGACCTTTGCGCCCGGACTTCACGGCGAGAAACCCGCCGAAATAGAAGGCATCGGTCGGTAGGCCCGAGCCGGCGAGGGCGGTGATGACGGCCGAGGGGCCGGGAATCACTTCGACCCGTACGCCGGCTTCATGGCAGGCATTGACGAGCCGGTAACCGGGATCCGAGATCGTGGGGGTTCCCGCATCGGAGAGGAAGACGATGCGCGCTCCGCTCATGGCCCGCTCGACGAGGGATCGGGCGCGCTGCTGTTCGTTGTGCTCGTGGAGGGCGACGAGTTCTTTGCCGAGAATCCCGAGGTGGCTGAGGAGACGGTGTGAATGACGGGTGTCTTCGCAGGCGACGACGTGGGCTGCTTTGATCGACTCGACGGCGCGAAAAGTGATGTCACCGAGGTTCCCGATCGGGGTTCCGATCAGCTGCACCAGCCCTTGGCTTTGGAGCGGATTCAAAAGGAGAAATGCCTGGGGTCACTCATCCGTCCGGACGAGACCGGGTTACCAGCCGTTGGCGAGCTGGGAAACGAGTTTATCGGCAAGGTCTTCGGCGACGAAGGAGAGAGCATTGCGTTCGCCGACCTGGAAGCTGGGATCGACGAATTGAATTGTCTCGCCGACGACGCGACCGTGGCGGGCGCCGAGGATCTCTTCTTCTGTGCCCAACTTGTCATCGGTCGGGACTTCGATATCGCCGCGGGCGACTCGATCACCAATGCGGGCTCCGGTCTGCGGATCCTCGAGATGGAAATCAACGATGAGATAAAGGCTGAGCTCCCGCGACTTCAAGGTATCGGTGCGGACGGCTCGCAACTGCCGCTTTTGCACCTCTCGGATGCTGCCGACGAGGACGGCATCGGCATTGGCCCGGCTCGATACCTCATACGTCCCGTCAGACTGCATCTCGGCGAGGACGGCGTTGGTGACCAGACTGGAGAAACGCGGCTCCAGCGTCAGATTCTTAAACGGCGGCACATGCAGCTTGTTGATGTCGCGGTAGACTCCCGGCTTCACGTCACCCAGTTGATAGCCGGCGCAGCCCGTGAAGAGCAGGGCAGTTAGGCCGACGGCGATGAGGGGAAGAATCGGAGACTTCATTGGGGAAAGGATCAGGGGCACGCGGCGTTCCGCGAAGGAACCTCGGAAAGGGGCTTCATTCTCTGGAAACTAGGCGGAATTGTCTAGAAAACAAGCCTTAAGAGCCGCTCTCTACAGCGGAAGAACCTCGATTTCCTGCGGTCTTCCGGATCAATTTGTCGGCAGGGGGACCACTTCGTCTCCCGAGGTGCGCATCTCGACCTTGTCTTTTTTCAGTGGATTCGCACCGAATACTCCGGCTCTCTTTTCCACGGGGACCGGCATGTTGTCGAGGACATTGAGCCGCTCCTGCGCTTTCGGAGCCCACGGGGTGGACGGATTTTTTACCACTTCACGGAAATAGACCCGGGCAGAGTCGGGTTTGCCGCTTTTCTCGTAAAAGACGCCCGTGTTGTAGAGCTTCTCCATGGAGCGCTCTTCGATGCTCTGAAGATTCGATTTGATCTCGCTGGCCCGCTGGTCTTCAGGATTCTGGTTCACGAAATCAAGGCCCGCTTCGACCTGGGCGCGATCTTCGACCGGACTGTTTGAGTTCTCCGCGTTCACGCCGCGGAGCTTGAAGATCTGATACTGGGCCTCTTTGGCATATTCGGTATCGGCATATTTGTCGACGACCGACTGGAAAGCGGCGATCGCCTCGGCCCTCTCGCCGACTTTGGTCCGCACATAACCGGCATTCAGGAGCGCCTTCGGCGCATACTCGGTAAACGGAGCACTCGCGCTGATCTGCTCGAACATCTCAACGAGCCTTGACGGCTGCACCGGAGCACCCATGCCGAGGAATCCCTTTTTGTCCGACGTCCGAAGCGCCTCGGCAATGTCAAACTGGCGCTTTACCGCTTCGGTGAAGTTCGGCGTGTTGCGGAAATTCGTGATGAGCGACTGGTATTCGTCGAACGCATCGCGCGAATCGCCGCCCGCCTCCAACATGCGGGCATAGTCGAATTTTGCCTGCGTCCCGGCATCGGTCCGGGAATAGCTGCGGCTGGTCGCTTTATAAGAGTCGCGAGCCTGGCGGATCTTGCCGCTACTTTCATACGCACGGGCCTTGCTCATCTGCGCCTCCGCAGTGCCTTGCTGAGTGGAGAGTTCTTCGGCGTTCAGCACTTTTTTCTCTTCACCGCGCTTCAAGAGTCCGCCGAGGAATGCGTGCGAGGTGCCGGTGCCCAGCGAGAAGGCCAGGATACCGCAGAGGAGGTAACGCGTGTCACGAGTCATGAGAGAAATTGCAGATTGGAGTTTTTTCAAAGTAAGCGAAGCCTTTTAACGAGCAAATGCATTTCCGAGGTTTCGAAAAAGCGACGGGGTTGGGAGCATCTCCGTCTGCTTGATTATTCGAAGTCACTTAAAGCCCTTTCATCGGAACATTCCATGTGGAACATGCGCAATGGAAAACAGGGTGGCTACGAAAGAGATCAAGCACCGGAAATCTCTCAGCGGGGAAAAGACCGTCCAGCACACCTTCCTTAACGACGCGGCGCGGCCGACCCTTAGAAGACCCTGCGCGGGCACCCTGTTGATAACTTCTTACAATATATGTAATATAAAATTTACAACCCGGGCCCGGGTCCGCCCTCGCGGGGCTCGCGCCGTCTTCCCTCGCAGATGTCGGCTCCCCTTCGTGCGTGATTGACGCTGGAATTTTCTCTGGTCTATTTTATCGGTCGCTGTAATATGGCGGCTTACTTTTCGGTCACGGGCAGGCTTGGTCTGATTACGCTTCGCCCGGCCGGTTCTCAGAGAACCCTTGATGACGACATTCCCATCTCCGCCGTTTCCGGCTGACTTGTTGAGCATTAACCCGCTCGCCAGCATCGAACTTGCTCCGAACGATCCCGTCGCCGGCGTGATTTTTCTGGTGATCCTTATCCTCCTGAACGCACTTTTTGTCGCGGCGGAGTTCGCCCTTGTGAAAGTTCATGTGAGCCAGCTTGAGGACGCCGTTGATGAAAAACGCCGAGGTGCCCGGCTCGCTCTCTCGGTGGCGAAGAATATCGACACCTATCTTTCGGTCTGCCAACTCGGGATCACCGCCTCGAGTATTCTCCTCGGTGCCTTCGGTGTCCCCTTCCTCGCCAAATGGCTGAGCCCCCTCTTCGCCGCCCTCTCGATCAGCGAAGGCGCCATGCAGGTCATCCTCTTTGGGATAGCCCTCGCGATTCTCACCGCCGCACACATCGTCATCGGGGAAAAGATCCCGCGCGCATTCGGGCTCCGTAAATCGGTAGCTACGTCGATTTTCTGCAGTCGTCCCTTGCAGGCGTTCCACTTCCTCGTGGCCGGTCCAGTCTGGATCATCAACTTGATTTCCAACACGCTCCTGCGCCGCGTCTTCGGGATGGAGCCCGTCAACAACAGCCACATTAGCCACACCGCCGACGAACTGCGTCTGCTCGTCGAAGAAACCGGCCGCGCTCATGCCGTGACCGTGACCGAGCAGGAAATTCTGATTAATGCCCTTAGCCTAAGCGAGTTGACAGTTCGTGACATCCTCACCCCGCGCAACGACGTGGTGGCCCTCGATGTGCATCACACTTTTAAGGAAAACCTCGAAGTAGCGCTGGACTCCAAGCACACCCGCTTCCCCCTTGTCGATCGCCACCTCGACAAGACCCTCGGTCTGATCCACATCAAGGATCTTCTCCGCGAGATGCAGAAAGATTCCCCGAATCTCTTCGCCGTGAAGCGCGACCTCGTCGGTGTCTCCGAGAATCTCCCTCTCGATCAACTCCTGCAACTCTTTCTCGCCCGCCGCGCCCACATGGCACTGGTCGTCGATGAATTCGGCGGCTCGATCGGCCTCGTCATGCTCGACGACGTCCTCGATCAGGTCGTAGGTGAGATTCTCGACGAATTCGACGTCGAGGAGACCGGTTTCCAGCAGATCACTGAAGACGAGTTCCTCGTCGAGGGGTGGTTACCGCTGCACGAGCTCGCAAATCATGTCGAGGATCTCGACCTCGAGGATCCCGCCGTCAGCACCGTGGGCGGTTACGTGACGAGCCGTCTCGGCCACATTCCCGAACCCGGGGAGAATCTCGTCATCGACGGATTCCGCGCCGAAGTTCTCAAGGCAGATGATCGCATCGTCCACGAGATCCGCTTCACCCGTATGCCCGAAGAGAGCGCGGAGGAGAACGGCAGGAAACCCCTTGAGAAAGTAGCTGACTCTGAGTCCCCCGGGTCCGAAGACTGAGACGGAAGCACAAAAAAGGGCCGGGAACTACGGAGGGTGAACTCCTATTCCCGACCCTTCGTGAGAGGTCTCATAGTGCCCGTAGCGGGCCCCTGCTGAATCTAAGGAGTCGACAACTTGGGCTCGAAGGCACCGATCGCATTGCCGATATTCACGTAGGTGAGCGGCTCGTCCTGATCCGGGAAGGCGGTTTTGAATGCCTCGACGTAGCCGGGGATGGACTTCAGAACATTCAGCACATAATCCGGATCGGGCATGCCCATCTCAATGGGGTTCGTGACCGGGCCGATCGCCCGGGCCTCGACATCCTTGGCGCATCCGTCCCAGAACTGGGCGATATGGATCGCGGCATTGTAAACGGTCGGAGCAGACCGCCCCCGAACTACTCGCTGATGCCTTTCGAAGTTTTCAGCCCATCGTCCCTGAAACTGGCGAAATCGTGGCAGGTGTTGCAGGACACCGAGCGGTTTTTCGAGAGGCGGGTGTCGTAGTGGAGCATCCGGCCAAGAGTGACCTTGGGCTCGGTGACCGGGTTTTCAGGATTGTCATCCACTTCGAGGATGGGCGCGAACATGCCGAGAGCGGCATTATGGGCGAATACGTGAACTCGGCCGGCATAGTTGAAAATAACCCCCGGATTGCAATGCATGCACCCGGAAGACACGAGCAATTCGTGTAACGGGATGACGCCAGCGAGCGTCTTTCCCCGTCATGTTGTGCTCTTCGCCCCCTCTCCCGATGACAGTGTCCGCCTCCGCCGACGGGGCACCCGCGCACCGGTTGCGACGATTCTTTGCCGGTATCGGTCGGGCCGGGAGACGACTCCTCGGTTTTTCCAGCATCGTCCTATCTCTCGCCGTCATCTCTGCGATTCCGGTTCTCAACCTGCTCAGTCTCGGTTATCTCCTCGAGGCCTCGGCCCGTGTCGGCAGGAGCGGGCGCCTGCGCGATGGCCTCATCGGTCTGGAGCGCTTCGCCGCCGGCGGTCGCATTGTGCTGGCCTGCTGGCTCTGGATTCTCCCGCTCCGGCTCGTGGACAGCTTTCGACGCGATGCGGAACTGATCGCTCCGGGGAGCGATCGGGCGATTTCCCTGCGGATCACCCTCGTCGTGCTGACTCTGATCATCGGGGTCCACCTCATCCGGGCCTGTCTTCGCGGCGGGAAATGGCGTCATTTCCTATGGCCGGCCCCCGTTCGATTTCTGCGGGAGTTGAGCAGCGATCTGGCCGTCGCCCCTCGCCTCAGCGCAGTGAAATCGTTCCTTCACGACCTCCACCTGCTTCACTTCCTGCGGCTCGGCGCGCTGGGATTTGCCGGGGCCCTGCTCTGGCTGCTCCCTCCCGTGCTCATTCTTCTGCTCGCGGCCAATCTCAGCAATCCCGGGGTGGCGGCCCTGCTCTCCCTCGCAGGAAGCCTTCTCCTCGGTTTCGTTGTGCTCTACCTGCCCTTTCTCCAGACTCGCTTTGCGATGACGGGCGAATTCCGCGCCTTTTTCTCCCTCACCGCCACGCGGGAACAGTTCGCCCGGGCCCCCCTTGCCTTCTGGTTCGCCCTCTTTATCACCCTGCTCTTCGCCCTGCCCCTCTACCTCCTCAAGATCGAGCTGACTCCCGACGAGGTCGCCTGGCTGCCGAATCTCGTCTTTGTCCTCTTTATCTTCCCCGCTCGCCTCCTCCTCGGCTGGGCGCTCTCACGGTCGGAAAAGCGAACCTTGCCCCGCTTCTGGCTTTCACGCTGGGCGGCTCGTCTTGCCTCCATCCCCGTCGTGGCGACCTATGCCTTTGTCGTCTGGCTGACGCAATACCTCAGTTGGCACGGATCACTCAGCCTGCTCGAGCAGCACGCTTTCCTCGTGCCGGCGCCGCTTCTCGGGCTGTGATAACATTACTCCGCCGTGCCGTCCCCTTCCGGAACCCAGCGGCGAAAGGCCTCGATGGCCTCGTATTCGGCCATCCCGAGCGCATCGTAGGTCTTCGCGATCTCCTGATTCCGCGAGGTCGCGTTGAGATCAGCATCGTTGATAGACATGAATTTCCGGATTGCCTCGACCTTCTGATCGAGCTGATCGGGGCTCATCGGCACCGCCATATCGATCTCGTGGGCCTCAAAGGAACGATCGCGACCGCGGTAGAGCCAGACCTGGCAGCCCGAATCCTCCCCGCTGCCCCGCGCCGGGAAGGCGCCGGCGAAGGCCCGGAAAGCGATCGCCTGTGGGGAACTCGGATCGCTTGCATCGCCGGTGGCGAAAATACTGTGAGGCTGAAAATCCTCCAAAATCGTCCCCAGAGCAGCTGTGTCGGCCTCCTCGAGACGGAATCGCCTATATCTACCCGTTTCGTAAAAAGGCAGGTCAAGAAACTGACTGTCATGGTATTTTAATCGGCATGTGGTTGCCGCGTCACGCGCTTCTCCACGCAGGATGAGCCCTTTCAGCTTTCGGACTGACTCCGGGTCGATCCCGAATTCCCCCTTCGCATCGATCGCCTCGATGATGGACCGGGCATAGGCCGTCTGGCTCTCCCACTCCGGGGAATGGGTCGTCTCCACCATCTCGAGGACGACCCGGGCGAAGTTCAGCGCCGCGACATCGGCGACCCGCAGGCTGCCCGAAGTCTGGAAGACGAGCTTGACCTCGTGCCCCTGCTCCTTGAGCCGCTCGATCGTGCCTCCCATCCCGATGTAGGCGTCGGCCGGTTCGGGACTGAGCACCAGAATACGCTTGGGAAATGGCTGCGAACGCTCCGGCCGATTCGTGTCGTCGGCGTCCGGCTTGCCGCCCGGCCATCCCGTGATGGTGCGCTGAACGCGGTTGAAAATGTCGATATTGACCTCGTAGGCCGCCTCCGAGGTCGAGGCGAGGAGACCGCCGGCGCCGCTTTCGTTGTAGTCCTCATCGACGAGTTTGAGGACGGGCTTTTCCAGCCTGCCGGCGAGCCAGACGACGGCCCGCTTTTTCATCGCGACATCCCACTCGACCGGGCCGACCAGCCACGGGTAGCGGAAGCGCGTCAGATTCGAGGCGGCGGCGCGATCAATGAGAAAGGTCGCATTCGGATGATTCTGCAGGAAACTCGCCGAGACCTGATCGGTCATGTGGCCCTCGACGGCCTCCTGCACGATTCCGGCCTTGTTGCTGCCCCATGCCATCAGGACGAGCCGGCGCGCCTCGAGGATGGTCCCCACCCCCATCGTGATCGCCGAGCGGGGAACATTCGCCACACCCATGAAGTCCGCCGCGGCGTCCTGACGGGTGACCCGGTCGAGGGTGATCATCCTCGTAATGGAGTCGGCTGAAGAACCCGGCTCATTGAACCCGATGTGACCGGTCCGGCCGATCCCGAGGATCTGGAGATCGAGCCCCCCCGCCTCGACGATGCGCCGCTCGTAGTCGAGGCAGTGATCGTAGACCGCCTCCATCGGCACCGTCCCGTCGGGGATGTTGATCTGCGAGTCAGGGATGTCGATGTGGTCGAACAACTGATCGCGCATGAAACGATAGTAGCTCTCGGGATGATCCCGGGGCAGACCGTAGTATTCGTCGAGGTTGAACGTAGTGACTCCTGCGAAGCTGAGTCCCTCCTCACTATGCAGCCGGATGAGTTCCCGGTAGAACGGCACCGGGGTCGATCCCGTGGCCAGGCCGAGGACAAAACGCCCGCCCGAGGCGGCGCGTTCCCGTATCATCACCGCGACCTCGGCGGCGAGCGCGGCGCTGGCGCTCTCGGAATCGCGGTGGATGAGGGTGCGGACTTTCTCAAATCGCTCCCGCTGAGTGAGTTGCTTTTGTCCGGCGGCTTCCAGGATCTGCCCTGATACGTCTGTGTTGCTCATGCGTTGGTGGCGTCTATGCTGGAGTTGGGGAGCGGGTGTGTCAATCTCATGCGCGGCGAGGCGCAAAGAAGTGTAAACGCTTTTCCGCCGGGATCTAACGTCGTAGACTCGAGAGGGTCAGAGCGATGACCTCACCCTCTTGAATGAACGAAAAGCACGAGAAAGAGCCCGGGCCGCTGATCCCACCCGACCGCTCGCCGCAGACGCCGAACGAATGGGGCATCCTCGTGATCTTTTCCTTTTTCTTTGCCCTCTTCATCACTCTCGAACTGGCGCAGAACTTCACCGCGGCGAAACTGAGCGTGCCCTTTTTCCTCCTTTCGTGGGTTCTGCTCCTGATTCTTCACGAGGTCGGACACGCCCTCATGGCCCGGCTCCTCGGCTGGGAGATCCTCCTCGTCTCGATCGGGCACGGCATGGTGCGGCTGCGGATGGCGGTGCTGGGCACGCCGGTCGAGTTCCGGACCCTTCCGCTCTCCGGTTTTGTCCTCCCCCGCCCCGGGAATCTCGTCGCGCCAAGGTTGAAACAGTTCCTCATCTACGCCGCCGGCCCCGGGATCGAGTTGCTCGCGGTGGCCATCCTCGTCGTCCTCATCGGACCCGATGTGATGCTCAACCGCTCGCCTGAGGTCGGTCTGATCGCTGCCCAGAGCTTCTGCGTGGCGGCCCTCTTCGGGGCGATTTTTAATCTCATCCCCTTCCCTCACCGGACCGCCGAAGGCACCGCCTCGTCCGATGGGCTGGGGATGATCCTTTGCTGGCGGATCCCGGATGAGGAATTTAGGAAAAGGATGGCGGATTAGGCCGGGTTTCCGAAAAGGTGGTTCGCGACGAATGGCACGGTAGGGACGCCTCGCCGAGGCGTCCGCCGAAGTTTGGAAGAGCGCGGATCGCGGACGCCCCGTCGGCGCGTCCCTCCCGGCCGTCAGAGAGGCCAGCTACAGAAGTGCGCAAGCCTTGTAGCACCCTAAACCCGCTTCCCAAAAACCCGCATCACCTGATCGCCCACGCCCATCACATTCTCCCAGCGGCGGATCAGGAGATCGAGGAGGAAGACTCCGAGAAAGGCCATCATGAGATAGGGCCAGAGCTCGACGTAGCGGGCGACGTCGGTGCCGGTGAGTTCGAGAGGCTGATCGGCGCTCTCTAGGTAGGTGCCTCCGGTGATTTTACAGACCTCGCGCAGGAGCGCCTCGTCGACGCGGCCGGTCGCGACTTCGTCTGAGGGATTGTGAACGTAGCCGGCGGAGACGATCCGGGATCCGGCGCGGGCCCGCACGAGGTAGACACCCGCCTCGGCGGGGCGGAACTGCGAACCGTACCAGCCGGGGCCTTCCTGCTCGAGGCTGAGACTGGCGACGGGTTTCATGCCCGAGCCGAGGGCATGAGCCGGGATGTAAAAAACCTCGGCCTCGACCGTGGCCCCGTTGCGGCGGGTTCCGGCGTCTTCGGCGAGATCGACGACAATTTTGACGTCGGATCCCGCTTCTTCGAGCCGCAGGTCCATGTTCAGCCCCTGCGGCGGGCGCGCCGTCTCGCGCAGGATCTGCGACCAGAGAGCACTGTAGCCCGGCCAATCCGAGACCCAGAGGGCGGCCCAGCGCGATTTACAATCCGAGGTGAAAGCAGTGACCTTGCCGAGACCAAAACGCCAATGCGCGAGGAGCGGATCCCCCGTGTCGGTCACCAGCGGGACCTGGGCGGTCGCTTTGCGATTGGTCTTCACGTAGCCGAGGAGCGGCGGGGCGAGCCCGTCTTCCCAGTCGCGGAGCATGGGATGTTTCTCCACGAGGCGGGGCTCGAAGGCCTCTTCGCGGATCATGCGACCGGTGTGGGTGAGGGTGTCCTGGGTGAAAATGCGGACGATGGAGTTCGGGTCCATCGTGACGTAACTCTGACCTCCCCCGGCCGCCGCGATGGACTGGAGCAGACCGACCTGGGCCCCTGCCCCGACGGCGACGGTGGAGATGGTGATGCCCTCGGCGTGGCACTGCGAGGCGAGCGCCTGATAACCCTCGCCCGAACTCTGCCCGTCGGTGAGCACGATCATGTGTTTTACCTTCGCCTTGACCTTGCCGAGCTCTTCCCTCGCTTTGACCATGCCGGGGTAGATGTTCGTCCCGCCGCCCGATCCGATGAGGGCGATCTGCCCGGCGATGGTGCTGGTCGAGGTGACCTTCGTCATCGGCACGACCTCGTGGACCTGGGAATCGAAGGCATAGACGCCGATGAAGTCTTTGTTGGAAAGCAACTCGGCACTGGCGACGGCGGCGGCTTTGCAGATCTCGATCTTCTGCCCCGACATGGAGCCGGACCGGTCAATGACGAGGGCGAGGGCGGAGGACTGGGACTCCTCCTGATCGGGTGCCTTGAGCTTCACCGGGAGCACGTCCTCGATGGGCGTGCGGTAGTAGCCGCCGACGCCGAAAGAGTTCACGCCGCCTATCATGACAAATCCCCCCCCGAGCTTTTCGACGTAGTCGCGGATCGCGCCCATGCGGGCCTCTCCGATACGGTGGGCGGGGATGTCGGAGAGGATGATGCCGTCGTAGCCGGCGAGCTCCTGGAGGGAGTCGGGCAGTCCCTCGGGTGTTCTGAGATCGAGGCGGATGCCTTCGCGGCCCATCGCGTCAACGAGGTAGTGGGACTCGCCCTCCTCGCCCTCGACGTAGAGGTAGAGCGGGCGTCCCCGGACATCGACGATGCTGAGGGCCTCGTTGTTTTCGGGAATGGAGTCGCGTCCTTCAAATCCCTCTATGACAACGCGATAGTTGTATATATTACGCTTTTCGGGAACTCTCTTGAAGCGTTGCACGAGGGTCTCGCCGGCGGCAAGATCGACCGCGATCTGGTCTACTTCGACCCCGTTTTCAAAGAGTCTGACCCGACCCGGCCCGGTGAGGGAGCCCTCGATGATGGCTTCGAGTTCGAGGCTGGCGCCCTCATTGAGCCGGGATTGGGAACTGGTGAGGCGAGTGACGCGGACGTCTGGCTGGATCTCGCCGGAGACCCCAATGGCGTGAATTTTGATTCCGGCGACGGCGGCCTCTCGCGCCGCTTCGAGGAGGGAACCTCTCGTCTCGACACCGTCCCCGACGAGGACGAGATGCCGCGAGGATCCACCGGGGAAAAGCCCGCGGGCCAGTTGGATGCCGCGCTCGAAGTTCGATGAAGCCCCGATTGTCTCCATCAGCTCACTGGCTTTGGCGAGCTCCGGGAATCCTTTTGCCCCGGGATTGAGGAGGAGCCGCCCTTCCTCCCCCGTCGCGAGATACCCCACCGTGGCGCTGGATTCGAGTCCGTCGCTCACGGTCCGGGCGGTGTCGTAGGCGGCCTGGAGCCCGGCCTCGCCCTGGCTGCGGCTGTGGTCGAGGAGAAAAAGCACGGACTGGTCACGGCTCGTGAGCAGCTTCGCCGGCGAGGCGAGAGCGACGGCGGCAAGGATGAGGAGGAGGGACCGGACGAGAAAGAGGACGCGGCGGCGGCCCGCAGGCATGGGGTGGGTGGACTTCAGGTCGAACCAGAAGAGCAGCGCGAGACCGGGCGGGATCAGCCAGAGGGAGTTGGGGGAGAACCAGTCCATTCGATTTCTTTCAGTAGACGGCGTGGCGATGGAAGAGCCAGCTCTCGAGCAGCAGGATGACGATGACGGCCCCGAGAAGCCAGAGTTTGAGATTCCCGCCGATCCCGCTCTGAACGGCAAAGTAGTCGAGGTCTCCCCCGGCGTCGGGCATTCGGGCGCGGAGATCGGACTCGCCGGCAGAGAGCAACTGGGAGGCCCCGCGCTGGCCCGTGTCGGTCTCCCAGATCCCGATGCGATCCATCTCGACGACGTCGGTGGTGAGGGGGAAACGCTGCTTTCTCCCTTCGTTCCCGACGGCACCGCTCCAGGTGATGTTTTCCCCGGCGACGGGGGCGAGATCGCCGGTGGAGAAGAGGCGGGTATTGTCGGGGTTGTCTTTCTGATCGACACACCAGAAGAGGGCGTTGCCCATGAGGATGGGGAAAGAGGCGGTGAGCGGGAGCCGGTCGGAGAGCCCGGGCGAGAAGCCCATCACGACGATGCGCTGGCCGTTGACCTCGCCGGCGGCGAGGATGGGGTCTTTCCCTGCGATCCAGAGCGGCTCGAGCGATCCCCGCGTTTCAAAAAGAGCGGTCTGGGTCACGGCGACGCGGCTGCTACTGATGCGGAAGAGGACGGGGTGGTCCTCGTTCCCGACGCTGACAGAGTCGTAGGGGATGCCGGCGGTGAGTTTTTTCACGATGACGGGGCCGGACGAGCCGGGCGGATTGATCACCACCACGGGGATGTCAGTGGGCCACTCGGCCGGGAGCCAGCCATCGAAGATGACGGCATCGACCTTTTCGCGGAGCGGCCAGGATCCCGGGGGCCCTTTGAGCAGTTCGAAGGTGCCGGTCTCCTGGATCGAGGAGAGGGCGAAGCGGGTGTAGGGATCCTCACTCTCGTCGGGGCGGATCCAGGCAGCGAGGATGGGGCTGACATCGGGGAGCGGCAAGGTCACCTGATCGTCGAGGGCAAAGTCGTCGTTTTCACTCTCGAGCCAGACTCGCAGGATCTGGTCGCGCGAACCGTTGAGGCGGAAGGTGAGTCCGCTCTTCTCCCCGGGGGCGAGC
Organism: Verrucomicrobiales bacterium; assembly: GCA_041688355.1. Lineage (GTDB taxonomy): Bacteria > Verrucomicrobiota > Verrucomicrobiia > Verrucomicrobiales > DEV007 > Arctic95D-9. The sequence goes on along the minus strand of JBDNIL010000325.1, from coordinate 21,340 downwards.
TCCACTTCGCGGAACTGACTCGGGATGCCGCCGACGCTGGCATTGAGCCGGATCGCGAGCGGCGCAGGCGCGTCGGCGTTGAGGGCGACCTCGACGTAGGTGTCGTAGCGCGAATGCTCGAGCGGGACGGGGCGCAACTGCAGCGCTGTGATCCCCGCATTACTGATGACGGGGAGTCCGAGATTGAGTTCGCGGAGGGCGATATTTTCGGGCAGTGAAAGAGCCACTGCGACGGGTCCATCGGTAGTGTCGTCCCCGGCTGCGTCGTTCTCACCAGCCACTGTCTCCCGCAGGAGTTGGTCGCTGATATGCCAGATCGCTGCGGGGGGCTCGAGACCGGCGATCATCTGCGCTGACTCGAGGGCGGCATCCGTGCGACCCGGGATGGGCCGCGAGGTTACGGCCTCGAGGCGGGAAAGAAGCTCGCGTCGTTTCAGGGTGCGGGCCTGCATCACCTCGGGTCGCACGTCGTAGGCGATGAGGGCGACGCCCACTTCTTCGGGCACTTTTTTGAGCCGTTCTTTGAGGAGACGTTTCGCCGCGTCCATCCGCGTCTCGCCGCTTTCATCCCGCACCTCCATCGAGGCGGACCGATCGAGGAGGATGACGACGGTGCGGTACTGGTCGGGGTCGTCCTGCTTCACGATGAGACGGGAGAGCACGAAGACGGCGAGGGCGAGGAGGGCGATCGTGAACAGAAAAGAGAGCCACTTCTTCAGCCGCCGCAGCCAGGCGGATTCCTGGTGCTCCTGCGCGAGGCTCTTGAAAAAGACGAGAGTCGAGACCCGCACTCGTTTCGAGCGGCGACGGAAGAGATAGAGCATCACCGGGACGATCCCGAGAAGCAGCAGCCACAACAGACCTGGATTGAGGAATTGCATCAATGTCAGGCTGACTCAGCTGCCGCCCGCGAGCGCCGAGCCGCGGGAGAGGAGGTCGAGGAAGAGTTCGTCAAAGGGGTAATCGGTGCGCCAGCGCTGGTAGTCGATCTGGCGGGACTGGCAGTTCTTCTCGATGTCGTCGAGGAATTCGCGGTAGGTCGCCTCGTAGCGCTCGCGGTCGCGCGGGGTGAACCAGAGGCGGCGGTGCTCCTGCGTCTCGACATCGAAAAGCTCGATCTCGCCCTCGACGTCGGGTTTTTCCTCCCAGGGATGGAAGACTTGGATGAGATGCACCTCGCCCGGCCAGGCCCCGGCATGGCGTATCGCTTCGCGGGCTTCGTTGAGGTCGCGGCCGTAGAGATCGGAGATGACGAAGGTGATCCCGTAGCGCCGCCGACTGGGCTGGAAGTCCTGAAAGCAGCGCTCCAGATCGGTCAGCCCGCCGAAGGGGAGCTCGCGGGCGAAATCGAGGATCCGCTGGAAGCTCCCCTGCCCCTTCATCGGCGGTGGCGGATCGCTGACCTGATCCCCGATGGAATACATGCTGACGCGATGGTGCCCGACCAGTCCCATGTAGCCGAGGGCCACGGCGAGCTTCAGGCTGGTGAGACGCTTTTCGGCAAAGGGCTCGACCATCGAGCCGCTCGTGTCGACGATGATGTGGACGTGAAATTCCTGGATCTCCTCGTAAAGCCGGATGAAAAGGCGGTCGAGACGGGCGTAGAGTCGCCAGTCGATCGAGCGGAAATCATCCTTGGGGGTGTAATGGCGGAAATCCTTGAACTCCCGGGTGAACCCCGTCGCGGGCGTGGACTGGAGTCCCTTCCGCCGCAGTTGCTTGCGCTTGCGGAGGCGGAGGAAGAGGGCGCGGAGCCGATCAAGAAACTCGGCGTCGAAGAGTTCCTCGCTCGGGGCGGTGGCGTTCGGAGTCGACATGGCGGGGTTTCAATTGGGCGGCGAGACCGCTGCCGCAGCTGGAGTGGCAGGGACGGCGGGGATGACTTCGGGGGCTTCCAGACAGACGATCGTGCGATTGCCGAAGCTGGTGAAATAGCGGCTCCCGCTCACGAGATCGGTGACGGGCAGGCAGTAGCCGGGGTAGCCGCGTCCCTCGCGGTAGATGCGCCCCTGCCAGACCGCCTTGGCCGGGCCGACCTCCGCCCCGTCGAGTCCGGACTGCTTGAGGTAAGCGAGGAGTTCGGCGGGCAGGCTGCCCTGACCGATGGCCTGGCCGGTGCGGGCATTGATGATCTTGAGTGAACGACGCCCGCGAACGACGAGCTGATTTCCCACGAGAGTGCCGCGCACCGTAGCAGGATCGCCCAGATCGCGAATGACAAGGCGGGAGGCGCGCTCGCGATAAAAATCGACATGGTGGAGATACTCCCCGTCGAGGAACCAGGCGTGATTCCCCGATTGCCCGAGAAAGGAGCCCCCCGCAGGGAGTTCACGCGAGGCCAGAGGCAGTCGGGTCGAGATGCGCCGCACCTTTCCGCTCTGCATGAGCATGAGATACCCGTCCGAGATCACCGCATGGCTGGCGTCGTCGCTGCGCAGCCGCTCTTTCGCCCAGAAGACACCGGGCCCGACGAGGGTGGATGGTGAGGAGAGAAAAGCCGACGCATTGAGCGTGCCGGCATCGCTCCTCGCCTGGAAGTCATAGAGGGCGGGTTCGGGTGCGGCGACTGCCGCCGGCGCCGGTGTGGTCACCTGCCCTCCTGTCATCGCAGGCGGGGTGACCGAAGCAACTTCAGTCACGGTCTCCCCGTCCCTAGCTTCGCGCAGGACGAGGGGAAAGGTCGCCGATTCCTCCCCGCTGAAACTCCACACGATCCTGCCCGAGGCGGCGTCGAGAATAGCCGAGTCGCGTCCGTAGACGAAGACATGCCCCTCGCGGAGCGTCAGTCCGGTATTCAGGGAAAACATCCCGCCGGGTTTGCCCTCCATTTTTTCTCCGATCTTCGCCGTCCAGAGGAGCTTGCCCGAGGCCGTTTCGTAACAGGTCAGGCCCTGCGTCGCGGGCACAAACACGACTGCCTTTTCCCCCTCCACGACAAAGCTGATTGCAGCCCGGCTTTCGTCGCTCGCCGGAATCACCTCCGGCCCTGGAGACGCAGTCAGCGGCGCACTCCAGAGGAGCGACCCGTCGGCCACGGCAAAGGCGCAGAACTCGTCTTCACGAACCAGGAAAAAGCGATCGGCGGCGAGGGCAAAAGAGCGGGCGGCCTTGCCGCTTTGTTCCTCTTCGTCGAGGGAGCGACTGAGATATCCCGGGACTGGAACCTCGTCGAAAGCGGCGGGGCGGCGGCGCTTCCTCTCCCCTGCCCTTTCCCCATAGGATTCCCGCCAGGCCAGCTTTCCCGTGACGGTGTCGATGACGTGGACCGTGCCGCCGTCATCAAAGACTACCACGGCGGTGCCGGCCCGGCCCGTGGAGACGATCTTCGAGTCGCCGGGTAGCTCGAAAGCCCAGCGTAGCACGGGTTGCTCGAGGAGGAAAGTCGCCGTCGGAACCTCAACCGGGCCTAGCGCCCCTGGATGCGGTTTGAGGAAGTCCGAAGCGGCATCGACTGAGAGGACGAGTCCGTCGGGAAAATTTACCTCGGTTATTTTCTTCGCTCTCGCGTGTTCGCTAAATCTACCCACAGCTTCGTTCGCCTCTTCTTCACGCCCGAGCCGCGTTAGGACAAGGGCGCGAGTCCACTCGGCCCAGAGCTGGGCGCTGGTCGTGAGATCCTCGCGCTCGGCCGAGGCGAGGAGCGGGAGCACCTCCTCGAGTTGTGCTTCGCCCGAGGCCATTAGGGAAGAGATCGACCGCCAGTAGGAACCGCTGAGGTGCTCATCGAGCGAGAGATTGGAAAGCTCTCTCAGGGTGATGCCGACACTACCGCCCCGCAGGCTGCGAATGACGGCGCGGAAGGTGGTCTCCTGTCGCAGGGTTACGAGGACGAGGAGACGCTTTTCCCAGCTCAGGAGATCGCGAGGCTCGAGCCGGTTGATCGCGCCGAGAGCGGACTCTGCTTCTTTTAGAAAGCCATAGTCTATGAGGATATCGACCGCCTCGCGCAGCAGTGGAGCGGAAGTGATCTCGGTCAGGTCGATCCCCGCGACGAGGTTCTGGGCGAGATCGACCCGCTGACTGAGATGGTAGACGAGGGCGCGGCGGAGGTCATACTCGAGACGGTTGGCGGGATCCTCGGTCGCGAGCAGCTTCAACTGCTCCTCCACTTCGGCTGCCGCTTCAGGGACGTTTTCGAGCACTCCGACGAGGAAGTTGCGCAGTCTCATGCGCAGCTGCGCAGAGATGCCCGGTTGGGCGAGCCGCTCGCGAATGCCGCGGGCCACGCGGTCACTGAAGAGTTGTTGTTTTCCCAGCTCGCAGAGGATGAGAAACTTCTCGATCTTGTCTTCGGACCAGTCGCTCTCGGCAAAGGAAAAGCGATTCTGCTCGGAGTCGAAAAAACCAGTGAGGGTCTCGAGTCGGCGGTGCGCGGCGACGGCTCCCTCGAGCCATTGGGCATAGCGGGGTGAGGTATCAGCGAGTTCCCGGCTGAGGGCGATCTGCTGATCAGCACCGGCAGCGTCCCCTATTTTTCCCAGGATCCCGATGAGCAGTAACCCCAGTTCAAACTGCTTCGGCTCAATCGCGAGCTTCGCGGTGACGAGAACGCGGGCGGGCAGCAGGAAATCCCGGCTGACAAGGAATTCAGCGAGGTCGATGACCGCTGACGCCTCTGCCTCGGCCGCGCCCAGAGTCCTCGCGAGGGCATCGATCGCGGCGCCGGCATCACTGTCGGCATAGATCTCGGCGAGTTCGCGGGCGACGTCGAGGCGCGTCGGGTGGTTGCGAACGTAGTTCTCCAGATAGGGTGCCGCAGCGTCGATGCGATCGATCGAGCGCAGGTATCGCTGCAGTTCAAGGAGACGAGCCGAGACCTCTTCGGGCGCGAGACCAGCGACCAGAGTTTTGAAGTCCTGACCGGCATCAGCGTCCCGTCCGAGGGCATAATAGGCCTTGACGAGACGAAAGCGGAGGTCGCTGCGATCCGGCGCGATCTCGAGGCGCTGCCCGAGGAAGACGGCGTAGGCCGCAGGATCGGGCGATACCTCCAGCAACTCCAGAGCACGGGCCTCGATCCGGCGCGAGGCCGGGGATTCGGCGAGAGCTGCGAGAGCTGCGAGAGCGACCTTCACTGCCTCGGATTGTCTCTCCGACGCCACCAGTAAATCTACATAGTCGAGGACGGATGTCTCATTACGAGGATTTTTCTGATAGGCCGCTTCGAGCGCGGCGAGCATCTCCTCGCGCTCGGCATCAGTGGCGAGCACGCTGACCCGCAGGCTCATGATTTCCCGCCTCCGCCAGTGATCACCGGAGAGTCGTTTTAAAAGTGCCTCGAGCATGCGCCCCGCATCGACGCGATTTCCCCGCTGCGATTGCGCCGTGGCAAGCATAAGATCAGCCTCCACCCCGGCTTCCGGATCAGGCTTGGCGGCTTTCGCCCTATTCAGCGCGGCGATGCTGAGTTCCCAGAATTGATAGCGCTGCATCAGTCTCGCGAGAGCAAGGAGGCTCTCGACTGACTGGTTTTCGAGAGCGAGCAGCTTGTTGAACTGCAATTCTGCCAGCGCACGTGCCGCCTCCCCTTCTGACAATTGCAGAAGTTGCCCGAGCCACTCGTTGCGACGGGCGGGATTTGTTTCGAGATCGATCGCCCGGGAGAGTGCCTCGGTGGCTCGGGCATCGCCGCGCTCTTCGAGAAAGCGGAACAAGACATACTGGAGCGGAGCAAAATCCGGGTGGAGCGGGACTGCCGAGGCGATCATCTCGTCCGCGCCGCTGCGATCGACCCGTCGCAGTAGCCGGATGAGGACCGTCTTTGCCCCGGCGTCCTCGGGATACTGTTCCACATGGCTCCGGTAGAGCCCGACGAGTTCATCGACCCGCTCTGCTCCGCGGTAGAGCTTCACGAGAGAGTCAAGCGGGGCGTCGAGAAGTGGATCGTAGTGGAGGGCGGTGCGGTCGCGAAGGGAACTTGCGAGAAATTGCTCCTCCGTGAGTTCCTGTGCGGGGAGGGAGAACGATCCTGCGAAGGCGACGACGAGGAGGCAGAGCCAGCCCTGTCTCATTCCCCATCTGCGGTTCATCAGTGATCGTTTCATTATCTCCTCGTACGGAGGGGTCAGACCAGGACAGTGGTGGAGATGCTGTCGATAACCTCCTGCACGAGGACGTCGACGCTCTTGGACTCCGCCTCTCCCTGAAAATTGAGGATGACGCGGTGACGCAGGGCCGGGAGGGCGACTCGCTTCACATCTTCGACAGAGACGGCAGTTCGGCCGTCGAGGGCACAGTGAATGCGCGCGCCGCGGATAAGTGACTGCATCCCCCGGGGGCTGGCGCCGTAGCTGACATACTTCGCGACGCTGGCGGTCTGGCCCTCGTCTCCCGGATGGGTTGCGAGGACGATGCGCGCCGCGTATTCGTTGACGTGATCCGCCACGGGGACTTCGGAGACGATCTTCTGAAAGCGGATCAGTTCCTCCCCGTCGAGGATGCGGGCGAGCTCGGGCACGTCAAAGGCGGCCGTCCGGCGCGAGATCTCCACGAGAGTGGCGCGGTCGGGAAAGGGCACGCGGAGCTTGAAGAGGAATCGATCAGCCTGGGCTTCGGGAAGCGGGTAGGTTCCCTCCATCTCCATCGGGTTCTGGGTCGCCATGACAAAGAAGGGCTTGGGCAGGAGCATGGTCTCGCCGCCGGCGGTGACACTCCCTTCCTGCATCACTTCGAGGAGCGCGGCCTGTGTTTTTGGAGTGGCCCGGTTGACCTCATCTACGAGGACGAGATTGGCAAAGACGGGCCCCTTTTCGAAGTGCATGACCCGTCGCCCTTCTTCGTTCTCATTCACGATGTGGGTTCCCAGAATGTCGGCCGGCATCAGGTCGGGAGTACACTGAATGCGACCCGGAGTCAGGCCGAGTACCTGGGAGAGCGTCTGCACGAGGAAGGTCTTACCGAGTCCCGGCACCCCCTCGAGGAGTATGTGACCTCTCGCAAAGACAGCGACGAGCGTATCCGTGAGCAGATCGTCGTAGCCGACGATGGCTTTCTGGATCTCTGTCTTCAGGGCGTGAAACCTGTCTCTGAATCGCTCCAGATCCTGTCCGAGTTCGTGGCTGTTTCTCATATAAAATGGTTCAATCAATCGTCGAGAAGTGCTCGAAATCAATCCCGCGAAGAGAGTTGGGAGCTTACTCCTCCCCGTCCTTCTCAAACTGTCGCCGGATCGCGGAAAAGTAGCGCAGGACGTGCTGCCGCCGCGAGAGCGGGAGGGACTGGTCGTCGAGCGCCTGCTCCTCCACTGCGATGAAATCAGCGATGACCTCCTGACGGCTCCTCGCCGCCTTTTCGGCCCTCACTTCGCCTTCGATACTCTTCATGGTGGACTCTCCCTCGGTCCCCGCACGGGCCGCGACCTGGGAGTCCCCGGTCGCCTTCAATGCTTCGGCGGCGGCCTCTTCGGTCATCGCGGCGGTGCCGGTGCCAGCCTGGTCGCCCCCCTTGCCCGACTGGGCCGAGGCGCCCGAGCCGAGGCTCATGCCCGCGCCCGGAGCGGATTGGCCTGATTCCATCCCCGGAACGGGAGCGCTGAGCATACCGCCCTCGCCCTCGCCCTTCTGAGATTTGTCGCTCATGCCGAGGGCTGACCCGGATTTTCCCTCCTGGGACGATTCACCGGGAACGGGCGCAGTGAAGGCCTGCTCGCCCTTTTCGCCGCCGGGGCTCTTGGCACCCTTCTCGCCCTCGCCCTTGCTTTCACCGGCGGCCGCCCCGGGGACGGGGACTTTCTGCGCGTCGCCCGCCTCGCCCGGCGGAGTGGAGGCCAGAGGTATCGCAGATGCCCCTGCCCCCGCATCAGGGGTGAAACCCGGAGCCGCGATGCCCTGCGGGTTGCTTCCCGGGGTGTCAGTGTCGAGGGCCTGGAGACCTTCGGGAGTGGGAGAGCCAGTCCCGGCGGCATCGGCGATGCTCTCCATCTTCTCCAGTTCGCTGCCACTGATCTCACTGCCCGCCTCGCGCAAGGTCTCGGCGAGACGCTCAAGTTCCGCGAGGGCCTCTTCCCGGCCCGCTACCTGGCGGAAGAATTTCGACAGTTCCTCGAACTCACGGGCGGCCGTCTTCGGCTGGGCATCGTGCATCTTGATCGAGGCATTGCCAAAACGTTCCCCGACCGGTCGGGTTTGATCCTCATCGGTGGCCGCCAGCATGATGGACTCGAGCGAGCGGGTCATGCGCTCCTGCGTCTCGCCGGTGATGCCGGTATCATCAAGGAGACCGTGGAGACGCAGCGCCTCGTCGGCAGCCGGCGCGGCGGCTTTGTCCCGGATGAAAAGGCTGAGATCGGCCGTATCGGGCTGCTGGCTCATCGACTCGATCATCGCGGCCGAGGCCCATCCGTCGGAAAAGAGGCCGAGTTTTTCCGCCAGTTTTTCCGCCTCGCGAGCCTGACCCTCGAGCGACTCGAGCATCTCGCCGGTGGTAAGTCCATCGGGATTGGCGAGCTTTTCGGCGACGGCATCGACATTTACTCCGAGAGCTTCGAGTTGCTTCTTTTCTCCGTCGGTAAGAGAGGCCAGGTTGCGAATACGCTCGACCTCGCGCTGGAGTTCCTCAGCCTGGATCGCAGCGGCGTCTTTCATGCCATCGGTAAGTTCCAGGTCCCGGGAATCCGGAGTGCTGCGGAACCATGGAGTGATCGCAAAGAGGATCGCGACGAGCGGCGCGACCCAGATCCACCTTAGAGATGGCAGCGGGAATACCGACGGCAGAGCCTGGAGCGCTTCGGGCAGCCGGGCCCCGGCTCGTTCGAGATGGAGCGACTGCGCTGCCGTTGCCGACGGGGCTTGCAGGAACTCCCAGGCGGAGGAAAAGCAATCTTTCCAGTTCCCCCGCCGATCGAGGAGGAGCAAGGCCGACTTCACCTGCGGCAGGCCGATGAGGGCATGGGCGGCCACGGCTGCGAGCCACAAGAGCAGGATTGCGAGGACGACGAGCCCTTCCCCCGACCGCCATTCACCCGCGATCCGCAGAATCGCGACGGCGGCGAGAGCGAGTCCGCCCGCAACGAGGTGGGTGCGGAGAACGCCGCCGGCAAAACGCACCCGGGCGAGGCGATTTCTCACCTGCCGCGCGGCAGCCGGGTAGTCGGAGGAATGAGGGGCAGTTTCCAAGAGCTTTACGAAAGGTTACGCGGGATCAGTTGAGATCGGCCAGCACTCTTTCAATGCGCCGCCCGACCTCGGGATCCTTCGTCGTGCCAAGCTCGCGCTGCAGGACCGGTCTGGCAAGGTAGCCGAATGCGCCGAGGTCGCGGGTTGCCTCCTCCCGCGTGGCCCAGTCATCGGCCGCGAGTTGAGAGATCAGCGCCTTGATCTTCTCGAGGGAGTCGGGCGTGAGCAGGGGCGAGGCCGACTCGATCTCCATCACCTCCCGGACCGGCACAAGCCAGATGCGCCCCTCCACCTCAATGGAGAAAAAGTCGAGGCCGAGAAACCCGGTGATCTTCCCGCCGTCCCAGCGCTCGATCTCGAAGGCGGGGGCGTCGGCTGCGGTAGCTGCCTCCTCGCCTGCGATAGTCTCGAGGCGCCGTATTTTCCGGATTTCGGAGACGCTCGTCTCGAGCCGGTTGCCCTCGCTGACGATGGGCACAGTCGTGTCGGAAATCGGCCCGACGAGCGTCTGCCCGCCCGCGACGCGGGTCACTGTCTCGACCGGGGCCGGGGCTGCCGCTGACATGCCCGTTGAGAGAGGCGGGGTAAAAACGCTCTTTAACTCACTCCCGCGTAAAGAGACAGTGCCCATGTCGGTATCGCCGAGCTGGAGAACTTCGCCACTAGGTAAACCGCTGATGAAGGTGCCGTCTTTAAGCTCCACCCGGAATCCGGGAAGCCCCCCTTCCAAGGGGCGCAGCCAGGCGAGAGCGTCCAGTGAGATCGGCAGGACACCCCAGGGCGTGGTCAGATTCAGCGAAAAGGCTGCGAGGTCCCTGATCTTGATGCGGTCGCCTCCGTACGTTTCGACAAGGGCGAGAGAATCGGTCGTCCAGTCCTTCCCGGGAATCCCCTCCCGGGTCGACTCTGCCATGACGAGCCGGTCTAGCGTGGCCGGATCGAGCGCTACGCGGGCGCCGCCTGTCTGCACGAAGGCGAGGGCCGGGGCCGTGATCTCCCCGGAGAAGACTTGGCCATCGCGGAGGAAGACCCTCGTTTCCCGGATCGTGCCGCCGCTTTTCCCTGAGAGTGCGGCGACGGCCTCGAGCGCGATCTCGATCTCACCGTAGCGCCCTTTCAGGCGGATCGGTCCGCCCTCAGTCTTTCCGAAAAGTCGCGTCTTTTCCCCGATCGCCAGAGTATCGAGCGCTCCGGGGAACAAGCCGAGCGACCCTACGCCGCCCTCGCGCAGCGCCTCGCCTCTGCTCTCAATAGCGTCGGCGCTGTAGTTCACGACGAACTCCCGCCAGTCTTCGTCAAAGCTGCGGCGCAGCGTGTCGAAGGAGTGTGGACGGGTCAGGGAGGCGAGCGTGGGTCTGTCGAAATTCTGCGGGATGACGACCTGAGTGACGTGGTGCACGATGACCGCCGTCTCCCCCGGCCCAAGGTCGAGCTGATAGCGGAAGGTCAGTCCGTAGCGGTTCTGCGAGGAGATCGTCGGTTTCACCCCGGACCCGGCATCCGCCATCGTGAACAGGAAAGCCCGCGTCGATTGGGAGGCCCCCGGCAAGACGATGATCCCCGATTCGGCCGGACTCAGGATGACCGGCTCGCTCCGCCCGCGATCACTCAGAAAAGTCTGGTAGTTTCCGGAAAAATGCGTCATGAGCCCCACAGAAAAGCGGATCGGATCGGTCGATCCATTGTAGAAAAGCTCGGCATAACGCAGGCCACTACCCCGATCGACGAGGAGCACGCGCCGCTGCACTTGCAGTCCCGGCAGACTGGCAAAGGGCACACCCTGGAGCACGAACTCGTTCCCGTCTGCGGTCATCATGGGTTGGAAGCCTGCGAATTTTTCGTCATTCACACTGAGGGCAAGCCCGCTGTTCACCATCGTGCTGCCGATGCGGCCGATGTTGCCGTCGCGCTCCACGCTCCAGGAGTTGCCCTCGCGGTCCGTGCGGACTCCGAAGGCGGCGGGAATGAGGCCGGGAGACTCCAGTACCATCCCTGCGGCGCTCTCTTTAGCGATGCCGGGAGGGGGCTCGGCTGCCGGAGTTCCCGGAATCGTCGCCGCAGGCACCTGCGCGAGACCCGTCGCGACAGCCCAGAGTTGCAGCGTGACAAAGACCGCACTGATCGGGAGAAGGCCGGAAGATGACGGAAAAAAGCGCATGCGTCAGGGAGTGGTGTGGCGGTAGCCGAGAACCCAGCTCCCCGGAATTTCCAGTTCGATGCCGTTCCGCACCAGTTTGAGATAGGGAGCGGAGAGCCGGCCACTGAGTTTTTCACCGTTGTCCAACTCCACGACTATCTCCCCCTGTACGTCCGGTTCAGCCCCGCGGCGCAGGCTCACGATGCGGGCGGTCTCGATTTGCCATTCGCGCGAGGCTTCGGAAAGGGCCATCTTTTCATCGGCAAATGCCGCCTCGATGAGCTGGTTGCCGGCGAGGAGAAATCCGCGGGCGGGCCCCTGACCACTCGGGACTTCAGCAAAATCAATCCAGGGTGTCCCGGCCGCATTCCCTGTCAGGCGGGTCACGCCGGCGGCGCCGACAGTCCAGATACGATCAATCGCTGCGGTGGGAATCTCGACGGCAGCGCCGGCGGCGGTCGTGAGGGACCATGTGCCGCTTGAGAGCAAGGCTGAGATCTCCGATCCATTCCGATGGATGACCCGCAGCCTTGGGGAGGGCAGTAAGACATGGCCGGCCTCGACCAGATCGGACCAGAGCCATTTCTCCACTCCCCAGGGGGTCGTGAGATCCATCGCGAGGTCGGCTCCCGCTGCGATCGGGAGGACCGTCCCGTCGATCAACCTCAAAAAATGGGTCGTTTTCGCCGGGGCGACTCCGTCATCAGGACCGGTCGCGAGGAGTAGAAGATTGAGACTGGACAAGTCCACCATTTCCGTTGCCGCCGGGGCAGTCGTTGCCGCCGGGGCAGTCGCATTGGTCCCGATCGACCAGGCGACCTCTCCTTTCCGGAGGGGTCCGGCGAGGACGCGACCATCGCGGAGATAAATGATCGGATTCCGCCCGTTCCCGGCTGTCCCCCGGATCGCGGCGAGGTCCCCCATCGACACCTCCTGATCGCCGGTGTAGGCGGTCCCGATGGTGAGGGAACCTTCGCGATTCACCGTGCCCGAGATCTGATTGGTGGGACTGATCCACATAATGTCCTCGGACCGCCGGTGGAATCCGATGCGGTCGGTGAGCCGGTTCAGCGCGACGAGAGCCTTGATCTGGGCGGGCGCGGTCGCCTCGATCTGGAATGCTGTCGTGGCGAAGTTCACCACCCGGGCATGGCTTTTCGGATCGACCTCGGGGACGATGAGCCTGTCCCTCTGGATAAACGGGGAAATCGCGGCGAGATCCTGAGACACATCCGGGAGATTCCGCTGCATGACCCAGTGGAGCAGACTCCGTGATTCTCCCGCCGGGATCTCGAGCGGGTAAATGAAGGTGAGCTCCCGCGAATTTGCCGAGGCTTTGAGTTCCGCCATTTGCCCGCCTTTTTCCGAACCCATCACGAAGAGGGTGTCATGCCGCCCCTCGCTCGGGCTGAAGTGGACACAAAGGCTGTAGTCACGGGCCCCGAGCTGCAGGGAGGGCTCGTTCGAGAGAAGTCCGCCGCCTGTCCCGTGAAGGCTCTGCCAGGCAAAAGGGTAAGTCGTGCGCAGGGAAACGTTCACCGTCTTCTCCGCGCCCGAGCTATTCGTGAGGGTGTCGAAGACGCGCACGGCAGAGCGACGCGTGTCGAACCAGAGGTCTCGTGTGATCGTGAGGTCGGACCGCTTCTCTTCGAGCCGCAGGTCCGTCTTCTCCGCCCCCGCCCGGGGTTCGCGAACAAAAGCCTTTCCGGGCGCGAAGCCCGCGCCATCGACGATGAGATTGAGGCCGGACTGCAGGTATTGAGCATCGCCCGAGACGAGGGCACCATTTCCCAATGCCTGCCAGAAGAAGCCCGAGCTATCCTGCACCGGGAAAAAACGCTCGGGAATCTCCGTAGTCTCGACAGGTGTTGCTGCGGGAGCGTCCTGCGCGTAGGATTCGGGAGCCTTCAAAAAGGCCATGGTTAGGACCAAAAAAGCGCTGAAAATTCGAGGGTCTGGAATCGGGTGGGGCACGTCCATGCAAGTGTAACGAATATAAAGCGCTTGGAAACCCAAATTTCCTCTCTTTAAAACGGAAATCCCGCGCCATCGCGGACGATGCGCCCGGAATTTGCATTTGAATACCGCGCGAATGAATCGAATCTTTGGCTCTGCCAAATTATCTCTTACCTGTTTTCTATCTTTGAGCGAAACCCCTCCCAGGATCCTGTATTGCCGCTGTGCCTTTGCCCAGGCCGTGCCCGCCGCTACCAAAGACGCCGTTCTCGCCGGGCTCTGTGAATCCGGAGCCAGCTTCGAATGTGTCTCCGACCTCTGCGAGATGTCCGCCCGAAAGGATGAGGCACTCGGCGAGATGATTGCCGGGGATGCACCCGTCAGGATCGTGGCATGTTATCCCCGGGCGGTGAAATGGCTATTCCACCATGCCGGCGCCCCCTTTCCTGAAGGCGACCGGGTCGAAGTGCTCAACATGCGTGAACTCAGTGCGGAGGAAATCAGCCGGCGTCTAACCGAAGAAAAATGAAAAACGACACCCATCCCGTCCAAGTCATCGTCTACGAAGGAAACGGTGCTGAGAAATGGTCGCCTGACTCCCGCCTCACTGTCACCACGACATTGCTCGATCAGGGCTACTCCGTCATGCGGGTCACTGAGTCCGCCGCCCCCGATTCACGCATGAGCCGGTCTGCCCGGGTTCCCGTGGTCGTGCTGGGTAGATTCACCGGCCCCACCCCTGAAGTCATCGACGGCAGCGGAGCGGTGAAGATCGCGACACGGGACACGAGCGGTCTCTCTCCCGACGAGATCGTCGCCCTCGTTGCAACAGTGCGCGACGAGCTGAGCGTCGGACTCAATCAACCCGGCATTCCCGGTTCGTGGAAACCGTGGTTCCCCGTGATCGATTACGACCGCTGCACCAACTGCATGCAGTGCCTCAGCTTCTGCCTCTTCGATGTCTACGGCGTCGATTCCGACAAGCGCATCCAGGTGCAGAACAACGACAACTGCAAAACGAACTGCCCGGCCTGCTCGCGAGTCTGCCCCGAGGTGGCGATCATGTTCCCCAAATACAACTCGGGACCGATCAATGGCGAAGAGGTGAAGCAGGAGGACATCGCCCGCGAGAGTATGAAGGTGGACATCACCTCCCTCCTCGGCGGTGACATCTACTCCAGCCTCCGTACTCGCAGTGACAAGGCAAAGTCCCGCTTTTCCAAAGAGCGCAGCCCCGACAAGGCCCTCGACGAGCGCAAACGCTGCCTCACGAAGCTGCAGCAGTCGGGTATCATCCCGGCTGAAGTCCTTGCCGAGCTCGACCTAAGCACCCTCCCCTCGCCCGAAGAGATTCAGCGGAAGGCTAAGGAACTCTCCGCACTTCGCGAGCAGCAGGGCTGATAATTTGCCGGACCACGCGCAGTATTTTCGATTGCTTCTCATTGCGCCACACTTCAGAGTTTTCCCATGAGAACATCTCCGCTTGCCACCGTCGCCTTCCTCACTCTCAGCCTTGCCCTCTCACTCCTCCTCACGGGATGCACGCCGTCCAGCGCCGGGGGCGTCACTTCCGAGGGCTATTCGGCGCCGTCCTCAATGTCACCGATCGACGCGACCGAGAGCATGCGCAGCCAGTATCGGGACTTCCGCTGAGAGGTAAATCCGGGGGAAATCTCGTCTTTGTGGCGGTTTTCCTTCTCATTCTCAATTGCTTCTGTTACTTATGATCCGAGCACGGGTCATGGAAGAGCACAGCATCGTCGAATCGGTCCTCGATAATCTCCCCGTCGCTGTCTTCGCGAAAGACTCGACCGACGACTTCCGCTTCGTCCTCTGGAACAAGAAGCAGGAGGAAGTGACAACCCTGCGGGCCGCGAAAGCGCTCGGGCGCAACGACTACGATCTATTTTCGCAGGAATCGGCGGACTACTTCCGCAGCGTCGACAAGGCCGTCATCAAGCGGGGAAAGCTGATGAAGGTCCCCGAGGAGATCATCGAGACCAAAAACGGGCGCGAAGTCCATCTGCGCACCGTCAAGATTCCCGTGCACGACAAAGAGACCGGGCGTCTCCTCGTCGTCGGCATCAGTGAGGACATCACCGAGCAGGTGAGATCCCGTGAACAGCTCGAGCTGCTGAACAGCCACCTCGTCGCGACCAACAAAGAGTTGCAGCAAACCCAGATGCAGCTCATCCAGGCCGAGAAGCTCGAGTCAATCGGTCGTCTCGCGGCCGGCGTCGCGCACGAGGTAAAAAATCCCCTCGCCCTCCTTCTTCTAGGCGTTGACTACCTTTCCCAGGGCATCGATCCCGACGATGCCAACGTCGCTACCATTCTCGAACAGATGCGCGGGGCGGTCGATCGCGCCGACCGCATCGTGCGTGGTCTCGTCGATTTTTCCTCGCAGCGCTCCCTCATGAGAGAGGCGACCGATCTTCGGGGGATTATCGATGAAGTCCTCCTTCTCATAAAACACGAACTCACCCGGTCGACCACGTGCGTCACCATCAAGATCGACAAGGACCTGCCTATGGTCTTCCTCGATATGTCGAAGTTCGAGCAGGTCCTCATTAACCTCATCATCAATGCCGTCCATGCGATGGCGGACTCGAGTTCGCGGCATATCAAAATACAGGCACGAGCTGATTCACTCGAAGATGTCACCAAAAATGAAGGGGCCCGCACCCGCGAAGTGCTCCGCTCGGGCGACCGGGTCGTGATCCTCGAGATCATCGACAACGGCTGCGGTATCGCCCCGAGCGATTCCGGTCGGCTTTTTGATCCCTTTTTCACGACCAAGGCCACCGGACTCGGGACTGGCCTCGGTCTCTCCGTGGCGCGGCGTATCGTGGAACTCCACGGAGGACAGCTCTCACTGCGCAACCGCACCCGCGAGCGCGGCGCCATCGCGCGAGTCATCCTTCCCACTAAACTCGGGACAGGAAAAGTCCACACGACGTTGAATGAGACGAAAGAAATTGACACATCCTGCACATAACTGGCATTCTCGCAACGGAACAAAAACTTAATCGGGGTATAAGTATGACTCGCAAAATTTTACTGGTCGATGACGAGGCTGGCTTCACGCAACTGCTGAGGATGAACCTCGAAAGGAGCGGCCGCTACGAGGTGTGCATCGAGAACGACTCAACGAAGGCAGTGGATGCAGCCCGCGCTTTCCAACCGGATGTCATCCTGCTCGATGTCGTCATGCCGGGCATGGATGGCGGCGATGTCCAGGCTGCCCTGCAGAGCGATCCCCGCCTTTCCCGCATCCCCGTGCTGATGCTCACCGCCCTCGTGGACTCGACCGAACTTTCCGAAGGGGCCGTCGCCCAGGCCGGCTCACAGATGGTCCTGCCTAAACCGGTCAACCTCGCCCTCCTCTTCCGCGTCCTCGACGAGATCTTCGCTGAGACCGCACCAGCCTGAGTCGCCTACGTGTCGAATACTTAACATTTCCGAAGTAGTTTCGAGCTTGGAGAAACGGGACAAGTAATCCCGTGAAAGACTACCAAACCGTTCTCTTCCTCTGCACCGGTAATTTTTACCGAAGTCGTTCCCCACGCCGGGTGGAGAGGGGCGGCTGCCGAATTATCCGCGACATCGACGTGGAGGTCGAGAGGCTATTCAGCAAATCCTCGCCGGTCACGCGCCCGGGGCAGGACGGGATGTCATGGTCAAATTTTAAAATCCGATAATACTTTGACATTCTTAAACAATTTGGCCAGAATCTCGCTATTCTTGGTTGTCATGGTTCTCACGAACCGATTCTTTTCGATCATATGACTGACTTACAATCCGACACGGGCGCCGGTGGAAACTCGAACGGGACCGTACAGGTCGAATTGTTCGGAACCGGCGGAGGAGCGAAAAACGGAAAGAGTGAAAAGGCGAAGAAGCACCCGGCCTACGGGAGCGGACTGAAGGCCCCTTCCCCGATCGGGAAAAACTTCGTCCTTGATACCAACGTGCTCCTGCACGACCCCGATTGCCTTGATCGCTTCGGCGACAATCACCTCTGCATCCCGCTCGAAGTTCTCTGCGAACTCGACAAGTTCAAAAACGAGCAATCTGAACGCGGCGCGAGCGCCCGTAGCGTTCATCGCAAGCTCGCCGCGCTCTTTTCGAAACACCCCGAGCAGGCCACCGTCGGGATTCCCAACCGGGACGGAGGATCGATCCGCCTCGTTCCCGCCCAGGCAACCACTGGTGCCAGGAGCGTCGTCGTCGAAGAGCTCATGGAAGTCTTCCGCGGACAGGAGAGCAATGACAACCGCATCCTCATCTGCACGCGGATGATCGGCGAGAAAAATACGGCGCCCACCATTCTCGTGACCAAGGATCTCAACCTTCGTCTCAAGGCCCTCGCCATCGGGATCCCCTGCGAAGACTATCAGAACGACAAAGTCGACAGCGCCCAGGTCGGGGCCTCGCAGATGGTCGTCGATCTGAAGCCGAATGACCTCCAGCGTTTCGCCAGTGCCGGGTCCATCGATCTGCCCTCCCATGTCCGTCGCATCAGCCCGAACGAATACGTTCTCCTCAAGGCCGGGGAGAAACGCACCATGCCCGCCCGCATGGGAACCGACGGAGCCTTCCACAAACTCGTCATCCCCGAACAGATCCGCATCCAGCGCGGGGCTCCCCTGCGCCCTCTGAATCTGGGGCAGCAGTGTTTCCTCGATGCCCTCCTCAATCCCGAGATCACTCTCGTGACCTGCTACGGACAGGCCGGCACCGGGAAAACTCTCCTCGCCGTGGCCTCGGCCCTTCACATGACCTTCGACGGAGCCTACAACGGAGTCACCGTGAGCCGCCCCGTCATCCCCATGGGCGACACCCTCGGCTTCCTCCCCGGCTCGCTCGAGGAGAAGCTCGATCCCTGGCTAAAGCCCGTCTACGACGCCCTCGAATTCATCCTCACCCCCGAGCAGGGTGGGCCGGCGAAGCGCAAACAGCAGTCAAAACCGCGCAAAGGCGGTAACGACTCTTTTCCCGCCGGAGGTGGAAAAAGGAGCTACGACCCCTTCCTGGAGTCCGGACTCATCGAGATCGAGGCCCTCTGCTACATCCGCGGACGCTCCATCCCGAACCGTTTTTTCATTCTCGACGAGGCCCAGCAATTAACTCCCCTTGAGGCAAAAACCATCGTGACACGGATGGCGAAGGGGTCCAAGTTGGTGCTAGTGGGCGACCCCGCCCAAATCGACAACCCTTATGTGGATAGACTTAGTAATGGTCTTGTTTACACTCGCGACCGTCTCCGCGACGAGTCCTGCAGTTCGCACGTCACCCTGGAACGTGGCGAGCGCAGTCAGTTGGCGGAAGCTGCCGCGAGGAAAATGTAAATCAGACGGGAGTTCGGCGTTTTATTTGCGCAAGAGCGGTGTTCGCGGGCTAAACTCCGGCGAAGATGGCGCGTGAATATACTGTCAAACGAGTCCCGAAGAACGCGAAGTCGCAGATCGACTACGCCGCAGAACTGAATGATAAACAGTTCGCCGCGGTGACCGCACCCCCGGGTCCCTCCCTCGTCATCGCCGGGGCCGGCAGCGGCAAGACCCGCACCCTCACCTATCGCGTCGCCTATCTCCTCGACAACGGCATCAGCGCGGCGAGCATCCTCCTCCTTACCTTCACCAACAAGGCGGCGAAGGAAATGCTCCATCGGGTCGAAGAACTTGTCCCCTACGACACCCGCGATCTCTGGGGCGGCACCTTCCACTCCATCGGCAACCGCATCCTCCGCCGCCACGCCGACCTCCTCGGCTGGGATCGCAGCTTCTCCATCATGGATCGCGAGGATCAGAAAGAGATCATGAACGCCGTCATCGGCGAGAGTGAGATCGATACCAAGGCGATGCGCTTCCCCAAGCCCGAACTCCTCGCCGACATCTTCAGCCTCGCGACCAACACCGGCGTCGATGTGCCTGAGTTGATCCAGCGCCGCTACCCGTATTTCAATCATCTCTCCGCCTCGATCGAGGGTTTGAAAGAGAGCTACGAGGCCAAAAAGAAGGCCACCAACTCGATGGATTTCGACGATCTCCTCGAAAAGCCCCTCCTCCTCCTCCGGGAAAATCCCGCGATATGCGCCCAGTATCAGCGGCAGTTCGAATGGATCCTCGTCGATGAGTATCAGGACACCAACACCCTCCAGGCCGAATTCATCGATCTGCTCGCCGAGCCGCAAAAAAACCTCATGGTCGTCGGTGACGATGCCCAGTCCATCTACTCGTGGCGCGGAGCCGACTTTCGCAACATCCTCGATTTCCCCGACAAATACCCCGGTGCCGTGAAATACGTCATCGAGACGAACTACCGCTCCGTCCCCGAGATCCTTAGCCTCGCCAACGCCGCGATCGCTCCGAACACCAAACAGTTCCGCAAGAACCTCGCCCCCGCCCGGCCCGATCGCCTCGTCCTGCCCGCCCTCGCCCCCTTGCAGGACACCAACACCCAGGCCGCCTTCGTCGCCCAGCGCATCCTCGAACTGCGGGACGAAGGTATCCCGCTCAACGAGATCGCCGTGCTCTACCGCGCCCATTTCCACGCCATGGAGGTCCAGCTCGAGCTGACCAATCGCGGCATCCCCTTCATCATCACGAGCGGACTGCGCTTCTTCGAACAGGCCCATATCAAGGACACCGCCGCCTTCATGAAGTTCGTTTGCAACCGGCGCGACGAAGTGGCCTTCAAACGTCTCGTCAAAATGCTCCCGGGCGTCGGAGACAAAGGCGCCGACAACCTTTGGCGCGAGTGGACCAGGTGCGAAGGCGCCGCGCTCAGCACCATGACCTCGTTTTCAAAATACCTGCTTACTTTCAAAGTCGCGGCCAAGGCAAAACCGGGCTGGGACCAGCTCGCCTACACCCTCGACGAGCTTATCGACGCCGAGGGCAATCCCAAGCGGCCCGCTCCCATGATGCCCTCCATCCTCGGCGGGGTCTACGAGGAGTACATGCGGAGCAAGTTTACCAATTTCGACAGCCGGAAACAGGATCTCCTCCAGCTCGAGAAATACGCCGAAAAATTTGACGATCTGCAGGAGTTCCTCAGCCAGCTCAGCCTCCTCGCCGGACAGGATGCCGTCGCCGCGACCGAAGAAGAACCGGATAAAGAGTCCGTCTGTCTCAGCTCCGTCCATCAGGCCAAAGGGCTCGAGTGGAAAGTCGTCTTCTGCATCTGGCTCGCCGACGGCATGTTCCCCAACAACCGCGTCCTCGACGAAGACGGTGAGGACCAAAGCGGTCTCGAGGAGGAAAGACGCCTCTTCTACGTCGCCGTGACCCGGGCCAAGGATGAACTCTATCTGACCTATCCTATCCTCTGGTATGGATCGTTCAGTGGCGAAGTCTTGCAGCATCCCTCCCGATTCCTCGAAGATATACCGGTGGAGCTGATGGAGGAGTGGAATGTGGGCTCGATTTGGTGAGGTGTGCAAGGTCGCCAAGGTCGCCAAGGTAGGTGAGCCCGGCCCGCTCGAACGATTGCGCACTCAACGCACCTTGATCGCCAAACCCGCGCCGGACCGAGGGCGGCCCCGGCCCGACACGGCTACCCGTTTTGACGTCGAGTCGTGGCGATTCACCCCGTGGCAGTGTCAGTATTTACGACCGCCGAAAAGGCCGCAAAGGAACTCTCTGGGAAGAGCGCTACAAGAGCCTCCTCGTCGAGGGCGATGAAAAGGCCTTGATGACCGTGGCTGCCTACATTGATCTGAACCCCTACCGTGCCGAAATGGTCGACCGGGTCGAGGACTATCGCTGGTGCGGCTATGCTTCGGCGGTGGCCGAAAGAGTTCGTCCCGGTTTGGGATGCGTGGAATCGCCTGGTGGAAGTTAAGGACGAGAACGGCGCGACCGTGCAGAAAAACACCTACGACGGGCTGAGCCGTCGAATCACCAAGGAATCCGGCGGCACCGTCGTCCACATCTACTGGAGCGACCGGTGGAAGCCCGTGGAGGAACGAATTGACACCGCTACGACGGCGGCGCGGCAGTATTTGTGGGGCGAACGTCCCGGCCATCGGGACGAACTGATCCTTCGGGACCGCGACACGAACGAAAACGGCACGCTCGACGAGCGTCTCTACGCGACGATGGACTACTTCAACGGGACGTCCATCCTC
>JBDNIL010000324.1:0-5402 GCA_041688355.1 Verrucomicrobiales bacterium | reverse complement strand
TCGCGGTTGTAGCGGCGTCCGTTGCACGACTCGCAGGTGACATAGACATCGCTGAGGAAGTGCATGTCGATGCGGATGAGTCCGTCGCCCTCGCAGGTCTCACAGCGTCCGCCGGAGACATTGAAGCTGAATCGGCCCGGTTCGTAGCCGCGCGTTCGCGAGGCGGGGAGCTGGGAAAAGAGATCCCGGATCGGACCAAAGACGCCGATGTAGGTCGCGGGATTCGAGCGCGGGCTGCGACCGATCGGCGACTGATCGATGACGATGGCTTTATCGATGTGCTCCAGTCCCTCGACCGAGTCGTGATCGCCCGGCTTGTCTTTGTTGCGGTAAAGATGACGGAAGAGAGCGCGGCGCAGGATGTCGTCGACGAGAGTCGACTTCCCGCTGCCCGAGAGCCCGGTCACGCAGATGAAATTCCCGAGGGGAAAACGCACGTCGATGTTCTTCAGATTGTGCTCGCGGGCGCCGCGCACGACGAGCTCGCGGGTCTCGGACGGAAAGGAAGTCGGCGGTGGAATCTCAATTTTCTGCCGCCCCGAGAGATAGGCGCCGGTAATGGATCGGGGATTGGCAAAGACCTCTTCCGGCGTGCCCTGGGCGAGGATTTCTCCGCCTTTTTCTCCGGCCCCGGGCCCGAGATCGAGGAGATGATCGGCCGCCCGGATCGTGTCTTCGTCGTGCTCGACGACGATGACGGTATTGCCCACGTCGCGCAGATTTTTCAGCGTGGCGATGAGCTTCTCATTGTCGGCCTGGTGCAGCCCGATGCTCGGCTCGTCGAGCACATAGAGGACGCCCGCGAGACCGGCCCCGAGTTGGGTGGCGAGGCGGATGCGCTGGCTTTCCCCGCCCGAGAGGGTGCCGCTCTGACGGTCGAGGGAGAGATAGCCGAGCCCGACGGTGTTGAGAAAGGTGAGCCGTTTGCGTATTTCGTTGAGGACCTCGGTCGCGTAGGTCGCCTGCACGTCCGTGAGGATCACGCCACCGAGCCAGTGGATCGCGTCGCCGATGGCGAGCGCGGTGAATCCCTCGATCGAGAGCGGACGAGTCTCGTGCGTCAGCGTGACCGAGAGGATCTCATCCTTGAGTCGTTTTCCTTCACAGTCGGGGCAGGGCCTCGCGGACATGAAGCGCCGCACATTGCGTTTCGTCACCTCGCTCTTGGTCGTCTCGAGGAGTCGTGTCGCCTGGGTCGAGAGACCTTCGAAGGTGTCATCACCGTAGAGCAGCGCCTTTTTGAACTCCCTCGGGAGACTCCGGATCGGGGCGTCGAGATCCGCCGCGTAGGCCTTCGCGAGATCTTCAATGGCGCGTTGGTGGAATCCCTTGCGCGACTTCGAGCCGGTCCACCAGGTCTTCACACCGCCGTCCCGTAGCGTTTTGTCAGGATCAGGGACCATCAGCTCCCCGTCGGGCACGAGGCGCGAGCCTAGCCCGTGACAGCTCGGGCAGGCGCCGAAGTGACTGTTGAACGAAAAATGCTTCGGCGTCAGCTTCGGGAGGAAAAAGCCGGTCTCGGGATTGGTGTAGTTGAAAGTGAAGTCGTAGGGCTCGTAGGTCTCCCTCCCCGGGGTCTGAACGAGAGCGGAGATGCGGTTCTCGGCGATCTTCTGGGCCACCTCGAGCGAATCGGCGAGGCGGCTGCGGATGTCTTCGCGCACGATGAGGCGATCAATGACGACGTCGGCCGATTTCGGTTTTGCCTTTTCCGTGATCTCCTCGATCTCGACGATTTCGCCGTCGATGCGGGCACGGATGAAGCCCTGGGCCCGGTATCGCTCCAGCGCCTCGCGTATCGTAACGCCTTTCTCCTTCGCAATCGGTGCGAGCAGGATGAGGCGGGTGCTCTCGGGGAAGGTGGTGAGGTGATCGACGATGTCTTTGATCGTATGGCGCACCAGCGGAGTGCCCGTCACCGGATCGTGGGGCCGACCGAGCGCGGCGTAGAGGATGCGCAGGTAGTCGTATATCTCTGTCGCGGTCGCGATGGTCGAGCGCGGATTCGGCTGGGAAGTGCGTTGCTCGATCGCTATCGCCGGGGTCAACCCCTCGATGAAATCGACGTCCGGCTTCTCCAACTGATCGAGGAACTGCCGCGCATAGGCCGAGAGCGATTCCACGTAGCGGCGCTGCCCCTCGGCGTAGAGCGTGTCAAAGGCGAGCGACGACTTCCCCGACCCCGAGACTCCCGTGATGACGACGAAGCGGTTTCTCGGGATTTCCAAATTCAGGTTCTTCAGGTTGTGCTGTCGGGCACCCTGAATTTTGATCATTGCGTTGTCACCCATGGGGAAAATGTTCTCCGGAGCGGAGAGGGACAACATTGAGGAAGATCGCTCGGTCGCAAGGGAAGGTTCTGTCGGGAATGCACTCTCATCAGTGCCCTCACGCCTGAAGTGGGGCTGAAGTGGGCTGAAGTGGGCTGAAGTGGGCTGAAGTGGGCTGAAGTGGGCTGAAGTGGGCTGAAGTGGGGCTGTGAGCAAAGGCATTGCAAGCGGCGGCAAGCGGCGGCAAACGGCGGCAAACGGGTGAAAATTTCCGAGCCCATTGCTGACTCGGCGCGGAGAATGAGCTTGGAGTCCTGATGAAAAGAGAAATCGATGCAGATCAAGAAGCCGCCGACTCGCGCCCATCAAGGCGAGGGTTTATCCATGCCTCCTCGGCCGGACTGTGTGGGCTTGCGATGACGGGTGCATTTGCGTCCGATCCCATAGCGCGGCCTCTCGTTCTCCCCGGGCTGGAGGGTTTAGGCGCAGAGAACAGTGCCAACCTTATTGGGGCCTATGGTGACTGGGCCTCCCAATCCATGAGAGACCAATTGCCCTCTCATTCGCTCCGGCGAAAGCAATGGGCGGATATTGAATCCTGGCGACGAGCAGCAAAAAAAATGTTCTCGAAAGAATCGCAATGCCGGAAATCGGGGGAATCCATGACGTTACGATTCACAACGAAAACCTATACGATGGCTTACGGGTGGAAGAGATCAGTTGGAGTTTACCCATTCGCATCAATCTAAGTAATTAACCTGTTGATCATTAGTGAGTTAAATATAAAAAGATCCCGATTTTTCACTCGGCTTTGCACGAGAGCCGGCAGCTTTTCTCTGCAAAGAGACTCTCCCGCCGACTCCTCTTCCCGTCCTCGCCCCGATCTCGACACACTCGCAAGGGAAACCCGATCCGTGATCCGCGAATCGCCCAGAATGGACCCTTCGACATTTCTCCAAACTCTCTCCGGCGCAGTTGCCCAGGGGCTTGCCTCTCGCAATCAAATCGCCATCGGTTTGTCTCGGCGAACCGGCCTGCCCATCAGCAGTCAGGCGGTCCGCGGACGCTCCTCGGAGGGGTCCGCGGCTTTCCTCACCGGGGCGATGCACCGGCTCTTCGGTGAACGCTTCTCTTCGCCGTTTTCCACCGGAGGTCCTGGCGCGATCCGCCGCATTCTGCTGGAGGACTCCCCGGTCCAAACCATGCCCGAAGCCTACGCCGCGATCTTCCCTGCCTGTGGTAACAGACATCGCAGCACCGCCGGAGTGAAGATCGACTTTGCTTACGACTTACTCGACGGCGAAGTATTTTCCCATTCGCTCCATTCCGCTACGGAACAGGACAAGACCATCGGCAAAGAATTCGTCGCGATGGTGCGAGAGAACGACCTCGTGCTGCGGGATATGGGATACTTCTTCATTGCCGAATTCAATGAAATAGAACGCCGTGGAGCGTTTTTGCTGACGCGCGGCCCTCTCACTCCCGGCCTTCAATCCGAATCCGGCGAGGTTCTTGAAAAGCTGCTCAAGCGCCATCGGGGAAACGTTATCGATCTGACGGTAGAGGCGGGGGCAGCGGGTGAACGTTGTCGTCTCGTGGCCGCACGGGCCAGTGGAGTGGTGGCCCGCAAGCGCCGTAAACAAGGCCGAAAAGAGGCCAGGGCAAAAGGTGTCGAACCCGATGCCACGGGTATGATCCATGACGGCTGGCACCGCATGATCAAAAACTTCCCGCAGCGGACTTCACGCCCGATCAGCTGCGTGCGATCTGCCGGGCACGGTCCGGACTCTGATCCTCTGGGAGGAAGCGTAGCGCAGCGGAGATAGACTGCCGTAAGGCAGCCCGCAGGGTGAGCGAAGCGAATCAATCGAGCAAAATCAACTTCGTGCCCGGCTACTTTGAGCGGCTCATCATTCGCCGTACCGTGCGGGCGGTGAAGATGCCTGCCGAAGCCCCTGTCATCACTGCCGAGATGCCCGCCGAATATCGCGCCATCCCGGGAGCGATCGCCGCTGCCGGACTGCCCGTCCGACCGCCTCGCAAATCGTCTCCAAATACTTCGATCACCCGCCCTTTTACCGGCAACAGCAGATCTTCGAACGCCAACACCAGGTCAACATCGATCGCAACATGATGTGTCACTGGATGGAGCGCTGCTGCGTGGTGCTCGGGATCCTTTATGAAGCGATGCGGACGGAGTTGCTCAGCGGCAACGATTTGCGGATTGACGAACGGAGCGGAGCGACATAGCCGACGTGCTAACGTTGCCCGAAGGGTGGAGCGAAGTGACAGCAAACCTTCATCAAGCTGCTCGATCCCGATACCAAAGGAAAAGCCAAACAAAGCCATTTTTGGGTGATCCGTCGTCCACCGGAACCGAACGGAGGAGGTGGCGGCGTGCTCTTTCACTTCGATCCGGGCCGCAACCACGAAGCGCTGCTCGCCGCCCCCCTCTCTCGAGGCTCGCACCTGGACCGAGGCGGAGTCCGGTCGCACGGTCGAAGGTGAATTCCGCCGGCTCAATGGAGCCGAAGTGGAGATCCTGCGGTCAAATGGAACCTTGCTGAAGCTGCCGCTCGCGAAACTGAGCGAGGCGGATAAGACCTTTGTCGCCGAACAGAAGACCGGGACGGATTCCGCTGCTGGCGGAGAGGTGGAGCGGCCCAAAGTGACTCACAAGAGCGGTGAGAAACTTCAGGAGGGAGACGTCATCGACATCAGCTTCCGCTCGGTCAATGCCGGGAAAATCGATCTTGCGGAAATGAAGGGCAAAATCGTCCTGCTCGATTTTTGGGCAACCTGGTGTCCGCCCTGCATCGCCGAGCTGCCCAAATTGAAGGAGGCATACAAGGAATATCACGAAAAAGGCTTCGAGATTATCGGCATCTCGCTCGACAGCGACAAGGGACGGCTCGAGGATTTTATCAATGAGAACGACATGCCCTGGGCGCAAGCCTTCGATGGTGAGGGCGGGACAGCAAACTCGTTCGCGAATACGGGGTGAGTTCCATCCCTGCGGTATATTTGGTGAAGGACAACAAGATCATCGCCACGGGCGTGCGCGGGTCTGCGCTGGAAGCGAAGCTGAAGGAGTTGCTCGACTGATCCGGGTATCCGCCGCAAACGCGCCGC
>JBDNIL010000323.1:0-19006 GCA_041688355.1 Verrucomicrobiales bacterium | reverse complement strand
AGCATCCAGAGCGCGGTCACCCAGCAGACGACGAGCGGGGCATCGATCGTGAGGAAAAAGCTGAGCACCGCATTGGCCGGCGCGGCGAGACCGAGGAGGACGGCGAGCCATCCGGTGCGCTCGTCGAAGAGGCTCGCAGCGAGCTTGTAGAGGATGAGGAGCGAGAGAGTTCCGAGGACCGCCGCAGTCGCGCGGAACGCGAAGAGACCGCCCTGGCCGACCCAGTCGACGAAGGCGTAGAGCCAGGCGATGAAGGGCGGCTTCGAATAATAGCCGTAGTCGAGCTGCCTGCTCCAGTCCCAGTAGTAGGCCTCGTCCCCGGCGGGATTTCGGGCAAAGAGCGCGGCGTAGAGGAGTCGCAGCAATAGTATCGCGCCTACCAGAAGGAGGGCGCGACGCTGGTAGGAGAGGGAGTGGACGGAGTTCAACATATCCCGGAGGCGGGTCTATGCTGGTGCAGGATGGGGAGATTTCCAGCGCTTTCGCAAGCTGCCCTTTCACCGCATCGAGCCGATAATCTTGTCCGCCGCCGAGGATGACCGGGCAGTGATGTCGTCCCACGAGGAGTAGGTCTTGACGCCGTTCACGATCTGGGGGGCCTGGCGTGGGGCCGATGAACCCGAGTCGGTGACGGTTTCGAAATTGGTTTCCGAACCGGCCACAATCTCGCCATTCTGGATGATGGTCTCAGCGGAGGAAAGGTCGATCTCCTTGCGGGGAACTCGGATGTTCGCTATGGGGGAGAGAATGCCACCGCCAGAGGAGCCTGGTTTTACTTCTTTCTTCTCCTCTTTCTTCGATTCGTCCCGGGGAACTTCGAAGGTCGCCGAGGGAGCGGATGCTGCTACGGTGTTCGGGGCGGCGGGCTTCGCGGGAGGAGCTGAAGCTGTCGTTGCAGGCGTCATGGGAACCGCGACGGGAACGGGTTCGGCGGCAGCGATCACGGCGGGCGCGGGTGCTGCCATTTCGGGAGAGGAGTCCTGCTTCCTGCGGGAGAGGAAGGGGAGCCAGCGGGATTTTTCTCCCTTCTCCTTTTTCACGCCGGCAAAGTTCGGGGTATCAGCTGTCTCGACGACGACTGCGGGAGCGACTGGTGTTGCCGGGACTGAGACCGGTGTTGCCGGTACTGCTACTGGTCTTGCCGGGACTGCGACGAGAGGGGCCTGGGCCGGGGCGGCGGATGGAGTGGCCCGGGGAGGGGCAAAGCCACTCTCTGCCGGGATGGGGGTGACGACTTCGTTCTCCTCCGCGTTGTCTCCGCGACGCCCGAAGGCAAAGAGACCACCTCGTTTCCTACCCTCGCCGGAGGCCAATTCGACCCCGCTGGTCTCCGCCGGTGCCTCGATGACAGGGGGGGCCGCAGTCTCTGCTGCCGGTGTAGCCGCTACCGGTGCCTCCATCGCGATGGGACGATCTACCTTGCGACCGTTTTGAATAACGTAGGAGACAGCATCGACGGGCTTGGGCTGACCCATGCGAAAGATATCACTCCCGCCGCCGGCAGGGGCGCTGGAGGAGGTGACAACATTATTGGTGGCTGCGGCCTCGGAGCCTCTCTCAGGAAAGAGCCCCGCAGAAATTTGTGCACTCTTTTGCGCACCGAAGCTGAAAAGACCGCCGCCGCGTTTGGTGGGGGGGGCCGCTGCGTGAATCGACGTGACGCTGAATACGATGGCGAGGAGAAGGAATCTCTTCATAAGCAAATATAGGGGGCGTTGAGCCGGACTTCAAGGCCGGGCCTGACACTTTCAATAACGGATGAGCGCCGTGTTTAATGACCCTTTTTTTCCCCTTTCGCTTTCAGCGAGCCCAGATAAGCAACGAGATCACGAAGCTCGGACTTACTGAGTGTAAATGCCATAGGGGGCATAGCGGAAATGGGGGGCTGGCGACTTTCCACCTCGCTCATGGGAATAGTGCGCTCGATCTGCTTCGCGGGCGCGGCGGGATCGGGCGTGCTCACTACGATTTGCTGAGCATCCTCTTTGATGAGCATGCCGCCGAGGCTCTCGCCGTTTTTCAGGGTCACGAGGGTGATCCCGTAGCCGGGTACGACGATCTTGCTCGGTGCGATGAGGGACTCGAGTAGGAATTCCTTCTGCTGGCGCGAGCCGATCCCGGTGAGCTCAGGTCCGGCGATGCCGCCGTCGCCGTCGATTTTGTGGCATTTCGCGCACTGCCCGGCCGCGTGGGTCATGAAGATTTCTTTGCCTTTTGCTGCGTTGCCACCCTCGAGGGCGGGTTTGAAAGCGCTCATGAGATCAGCGGGGGCTATCCCTTTTTCATAGGCGGCGAGGAGAGCGACGACGGCTTTTCCCTCTGACTTCGCGGCGCTCTCGAGGAGGTCCAGAAGGGCGCCGGGGAGTTCCCCGTCGATCGCGATGAGCCTCTCGCGGAAGAGGGCGGTAGCCTCGGGTGCGGTTGAGTCGGCGAGGAGACGGTAGCCTTGCTGACGCAGCGAGACGGTATCTGACTTCGCCATTTCCAGGGCAGCAGCGAGACCGCGGGCGGGAGCTATCGTGAGCAGTTGTTTCACGGCGGCGGAGCGGAAGGCGGCGTTGTCGTCTTTCAAGAGATCTTCCCAGAGCGGAGCGAGAGCGGCGGGATTCTGCCGGGCGAGCCCGTCGAGCGAACTGATACGCGAGGCGAGAGCGATCTTCGCGTCCCGGATCTGGGCGACGAGGAGTCCCTCGGGAGCATCGACCCCGTAGGTGAGGGCGATGCGGGTGGCGAGTCCGACGAGGCTACCGTCGGCATTTTTGAAAACCTCGGGGAGTCCCGCCTTCACCGCAGCAGTGATGTCGCCGCGGCTTTCGGAGGTGAGGGGGCGGTAGTAGCCGTTGGTGGCGTCGACCGGGTTGGGATTTTTCCACTCCTCGATCGCGAGGAGCGCCTGCTCGCGCAGCATCGAGGGGAGCTTCGTCCGGGCGGCGTAGGCGAGGAGATTGGCGGCGTTCTCCGCCAGACCGACGCGGAAGTTCGCGTTGATGAGGCGGGTCTGGATGATCCAGTCGCGATGGTCAGCGGGCAGACGGAGCTCGGGCGCGGCGGCGGCGTAGGCCTTGATCTGGTAGGCGAGGTCGGGCAGGGCGGTGAGCATATCGAGGTCATTGATCGCGCGGATGGCCTCAAAGCGAATGGATTCTTCTGCATCGGTTAGGAAATACTTCACTCGTGGATCGTTCAGTTTGCGGAGAGCGAGGAGCACGCCGAGCCGAACGGCGGCGGATTCATTTTTGACCTCCTTGAGGATTTTTTCCCGTTCGTTCAGATACCAGATGCCCTGGACGCAGGCGTGGCGGAGAAAGGCGTCCTTGTTGTCATTCTCCGCGAGAATCTCGAAGAGACGGGGGAGGGCGGGGATGTTGCTGCATTTGCCAACACCGATCGCGGCGAAGGCCTTCACCCTGGCCGATTCATCGGAGAGGGCGGCGACGAGGGCCTCGCCGGCTTTGGCGGTGCGGGAGTCGGCAAGCACTTTCGCGGCCTGGGCGCGCACCTCGGCGTCGCCGTCGGTGAGCAGGGGGATGATCGCGTCGAGCAGGGCGGGGTCTTTCCGTGAGAGCTGACCGAGCCCCCAGATGCCGTGGAGGCGCTTGAGGCGGTTCTCCGTTTGAATGGCGGCGGCGGCAAAAAGAGCAGATCCCGCCGTCTCGTTTTTCGCGAGGGAGAACTGGGCTCGCTGGCGCACCCGCATGTCGGGGTGAGCGAGGAGACCGTCGAGGGTTTTCCCGTCGAGGCTGGAAAAGTCTTTTACGAGGATCTCGCGGGTGCTCTTGATGAGGTCGGCGTTTTCCGGTGCGGTCGCTTCGAGGACGTAGATGTTGCCGAGATCCTGCTTCATCCAGCCGGTGTTGTTGAAACAGCTCAGATACATCCGCCCGTCGGGACCGAACTCGACGTCCGTGTTACCGAGTCCGACCATGAAGACTTCTTTATGCGCGACGGCAAAGCCCGCGCCTGACTCTTTCACCGAAAAGGCTTCGAGATCGCCGTTCGACCCACCGAAGTTGCAAACCCAGAAGTGACCGGCGTAGCGTTCGGGCATCGCGGTGACGCCGTAGTTGTAGACGAGACCGCTCGGGCCCCACGAGACCTTGTCGATGGGTGGCAGGGCAAAGGCGGGGCGACCCTCGTGGTCCGGCTCCCAGATCGCCTCGGTCATCCACGGATTCATCGGGATCTCTTTGTGCCCGGGATGCGCATAGACCGGGGTGCGGAGATTGAGCTGATTGCGGAAATTCATCAGCACCTGATGCCCGTGATTCCACCCCGAGTCACCGCCTTCGATCAGGTAGACGAGACGCCCCGTATCCCAGGCGTCGGCGTTGTTGTCACAGGTGAAGAGATTGCCGAATTCGTCAAAGGCGAGCTCCTGCGGGTTGCGGAGGCCCGAGTAGACTTCCTCGAGATTCGAGCCGTCGGGATCGCAGCGGAAGACGCCGCCAGTGTAGGGCCGGTCATAGTGGCGACCTTCTTTGGTCGTGAAGTGATACCCGCGGTCGCCGATGGACCAGTAGAGTTTCCCGTCGGGCCCCCAGACGAGCCCGTGCATGTCGTGGCCCGAGATGCTCATGCGCACACCGAAGCCATCCTGCAGCGAGACGCGATCTTCTGCTTTGCCATCCCCGTCGGCGTCGCGGAGATGCCAGAGCTGCGGGATATTGGTGTAGTAAATGTCGTCGTTCCCCCCGGCAATGAGCCCGATCCCGGGACCGTCGAGGACTTCGTTAAAATCGTCGGCCCAGACGCTCGAAGTGTCGGCTCGCCCGTCGCCGTCGGTGTCCTCGACGCGGACGATGCGGTCGGTGAACTCGGTGTAGAAAGAGAGGGGACGAGTCAGTTGATCCTGCTCATACATTTTGAACCGGTCTTCGCTGGTGCGGTTGTTGATATCGTCGAGGAGGAGTCGCTGCTCGGTGCGGATGTCCTGCACGCCCGCGCGCCACCGGTGGATCTCGGCGATGTAGAGACGACCCTTGTTGTCAAAACAGATCGCGCTCGGGTTCTGCGTCTGGCTGGAATCGGCGAAGAGGCTCGCGCTGACGCCCTCGGGCAGCTTGAAGTTACTGATGCGCACCTGCGCCTCGCTGTCGTAGGCCTCTTTCGTAAGAAACTTGACCGGTGCGGCGAGAGTCTTCCCTTTTTCCTGATCGGCTTCCTGTGCGAGGCAGGGGTGAAAGAGCAGCGCGATGAGGGTTAGGGGAGCGAAGGCTGATTTCATGTGTGAGGGGATATAGGCACGGACTATAGGCCAAAGACTGCCCGGCGAAATACCGAATTTCAGCGCACGTTCGACCATCTGCCAACCACAAATGCCCACGATTGCGCCATTTGGGTGTCTCCCGGCCTTGCCGCGCGAGCTCGTATCAAGTAAAGAAACCCTCAGATGACCCCTCGACCTCTCCTCCTCATTTTTGCCCTCGGTCTCACCTTCGCCGGTAGTGCGCTGCGCGGAGAGGAATCCGCCGCGTCGCTTCCGCAGTGGGTCTGGTCCGGTGCTACACCCGGCCCGGAGGAGAGAGTCTTCCTGCGAAAGAAAATTCAGATCCCAGCGACGACGCGTCGGGCCATCCTCGTGGCCTCGGGTGACAATCGCGTCGAGGTCTTTGTCAATGAGAACAAACGAGGGGTCAAAGGGACGTCGTGGGAGCGTCCCGCCGTTGAGGATGTGACCGACCAGCTCAAGCGCGGCGGCGAAAATCTCATCGCCGTCTCTGCGGAGAATCAGGGCGGGATCGGCGGCGTTTTTGTGCTGCTCGAACTGACCGATCTCGACGGTTCGAAGTCCCGCTACGTCACCGACGGCTCCTGGCTGGCATCGGACAAAACGCAAAAGGGATGGAACACGATGGCCTATGATACCACCGGCGCGAATTGGGCCGACGCGGTGAAGGTGCGCGACTTCGGCGCGGCGCCGTGGGGAAAAGTCGATCCCTCCGCCCTTGCCGCCCTGCTCGATCTTCGCGTCCCGCAGGCCACGGCGGTCGAGGACATCAAGCTCGCCGAGGGGTTCACGGCCGAGTTGCTCTACTCCGTGCCCAAAGCGGATCAGGGTTCGTGGGTCGCGATGACGATCGATGACAAACATCGTCTCATCGTCTCGGACCAATATGGGGCACTCTACCGCATCACCATCCCGGCAGACGGATCCGTCATTCCCGAGGCCAATGTCGAGAAGATCCCCGTCGATATCGGCGGAGCGCAGGGGCTTCTTTATGCTTTTGATAGTCTTTACGCCGTCCTCAATACCGCCGAGCACGGCGGACGCGGCCTTTACCGTATCACAGACACGGACGGCGATGATCAGTATGACAAAAAGGAGCAACTTCGAAAGTTCGACGAGATCGGCGGCGAACACGGCCCGCACGCCGTCGTCCTCTCGCCCGACGGGAAGTCGCTCTACGTCGTCGTGGGAAATCAGACGCCCGTCACCGGGATCGATTCCTCGCTCATTCCCCGCGTCTGGAGTGAGGATCTGCTCCTCGAGAGTCCGATCGGACGAGGCTTCATGAAAGGCACCAAAGCACCCGGCGGCTGGGTCGCGAAGACCGATCCCGAGGGCAAAACGTGGGACCTCATCGCCACCGGATTTCGCAATCAATACGACCTCGCCTTCAACCGCCTCGGTGACGCCTTCACCTACGACGCTGACATGGAGTGGGACATCGGCACGCCCTGGTATCGTCCGACGCGGATCAATCACGTCGCGAGCGGCGGCGAGTTCGGCTGGCGCACCTGCGGGGGCAAATGGCCCGCCCATTATCCCGACAGTCTGCCCGCCGTCGTCAATATCGGCCCGGGCTCGCCGACCGGGGTGAGCTTCGGCTACGGGGCAAAGTTCCCCGCCCGCTATCAGAACGCCCTCTTCGCCGCCGACTGGAGTTACGGCAAACTCTACGCCGTGCACCTGGAGCCTGACGGTGCGACCTACAAGGCGGAGGTCGAGGAGTTCATGAGCGCCCAGCCGCTCCCGCTCACCGACCTGCTCGTCAATCCCGCCGACGGGGCGCTCTATATCGCGATCGGCGGACGCCGCGTCCAGTCGGGACTTTACCGCGTCACCTACACCGGCACTGACTCGACCGAGCCTGCCGCCGACCCGACCCTGACAGAGGCACATCAGTTGCGCCGGACGCTCGAGGCTTTTCACCGCCCGGATCCGGCCGCACTCGAGGCTGCCTGGCCGCATCTCGGGAGCGAGGATCGTTTCACCCGCTACGCCGCCCGCCTCGCCGTCGAGCATCAGCCCGTTGCAGAGTGGCGGGAGAGAGCCCTCGCGGAAAAAGATCCCGAGGCCCTCACCAATGTCATCATCGCCCTGGCCCGCCACGGCGATGCTGGCGACGCCGCACTTCAGGATCGTGTCGTCGAGGCTCTCCATCGTCTCTCCATGGACGATCTCAGCGCCCGCCAGCGGCTCGACCTGGTGCGGGCCTACAGCCTCGCCTTTACCCGTTTCGGCGAGGGCAGCCCGGCCGTGCGGGATTCGGTCGCGCAGCGGATCCTCGGCTCGATGCCTTTTGGAAATCCGCAGATCGATCCCGAGGCCCTGCAACTGCTCGTCTATCTCGGCCGTCCCGAGGCCGCCGCGATCGGCATCGATCTGCTCAAGACCGCCCCCTTGCAGGAGGAACAGATCGCTTACGTGAAGTCGCTCCGCCATCTCGAGAGCGGTTGGACACTCGAGACCCGCACCGAGCTTTTCCAATGGTTCACCCGGGCAAAAGCCTATCGTGGCGGGGCGAGCTTCGGACTCTTCATCGAGCAGATGAAAGCCGATTGCCTGAAGCACACTCCCGGGGCCGACCAACTCACCCTGAAAGAGATCATCGAAGCCGAGCCGCCCGCGCAGCAGATCTTCACCGCCGAGCCGCGTGCCTTCGTGCAGGCGTGGAGCGTCGCCGACTTTGATGACGTCATCTCCGTCGGGCTCGAGGGCAATCGCGACTATCAGAACGGGCGCCGCATGTTCGGTGCCACGAGCTGTTTTGCCTGTCATCAGTTCAATCAGGAAGGCGGCGCGATCGGTCCCGATCTCACCAGTGTGCGGGGAAAATTCAGTCCGCGCGATCTCCTCGAGTCCATCATCGATCCGGGCAAAGAGATCTCTGACCAGTACGGCCAGATGATTTTTGAAATGAAAGATGGCTCCGTCGTCACGGGCCGGATCATGAATCTCGCCGGCGACAAGGTCCAGGTGAATACGAACATGATGAACCCCGACGAGATCACCTCGGTCGATCGCAAGCGCCTCGAGAGCATGAAGGACTCACCCGTCAGCATGATGCCGCCGGGACTGATCAATACCCTCGGCAAAGACGATGTCCTCGATCTGCTCGCCTACCTGCTCTCGGGTGGCAATGAGAGTGACCCGCTCTTTGCCCACTGAACAGTGGAGAAGCGGGGATCGAAGAGGGATGGGCCGGTGACCTGACTCTCTTTACTTGAAAGTGTTGTGCCGCACGATGAATTTGCGGAAGGCGACGGGGCCGTGGTCTCCCTGCACAATGACGGGACCGCGGGGGACTTCGGGGCCGGCCGCGCCGCCGCGGGTGGGACCGGTCACCTCGACATCTTCATGGATGACGACGCCATTATGCACGACGCGGAGGAAGCGGGCGTTCTCCGTCTTCTTCCCCACGGCATCAAAGCGAGGAGCGCGGAACTGGATCTGATAGGTCTGCCAGGTGCCGGGGGCGGTCGAGGCATTGGTCGCCGGGGCGGTGCCTTCGTAGCCGTTCGAGCCCTCGGGTTTGCCCTCGTCCCATCGCTCATAGACGCCGCCGCAATCGCCGAAGGAAAGACCGTCGTCGGCTTTGCCGTAGCTGTCGAGGATCTGGACTTCGTAGCGAGCCATCAGGTAAATACCCGAGTTGGAGGACTTGGGGATCATGAACTCCACCTCGAGTTCGACGTCGCCATGCTCGCCCTTGCTGACCATGTTAGTGGTCTTGCCCTCGGCCCCGTTGTAAAGAACGGTGACCCCGGGAGTGACGGACTTCCACTTCTTCTCCTGGGTGCTCCCATGGATCTCGCCCGCTTTGGCCCAGGCCCCCGTGGCGGTCCAGGCGTCGAGAGCGAGGAGCTGGAGCGGTTCGGGCGGAGTCTCTGCCCGCCCCGTGAGAGGGAGGACTAAAAGCGCCGAAAGGACGGGGAGGAGAGAAAGTTTCATTACAACGAGATTCGATCATGCTTCAAATCCACTGTCAATCGGGACGAAGTGAAGCAAGGGGGGAATTTTTCAGGGACAGTCGGGGGTGATAAGACAAGCCCTGTCAGTATGACGCTTTCCGGTCGGATCTGTTTAGTACCTCATCGCGGAAAGTTTCGTTACGGACGAGACACTTCTTGACCGCGCCTTGCGGGATTCAGTAATCTGCACAAATGAAAAACATTCCGGCCTCTCTCGCTCTGGCACTGATCGCGGTATTTTCCTGTCCTGTCCTCGACGCTCAGGTGCGTGACTGGACGCGAGCCGCTGACGGCAAAAAGATCCCCGCCGAGTTTGCGGGGATGAAGGACGAGGGCACCGTAAAAATCAAGCTCGCCAACGGCCAGATCTACGAAGTTCCGCTCTCCGGTCTCTCGCCCGAGGACGGTGCCTACATCAAGGAGACAATCGCCAAAGCGGGCGGGGCGATGAAACCGGCCGCAGGCCCTACCGCCACTCCGGTGCCCGCTGTGCCCGAGGGTGCCGTTACGATCACCCTTAGCGGTGTCCACCTCTGCTGCAAAGACTGCGAGGAAGCGGTCCTGAAGATCTCCGCTAACGAAAAAACACCGGTCCCGGCCGGGGTGACGTTCACCCCTGATCGCAAAGAGGGAACTATCGTCATCACCGCACCGTCGGGCAAGGATGCTCAGGCCGC
The DNA here is from genome assembly GCA_041688355.1 of Verrucomicrobiales bacterium. GTDB lineage: Bacteria > Verrucomicrobiota > Verrucomicrobiia > Verrucomicrobiales > DEV007 > Arctic95D-9. Next base: position 9,134 of record JBDNIL010000323.1, on the reverse strand, counting down.
TCTGCGCGGGGTCATGGCGGCGGGCTTCTACGGGAAGTCGGACAACGAGGCGGTGAAGATCGCCGATCTCAAGCCCGATGATTTTACCGCCGGCACCATGGTCGTGCGCGGTAGCCATCTCTGCTGCGGAGGCTGCGTCAAGGCCTTCGCCAAAGCGGTCGAGTCAGTCGAGGGAGTAGACTCCCACGAAGCGAAGACAGGCGCCGCGAGTGTCGTCGTAAAAGGGGAGAACTTCAAGCCCAGCGAGGTGATGCAGGCGCTCCGCGAGGCTGGCTTTGGCGGCAGCTTCCAGTGAGCCCCGGCCCTCTGTGTCGCACTCTCTCACCCTGTCCATCCGTCCTCGGTGAGGAGCCGGTGCATCGGGATATCGTGCGCCTCCCTCACGAGAGTTTGGAACTGGACGGAGAAACCCACGCCGACAAAGATGACCGGTCTTTTTTCCTCGAGGACGAGGGCGAGGTATTGATCGTAGTGCCCCTTTCCCCGGCCGAGACGAGTGAGGGAGCGCAGGTCGAAGCCGACCCCGGGCACGAGAATGAGATCGGGAGCCGAGGCGGGCAGAAGCCGGTCGGGCCGGGGTGCGGGTTCGGAGATACCGAGGGTGCCGCGATTCAGCGCCTCGTCCGCCTCCACCCGGTAAAACGTCAACCTGTCGTCGTCGCCCACTCGAGGGAGCGCCCAGGTCTTTTCCGGATGCGTCGTCACGAGTTCCAGGAGATAGGGCTCGCCCGCCAGGCCAGCGAACGAGAAGACCGCCTTTGCCTCGCGAAAGAGCGGGGAACCGGTGATGAGATCCCTCATCCTCGCCGAGGCGGCCGTTTTTTCCGCGGCGCTCAGTGATTTGATGCGGGCAAAGCACTCCCGTCGGTGCGCGGGTTTGTCCATGCTCAGCCTTTGTATTCAGCAAGGGCCTCGGGAAGATAGCGCTGGAGCTCTGAGATGCGCTTCTCGTCGAGAGGATGGGTGCTGAGGAACTGGGGAGTCGCGCCGCCGCCGGCATTCTTCTTGCGCCAGTCGGCGAAGCGCTGCCAGAGAGAGACTGCCTCGCGCGGATCGTAACCTGCCCGCGCCATGAAGATCGCCCCCATGCGGTCCGCCTCGAGCTCCTGCCCGCGGGAGAAGGCTTTGGTCGCGACGAGAGCACCGGCCCCGAGGACAGCGGTGGGGACGGTGCCGTCGCGACCATCCTTGTTCATCATATAGCCGGCTCCGGCGACGGCAGCGCCCGCGAGCACATTTTGCGAAAGCCTTTCACCCGAGTGACGGGCGACGACGTGGGCGACCTCGTGACCGATCACGGCAGCGAGGCCGGCCTCATTCTGACTCACCTGAAAGAGACCGGTATGGACCCCGACCTTGCCTCCGGGGAGGGCGAAGGCATTGGGAGTCGGGTCATCAAAGACGACAAACTCCCACTGTGCGTTTGGCACAGGCATCACTTTCGAGAGACGGCTCCCGACCCGCTGAACGAGTGCGTTGTGCCCCGGATCGGTCGAGATCTTAAGGGTCTGCTTCATCTTCTGGAACTCGCTCAGGCCAAGAGATGCCTCCTGCGCCGGGTTGAGGAAGTTTACCTGCTTGCGGCCCGTCTCGGGCACGGTAGTGGTGCAGGCGACGCCGACAAGCGCGGCGATGAGGGTAGTGAACGCATAGATTGATGCGGGAGGTCTTTTCATGTGGATTTGTCAGCAGGGTTAAGGCGGCGACACGCTTTCGTTACAACGTGCCCGAGAGAACGGACTTAGAAAAAATCCGATCCTGCGTAGGGTGCTGAGTGGTCAGATGAAAAGGGATACGCCGGGGGGCGGTCCCGTCTTTCAGAAAAACAGTTCGGCTAGCGAAGCGTCGTCGAGTTGCCCCGGATCCGCCACGGCCATGAGTTGCCCGAGATACTCGATGGCTGCCATCTCCGAGGCCGGGTCAAAGGCGACGGACTGGTCTTCTGAAAGAGTGAATGTCGAGGTCGCTTCTTCGAGGGAAACGCCGCGATTAAGAAGAGGGACTAGGATCAGCGCGAGAGCCGCACAGGACGTCGCTCCGACGAGGAGTCCGCGCTGACCGAAGAGGGACTGGAATTGGTGGAGCCAACCGCGCACCCCGGATGGGGCTGTCTCAAGCTGCCGTACTTCGCGTAGCACGTTACGGGCAAAGAGAGGAGAGGGCTCCACCGGCTTCGCATGCTTGAGCAAATCCCAGGTCTGGTCTTGTTGTTCCTGTCGGTTCATGGATGATACAACCCGCCGAAAACAAAAAAGTTTCGGCGTTTTCAAAAAAATCATCTGAGGTTAGGAGCGTCGATGAAGCCCTCGAGCTGGCGGATTCTCGTGGGGTGGCGCATCTTCCGCAGGGCCTTGGCCTCGATCTGGCGGATGCGTTCGCGGGTCACCTGGAATTGTTTGCCCACTTCTTCGAGGGTGCGGCTGTAGCCGTCAACGAGACCGAAGCGCTGCTCCAGCACTTCTCGCTCGCGGGGGTTGAGCGTTTCGAGGACGTCGCGGATCCGGTCTTTCAACATCGACATCGAGGTCATGTCGCTCGGGTCGTCGGCGCCCTTGTCTTCGATAAAGTCGCCGAGGCTCGTCTCATCGCTGTCCCCGACGGGGGCCTGCAGTGAGATGGGCTGCTGCGCCATTTTCAGCACGGCGCTGACACGCTCGACGGGGAGGTGGATCTCTTCCGCGATCTCCTCGGAGGTGGGCTCGCGCCCGTACTCCTGCACGAGCTGCTTCTGCACCCGCATGAGCTTGTTGATCGTCTCGATCATATGCACCGGGATGCGGATGGTGCGGGCCTGATCGGCGATGGAGCGGGTGATGGCCTGGCGGATCCACCAGGTCGCATAGGTGGAGAATTTGTAGCCGCGGCGGTACTCGAATTTCTCGACCGCTTTCATCAGCCCCATATTGCCTTCCTGAATGAGATCGAGGAAGGAAAGGCCGCGGTTCGTGTATTTTTTCGCGATGGAAATGACGAGGCGCAGGTTGGCCTCGACCATCTCGTCTTTGGCCCGGCGGGCGTCGTCGCTGTAGACCTTGAGTGAAGCGGCGAGAATGTCAAATTCCTCCTGCGACATCCAGACTTCCTTCTCGAAGGCGGTCTTGGCGCGGGTCGCTTCGGATTTATCCTTGCGCTCTTCCGCCCGGGCGGCCTGTGATTTCAGCGCGGTCGAGCGAGCAGAGAAGTCGGCGGCCATAGTCACGAGATCTTCGGTGACCTTCTGCTTGAAGTAAAAGCGACCGTAGACCTTGGCGAGTTCGGCGTGGTCTTTTTCAAAGGCGGCGGTCACCTCCTCGATCAAGATCTCGGGTTTGGGGTGGCGCAGGTCGGCGAAATGAGAGGCGAGCTTATCGCGCAGGTTCGTGACCTGGTCGCAGAGTTTTTCGAGATTTTTGAGGTATCGGGCCCGGCTTTCGATTTTTTTGTCGATGATGAGACGGTCGAAGCGCTCGTCTCCTTCTTCCAGTCGTCTGGCGATGTCGAGGTAGGCGTCGGGGACAAAGCCGAAGCGTGTCAGGATCTTGCGGATCTCACTCTCGGATCGCTCGATGCGTTTGGAAATCTCGACCTCCTGCTCACGGGTGAGCAGGGGGACCTGTCCCATCTGCTTCAGATACATCCGCACCGGATCATCAAGGATATCGAGGCGTCCCTCGCGCTCGACGGGGCGCTTTTTCTCTTCCCTCTCCTCGCCATCATCTCCCGTTAACCCCTCTTCATCTTCGTCATCGTCGACCGCGCCGGCCTTGAGGTTATCGACCTCGGCGGCGTCGATGATGCGGAATTTCATCGTGCGGAGGCGCTCGATGAGATCTTCGAAAAGCTCGATGTCTGTCTCCGTGTCGGGGATCGCCTCGTTGATGTCCTCAAAGGTGAGGTAGTCCTGCTCCTTCGCGAGACGGATGAGATCGCGGATGATGGGGCGAAATTCCGGAGAATCGAGCGGTAGCTTGCCGCCGCCCTCCGGCTCGGTGCTGTCGGCGTTGGACGACTCCATCGTCACGGTCTGCCGCATCACTCCAGATTTTTTGTTTGCTCGTCTCCCCGTGGACTTGCTAGTTTCGGTGGTGCCACCGTTTGCTTTATTTTTGACGGCCATTTTCCAGACGAAAGGGAGGAAAGAAAAAAAGGGGGGAAGGGTCCGCGATGGCGGGGCCCGCTAACATTCGTTTAGTAGTTCTCGCAGGTCAAGGAGGACTTTGGAGAGTCGTGTCACCTCATGCTCGGGCAGTCCGGGAGCTCCGTGCTGGGCCTTTGTGATGGAGATTTGGCGTTGAATACTCTTTTTACGCAAATCGCTTAGACAGGACCGCGCCACGTCGAGGGTGATGCGGGCGCTCTCGTCGCTGAGGAGTCGATTCACACAATGCTGCTCCGCCGGGGCGAGTTGGCCGACAAAGGCATTCACGCTCGCCGGACTGGCCGGATCGAAACGCGCCTGCCACACCCGGGTGAGCACCTCGGTCTCGGTGAGGTTTCGGAAAAAATCGGGGATGGGTTGCGCCGTGATCTCCTTACGGATCTCCGCATCGATGAGGAGCCCGCGGCAGAGCAGGCGGATCGAGCGGTTCGTGATCTCGATCGGGACGATCATCTCAGTCGACTCGCCCGGATCAGAAACACGATCCTCCCGGCCCTGGCCCGGTCGCTCCGCGCTCTCGGCCTGACGGCGCTGGCTCACCGCCTCGCGTTTGAACTGGGCCTTCTCCGTGCGCGACTTCGCCGCGGCCGCATCGCGCACCAGCTTGCGGATGTCGTCCTCGCCGACACCGAGGCGTATCGTGACCCGACTGATGAGCGAGTCCTGCATCATCTTGTCCTCGATCAGGGCGATGTCGGCGGAGAGATCGCGGGCAAAATTGAGCCGCTCCCGCAGGCTGCCCTGATTGAGCTGGCCGCCGCGCCGGTCGATCTGGAAATCGAAAAACTCGGGTGCGGTCTCGAGGATCTCGCGGAGCGCCTCGATGCCCTGCTTGCGGATGAGCGAGTCGGGATCCTCGCCCTCGGGGAGCAGCGCCAGCCGTATCAGCATGCCCGAGGGCGCGAGGATGCGGAAGGCCTTGCTCGCGGCATTGAGCCCCGCCGTGTCCGAGTCAAAGCAGAGCACGACCTCGTCCGTGTGGCGTTTCAGGATACGGGCATGGTCCGGAGTAAAGGCCGTTCCGAGCGGAGCGACGATGTTCTCGATCCCCGCTTCGTAGGCCGCGATGAGGTCGAGTTGCCCCTCACAGACGATGGCGCGCTTCTCCCGTAGGATCGCCCTTTTGCTCTTGTCGAGGCCGAAAAAGGTTTTGCTCTTACTAAAGAGGACCGTCTCGGGCGAGTTCACATATTTGCCGCCGCCCTGGTCCTTCGAAAGGACGCGGCCACTGAAGGCGATGGGCTCGCCGAAGTCGTTGTTCACCGGGAACATCAGCCGATGCCGAAAGAAACTGTAGGCCCCCTTGTGCGTGTTTGTCTCCTCGCGCCACTTCGCGAGACCGCCCTCGACGAGCTGGGGAATCGTGAAGCCCTCGTCGCGCGCCCAGTCGAGGAAGGGCTGCTGCTCGTTCGGGGCGTAGCCGAACTTCCAGGTCCGCGAGGTCTCCATCGTGAGCCCGCGCGATTTCAGATACTCCCGGGCCGGCTGAGCCGCCGGACTTTTGAAAAGGAGCCGGTGAAACCAGTCCGCCGCCGCCTTTTGCAGCCGCAGGATGTCGCTGCGCCCGCGCTGTTTTGCCTGCTCCTTGGGATCGAGGACCTCTTCCCGGACGACGACCCCGACCTGACCGGCGAGCTTCTTCGCCGCCTCGGGAAAGGAGAGATTGTCATACAGCATCATGAACTTGATCGCATCGCCCCCGGCCTGGCAGCCGAAGCAGTGAAAGATCTGCCGCTGCGGGTTGATGTTGAAGCTCGGCGATTTCTCGTTATGAAAAGGGCAGATCGCGAGAAAGTTTGTCCCCGCCCGCTTCAGGGGGAAATAGCCCTGGATCAACTCGACGATGTCCGTCGCGTCGAGGATCTCCTGCACGGTTTCCTGGGGAATGATCGCCATATCGGTTGTCCGGGACCGCTTTCGAAACGTGACTCGAGAGGGTCGGGTGAGACAGGTAACCCTCTTGCGCCCTCGTGGCAACGGGCGAGGGGCAAACTCCAACTGGATTCCGTCCTGAAATCCGCCATGTTGGCCCGGTGAACCTTTCCGACCTTCAGACCCAACTCAGACGTCTCGACCTTATTCCCAGTCGCAAGCTGGGCCAGAGCTTCCTCATTGACGACTCGATCTCGAGCTGGATCGCCGCGCAACTTCATTTGAAACCCGACGATTGTGTCATCGAGATCGGTCCCGGTTTCGGGGCGCTCACACAGCACCTCGTCGGGAAATGCCGCCGTCTCATCCTCGTCGAGGCCGACGGCCGCCTCGCCAAATTCCTTCAGGAAAAATACGCCCCGCTCGGAGTCGAAGTCATCCACGGCGACGCGACCGAGTACGATGTGCGCCCGCTCTTCCTCGAAGGCAGCGTCAAATTCATCGGGAATCTCCCGTATTCCGTCGGCAACGCCATCCTGAGCCGCTTCCTCGATGCGCCGAGCCCAGTCAGCAGTGCCATCATCATGGTGCAGAAAGAAGTCGGGGATCGTTTCGTCGCCGTGCCGCAGACGAAGAACTACGGCATCCTCAGTCTCATGCTGCAGGAGCGCTGGCGCACCACCGCCCTCCGTACCGTCGGGCCCGAGCCCTTTCATCCGCGTCCCGCCGTGGACTCGACGATCCTGCGATTTGATCCGCGTCCCTTTGACGAACTGCCGATGCACTCGCCCGAGGTCTTCCGCAGTGTCGTGAAGCAGGGCTTTTCCCAGCGCCGGAAACAACTGCACAACAATCTCCAGCTCGAACCCGCACGAGCGGCGGAGATCTTCGGTGCGCTCGGCTTTAAGGCCAGTGTCAGGGCCGAGGAGTTGTCGCTCCTCGAGTGGGTCAATCTCTCGAATCACGTCGACCCGCATCCGTGCAGTGTCCTGCCGCCCTCGGCGACCGAGTTGCTCGATGTCGTCAATGAAAACGACGAAGTGATCGAGTCGCGCCCGCGGCGTGAGATCCACGAGCGCAAGCTCCTTCACCGCGCCGTACATGTTATTCTCCAGAACAAAATCGGCGAGGTCTACCTGCAACTGCGTTCGCATCTCAAAGACACCCATCCCCGCAAGTGGGACAGCAGTGCCTCGGGCCACGTCGATCTCGGGGAAAGTTACTACGACTGCGCCGGGCGCGAGCTGTGGGAGGAAGTCTGGGTGCAGGCGAAGGGCGAAATCACCCGCGTCGCCCGCGTCGACGCGTCCGCAGCGACCGATCAGGAATTTATCGAAGTGTTTCTCGCCGAAACCAAAAGCAAAATCCGCGTCCACGGCAAGGAAGTCGATAGCGGCAGATGGTTCGCGCCCGAGTTCATTGACGAGTGGATCGGGACGCGACCGCAGGATTTCGCGACCGGGTTCATCACCTGCTTCCGGGCGTGGCGGGGTGGGGGAGAATAGCGTCGGATTTACCTCATCCAAAGAGCAAAGAAACCGGCACCGCTCGGACGTTGCGCGAGAGGATGCGGTATTCTTCGCCTCCATACAGCACCAGCCCGGGGCCGTGATCGGGCTTCAGCGCGAGCCAACGCTCGATGTGGGCGGCGTCGTCGGCCGTGACGGTGCGTCCCGCTTTCACCTCGAAGAGCAGCTTTTTCCGCCCGGTGTCGATCAGTCCGTCGATTTCCAACTGACCGTGAGTGCGGAGATGGAAAAGTCGCGCCGACGGCAGGACGAGTGGCAGGAGCGCCCGGATCTCCATCATCACAAAAGTCTCGAAGAGTTTTCCGCGCAGGAGCGGCTCCGCCGCGAGATCCGAGGTGTGGGAAAGTCCGAGAAGATGGGCACAGAGCCCGGTATCGGTCCAGAAAAGTTTGGGCGACTTCACGAGACGTTTGCCCACATTCGTGAAGTAAGGCGGGAGTCGGTGGATCAAAAGGCTGGCCTCCAGCACCGAGAGGTGACGGCCCGCTGTCGCCGGACTGAGTCCCGCGTCCCGTGCGAGATGGGCCTGATTCAACAACCCGGAAGAGACCGCCGCCGAGAGGCGCATGAGCCGGTCGAAATCGGCCAGATTGCCGATGTCCGAGATGCGGCGGAGATCCCGCTCGAGATAGGTCATTCGAAACGAATCCATCCAGAGCGCGCGGGCCCGATCACTGGAGGCTTGAATGCTCAGAGGAAATCCTCCCCGCAGCAGTCGCGCCGGATCAAAGGGAGCGGCGGTCTGCCCCGCAAAGGTATCGTCGAGATCTTCGACCGTTTCACAGCGGAGGAGGTCCCGCCATTTTTGCTTCCCGGTCTCCTCGGCCCGGGTGATGGGCGGCAGGCGCAGCACTCCGACCCGTCCCGCAAGGACGGCGGAAAGGTCCGCGCAATGATCGAGATCAGCCGAGCCGGTGAGGAGAAATCGACCCGGGACGCGCTCGCGATCCGTCAGTAGTTTTACCTGCCGCAGCAAACCGGGAGCCAATTGCACTTCGTCAATGGTGACCGGACCGGGATGATCAAGGAAAGCCTGCGGGTCGCGCTCTGCCACGGAACGCAGCGACAGATCGTCGAGGGTCTGATACGTCCGATCTTTTCCAATCAGGGCAGAGGTCACCAACGTCGATTTGCCGACCTGACGAGGGCCCACCACGGCGACTACCGGGAAAAGTTCCAAGTATTCCTGGAGGAGAGGGGTATAAAATCTATCAATCAATGTGTGAAAATATATCACCAGGTGATACATTTTCCAGAGTTTTATTTTTCCGTCCGGTTGATACCGCGGGAGGAAATGGGCGCGGTCACTTTTTGGCTCAAGGATTTCCGCAGCGACGTCTCTCGATGACGAAGATCCCCAAGGCGAACGGAGGAGAGCATCAGCTTGGACAAAGAACTCGAAAAACGAGGGTTGAGTTTCGTCCGTTATGCGGATGACGTCGCCATCTTTGCCAGTCGCCAGCGCAGTGCGGAACGCATTTACGAAAGAGTGGTGATTGGGAGTAAAGGGAAGGGCGCTTTACGATTTCACGTAGGGTAGAGGGAATGGGTAGAAATATTCGGGAAATCCTCCCGGCAGCGGGGCACCACCGTGT
>JBDNIL010000322.1:0-3154 GCA_041688355.1 Verrucomicrobiales bacterium | reverse complement strand
CTATGCCAAGATCGGTCACGGTGACGACATGCGCGGCGGGTTTACCGCCACGGGCGGTTCGGGAAGCCGCATGGGCAATATCGCGATTGCGGCCGATGGCAGCATCTCCCTCGGGCAATCACTTATCGGTCACGTCAACAGCAACTCCATCGCTACAGCGGCGGGGACGACGTTCCTCGGAGTGAGCAGCAGCAGCCCCGCCGACCAGGCAGGGGGCGATCTGATCGTGGACGCCGACAGTCAACTCTCCGGCGAGGAGCTGCGCTTCTACCTCCCCCGTCGTCAGAACAACCAGGTCGCGGTTGGGGCTCTTCTGAACGGAGTGGCTTATCAGGGAGGGCAGAGCGATCCGTCGCCGACCCAGCGGGATGACGAGTTCGCGAACTTCGTCAGCACCACTGGCGGGGTGAGTGCGCTTGGCCAGCACGACAGCACCCCGGGCTCCGGCCCGGCCCCGACGAACGCCGGAAACTTTGCCTTCTATTTTGACACCATCGTCGAGGGAACTCCACCGGTCACGCCTCTGCCGCCGCTTCCACCCGTGTCGCCCCTACCGCCGGTGTTGCTGCCTGATTTCACTGATTTCATTCTCGACGATCCGATTCTCAATGATTGGCAGCGTGATCAGGCCAGGGAATACTCGGGCCCCGGCGTGACGAACTTCTACTACGAAGGCTTCTCTCAGTACGGTCTGGGCGGCGAGAGTATCTTCAATCTCCCCAACGCGAACGCGATCGAGTAAAGTGGCGCCTCGGACGCAGAAGAGAACGCGCGAAGGTCTCACTACCTCCGCTCCGCTCTTGATCCGGCGCGGAAGAGGGTGCGAAACTCGTGAGATCTTCGGAGGCCGAAGCCATGATGCTGTGTTTCACGCCGTGAACCAAGGGGGCGCCTGACGGTACACAGGACGCCACTTCGACTGCAGCAGCCCTGCCGGCGGATGGGGGGGGAAAACTATTGCTGTCTCGCAGTCGTTCGGACTCACAGCCGCAGGCGCGAGCATCGTTTGGCGCCCGCTCTCGGGCGGGGGCAACACCGGCACCTCGCCCCACCGCATGAAACCTGTTCAGAAATCCGCCCTGCGAGCGGGCAAAAGAGGGAATTCCGTGCTTGCGGTTTCGCCCCGACTGCTGCTAAGCTCTCGCTCTCAGCGGATTAAATGTGAAACGGAACCATCACCAGTGTTAAGATTGTCCCATAGTTCGGCCAGTTGGTTCCGGGTCTTCGTGATTCTGGGCCTAGGCGTCGTGATCTCTCACTCACCCAAGCGGGCCGAGGCGGACGGAAATGGCGTCCCCGGCGGGATTGCCGGGGTCGCGGCAGCCGAGGCGCAGCGCCGCCAGCAGCGGGTCCAGGCCGCGCAGACCTTGTTTACGGCGGGTTCCAAAGCCTATGCGGATAAGTCCTATGCCGAGGCGATGGATTACTTCAAGGCCGCCTTCGAGACCATCCCGGCAGTGCCGGCGGTGGAAGACCAGAGACAGATATTTTTCCGACGGTATCAGGCCTCGGCTTACAGCTTTGCGGTGCAACTCTCTGAAGACGCCCGCTGGGAGGAGTCGGAGAAAACTCTCGCCGACGTCATCTCCCTGGCTGAGGCGGCGAGTATTGAAAAGGACCGCGTCGATCCGCAGGTCCGCAAGATGCTCGAGGATCTCCGCAATCGGGATGATCGATACAATATGGCGACCTCGCCCCGCCATTTGCGGAACATCGATCTGGTCGAGAGCAAGCTCATCCTCGCAAAGGGGTATCTCGAGCTGGGCGACTACGACCGTGCGGAGCGCTCCTACAATCAGGTCCTCGCCGTGGATCCGTTTAGCACGGCGGCGCGGCGCGGGCTTGAAAATGTCGAACGCCATCGTATGAACTACTTCGACGTTGCCTACGATCATACGCGATCGAAGAGAATTGCTGAAGTGATGGCCGGGTGGGAGACTCCGGTGCCTCCTCTCCTCACGGGGAACGACGCCATGATCAATACCGACGGCGTCACCGACGGCGGCAGCACGAGACTGAAGAAAAAGATGAAGGATATCATCATACCTTCGCTCGAGTTCAACGGTGCCACCCTCGGCGAAGTCGTGGAATTTCTCAGTCAGAAGTCGCAGGAGCTCGATTCCTCCGAAGTGGATCCGCTGAAGCGGGGGCTCAATATCGTCATTGACTCCTCGGGCATGGTCGAGGGCTCCGATCCCGCCCAACTCCCGTTGAGTGTGAAGCTGTCCAACGTCCCGGTCGGAGTGGCCCTGGGGTATATCGCCCAGCAGGTCGGGATGGACTATCGCATCGATAATGTCGCAGTGAGTGTCGTCTCTCCGTCCGCCGCCTCGAGCGGTCCGCTGGTGGCGCGGCGCTATACCGTCCCTCCGGGTTTCATCTCGGGAGGTGGTGGCGGCGGCGCGGTCGATGCCGGTCCCGCCGATCCCTTTGCAGCGCCGGCCGGCGATGGTGCCGGTGCCCTTGTCGAGAGGATCACTGCCCGCAAATTTCTTGAAGATCGCGGGGTCGTTTTCGGCCCCGGGGCATCCGCTACCTACGTCGCGACAAGCAGTTCGCTCCTAGTTCGCAATACCGACGAGCAACTCGTCACCATCGATAATATTGTCCAGTCAGCGCGCGACAGCGGATCAAAGATGGTCCAGATCAACGTGAAGATGGTCTCGGTAGAGTCTGTCGCCCTGCAACAGGCGGGACTGGACTGGCTGCTTGGTCAGGGGAACATCGGCTCGTCGGCCCGGAACTTCTTCAGTGGCGGGACTAGCGGCAATGCCACGATCCCTGTTACCGGTGCCAATTTTCCTTTCAACGGACCTGGCGGCCCGGTCGGGACCTTTCCTGTCACCGCCGGCCTGCGGACCGGCGACCTCGGAGCTTCGGACGGGATCGACAATGTCATCAACCGCACCTCAGCCTCTCCCGGCAACCTCCAGGCGCCGGGGGTGTTCGCGGTGGCCGGGGTCTTTACTGATCCGCAGTTCCAGGTCGTCCTCAGAGCGTTAAGCCAGATGAAAGGAACGGATCTTCTATCTGACGCGCACGTGGTCGTGAAGCCGGGAACTGTGGCCAAGATTGAGCAGGTGCGGGAGTTCATCTATCCGACAGAATACGACCCCCCGGAAATTCCCAACAGTCTCGGTGTCGCGCAGGTGGG
>JBDNIL010000321.1:0-2766 GCA_041688355.1 Verrucomicrobiales bacterium | reverse complement strand
TTCGGTCTGAAGCGCAAGACCGGGGCGCGGCGAATGCGGGAGGCCGATTGGGAAGACCTCTGCGTCTTACGAGACCTGAAGAACGACCTGATCGGAGAACCTGCGGAGCGCTCGGCGCGTCCGGAGTGAAGCGTGGCGAGGAGAAGGCGTGAGCCTCCCCTGAAAGTCCCGCCCAGGTCGGCGGGATCCGGGAAGATTGTGAAAGCGCAAGCATTCGTGTTCCTGCGGCGCGCTGGATGTGCCGTTTTCCGGCGTAAGGCGCTCGGATGCTGCGAAATCCGTGGACCGAAATGGAGTATGAGCGGTGGTGCGGGAAGGAGAGCGGGCCCTGATGCGGGAAAATGGGGGATTGACGTGCGGCTTCTTTATTATTAGCCTGTCCCTGTGAATTTAACAATCCTGGCGTTGATCCAACGAGAAAAGATATTGAGAAAATTGTTGGAGATCTAAAGGAAGATAAAAGATTTTCTAAGCAATTTGCGAAAGGGGTAAAGGCAGACGTTGGGTATTCAAAATGGTCAAACGGAGTCGGTAACAAAGTATCTCATTTTGAGAACCTAAGGGCAATTAAAGTCAATCCGGGCCTTCTCGCTACGGTAGCCAGAAAGGCGTTAAAAACATTCGGAATAGTCACTGTGGCAGCTAGTGCTACTAAATCTCTTGCTGAAGGAAAGTCAGTCGACCAGACCGTAAAGAGTGAAGTTTACGATGCATCAGGCGCTGCTATAGCAGAGACGATACTTACAAACAATCCGGTGACCCAAAAAGCATTGGAATCACTTAAGCCATACTCAAGGCCTGGCGTCTCGCAGGATACGCTCGACTTTATCAACGGAGATTAAATTATTTCAGGAGCAATCAATGCCAGCCCCATATACGTCAGTTCACTCAAATCTAAGTGGCAAATCTATCTTCGGTGTGAATTGTAACAGTGAAGGATCAACAGCAACTCTTATTAGGCCGAAACGAATTGAGCGTTCCTTCGATCAAATTAATTTGTCGAATATCTTTCCGCTCTCTGACTTGGATTTTTGCTTTTACGATTATGGTCGGGATCTTTTTGGCGCGGTGAGAATGGAATCGGGTAGCTCTTGGCATTCATCTTGCAGAGGGAAGCAGTATATTGGTCGATTCGGTGAAGGGGATGCATTTGTGATACGGGCCAATGATCGACTAGAATTCTACAATGCCAATTCATCAGAACCCTTTCTCGAAGAAGTATCGAACGAAGAAATTATTGCTATTGGGAGAGATTGGAAGGTTATCAAGACGTCCAACGGAATCGAGGTCGTTGGGAAAAAGTGCTCGACTCCTTTTCGTGTGCTAAATGGTATTAAGGTTATCTCCCAAGAAAATGGCTATCTGAAAGTTATTGAACGCCAGGGACCTTTAAGGGTATTTGACATTGAAACCGGTGAAATTTGCTTTGAGCAAGTTCCAGTTGCGAGTTCGGAGTTTAGATCCTGCTTTGTTTCAAAGGATGAGCAGGTGATTTTAACTCAGCATTTCTTCTCAGAACCGAAATCAACCGTTCTAAAAACCTTTAACGCGCTGGGGCATACTGAGAGTTCTTTTGTCCTAATCCCTAAAGCGGGGCTTCATCTAATTTCAAATGACGGAGAAAGAGTGCTTTTCGCCGATGGTACATCTTATTCGATATTGGAAGGTGAAATGATAAACGGATGGTGAAGCGGCATCAGCTGAAAATTCGTGATTCGTGTCATGAATCCGAGATTTCGGGGTCAGGATTTCGGGGTCAGTCGAGGTCAGGATTTCGGGGTCAGTCGACATCTTCTGACTCTCGCAAAGGCACAACTAATCTTGGTCGGTCGCCCATCAAACCCTGTCGGTGGAGCGACGGCCACCCAGTCAAAGAGCAAGGGACGTGCGCTCTAATTCGGTCAGCGGTCGTGTCACCATCGGTCGAGCGGGCGGTGCTCGCTTTCCTCCTTCGCTTTCGTTCCTCAGCTACGGAGGACAAAGCGCCCCCGCCACGCTTGTTGTTTTAAGTGACAGACAAATAGAAGCATAATTTCGGGGTCAGGCAACATTCCTTGACTTTTGGTGATGTTAGTCAAATTGCGGGGGAAGTCATCTCGCCCATCAAACCCTGTCGGTGGGTTGGGGCCACCCGTCAAAGAGCAAGGGACGTGCGCTCTGATTCGGTCAGCGGTCGCGTCACCATCGGTCGAGCGGGCGGTGCTCGCTTTCCTCCTTCGCTTTCGTTCCTCAGCTACGGAGGACAAGCGCCCCGCCACGCTTTTCGACCTCGGCGCCGCGGCCTTCGCTGCGAGTGGGTCCGGTCTTCCGCTGCTCTTTTGCCCGGCTTTGCCGTTCCCCGCAGCTCCATCTCTCCCTCGCTGCGGCGGGAATGATCGGTGGGCCGGCCTGTCAGCGCCTAGCGGCGTAGTGTTTTTTGAAGTCGCCCACTCCCGCCTCCGCTTTGATCGGGAGACGGGGTCAGGGAACCAATTCCAAATCTAACATTGACCTAACACGCGCCTACAACCCCCGCAATCAGCTCACCTACCCGCTGCGACCGCCGTTCGCGCAAGGTAGCCGCATCGGGCTCCGGCGCGGGGTTGGGTGCTCCAGCCGTCCGGGTCCGAAAACCCAATCGGCTCACCGGGACGGTTCGCCCTACCATTCTCCATTCGTGAATTGCGTTCCATTCGTGGTTCCCTTTGTTGTCTTGTCGGGTGAGACGGGGAACCAATTATCAATCTAACATTCACCCAACACCCTCCCCGACGCCCCCTCTCTTCG
>JBDNIL010000320.1:0-8857 GCA_041688355.1 Verrucomicrobiales bacterium | reverse complement strand
GGGATCTCGTTGTCCTGCTCGTAGGGGCCGAACTTGTCGCCCCATCCGTTGAAGCCCCAGTTCGTCACGGCGATCTCGCCGCTCTCGCGGTGTTTCACAAAGAGGGGGCCGTGGTCGCGGCACCAGACGTCGTCGTTGGCATGATCGTAGAGTTCTAGATGGTCGGCCTGGGGCCCCGCGACGAGGATCTGCTGCCGGATCGACTCGTGTCGATAGGCCGGGGCATTGATGCGGACCGGTTCGTAACGACTGATCGCGGCGGCGATCTCGGCAAAGACCGCCTCGACTTTTTCGAGGGTCTCGGGCCAGCAATCAGGATGCCCCGAAGGCCAGGAAAGCCAGACCGCGGTCTGGGGTTCCCATTCGGCGGGCATTCTGTAAGGAGAGGGATTCAGGGATTCAGGGATTGAGGTGTTCAAGGGGGGAAGTCTCAGGTTTTAGGTTTCAAGTTTCAAGTTGCAGGTTTCAAGTTTTTCCTGAATCCCTGAACACCTGAATCCCTTCCTCAATCGATCCAGCGGCGCAGGATGGGATCGTAGCTGTCGATGCGGCGATCGCGGAAGAAGGGCCAGATGTTGCGGAACTCTTCGAGCTTTTCGAGGTCGCACTCGACGGCGAGGGCGGTCTCGTCTTCGACGTGGGTGCGGGCGAGGACTTCGCCGTAGGGATCGGAGACAAAAGACTGGCCCCAGAAGAGGGTGTCGCCCTCGCGTCCGACGCGGTTTGAGGCGGCGATGTAGCAGCCGTTGGCGACGCCGTGCCCTTTCTGGACGGTTTCCCAGGCGTTGTGCTGGGCGGGTCCGAGGGTGTCGCGCTCTTCGGCGAGCCAGCCGATCGCGGTGGGATAAAAGAGGACGTTGGCCCCCTGCATCGCAGTGAGACGCGCCGCCTCGGGATACCACTGATCCCAGCAGATGAGGACTCCGATTTTGCCGAAGGCCGTTTCCCAGACGCGGTAGCCGAGGTCGCCGGGGGTGAAGTAGAACTTCTCGTGAAAACCGGGATCCTCGGGGATGTGCATCTTGCGGTACTTGCCGAGGTAGGTGCCGTCGGCATCGAGGACGGCGGCGGTGTTGTGGTAAAGACCGGTGGCGCGTTTTTCGAAGAGCGGCAGCACGATGACGACACCGAGCTCTTTCGCGACCGAGGCAAAACGTGCCGTGGTGTCGCCGGGGATGGCCTCGGCGTAGTCGAAAAAGGCGGGATCCTCGCGACGGCAGAAGTAGAGCGTCGAGCACATCTCCTGCAGGCAGATGACCTGGGCGCCTTTGGCGGCGGCCTCGCGGGCGAGACGCTCGGCCTTGTCTAAATTAGTGGCCGTGTCATCGACGGCGGCGAACTGGGTCAGTCCGATCGTGAGGGATTTCATGGTAGAGGCTCAGTGACGACTTTCCTTTGCCCGAGCGCAAGAAAAAGGATGGGGCGGGTCTGCCGCACCGTCACTCGCGCTCTACGACTTTTCCGCCAGAAAGGCGCGCCAGCCTCCCAGTTCGGTAATCTCGCGGGAGCCTTCCGGAACCGCCGATTCGCAGAGGAAGCCGGTCACGTAGCGGCCGCTCTCGAGCTCGAGTTTTCCGAACCCGAGCGGTGAAGGAATCGCTGCGACGAAGGACCCGAATTTCGACGCCGGCACGGCCCATCGCTCGAGGAGGATGGAGGCGCCCATGCCGCTCTCCTCGCGGATGAGTCCGGGACGCGGAGGCAATCCGCCCACCGGTGGCAGGGCGAGGAGCCGATAGGCGGCGGCGGTCTCGTCATCTGCGAGAAAGACAGCGCCGCGATCGGTGAGCTGCCAGTTCAGAGGAAGGCCGCGCATGTGGGCCCCGCAGACGGCGACCTCTATCCAGTCGGCGGGCAGGGCTGTCTCCGATTTTTCCTCCATGAATCGCCCGGCCAGTCCGAGGATCGCCTTTTCTGCAAAAGCCGGACCGACCAGGGTTATGCCCCACGGCATCCCCGACGATGCCAGGCGACCGGCCGGGATGGCGCAGGCGCTGAGGTCGAGGAGGTTCATGAAATTGGTGTAGTAGCCGAGGTTCGAGTTCAGCTTCACCGGTTCGGCCTCGACTTCGGCGATGGTGTAGGCCGTCCCCGCCGTCGGCGTGACGATGAGAGCGACGGCGCCCATGACCGCATCGGCGCGGCGCTTCAGGGCGCGGAGTTTGTATTGGGCGCGGAATCCGTCGACGGCCCGGGGATCGCCTCCTTTGGAAATGATGGACCGCGTCACGGGATGCAGGCTCTCCGGTTTTTCCCGCAGAAAGTCCTCGATCACCGCAAAGCGCTCAGAAACCCAGGGACCTTCGTAGAGGAGGAGGGCCGCCTCGAGGAAGGGGGCGAAGTCGATCACGACCTTCGTCCCGCCGAGGGACTCGAGACGCTCGACGGCATTTTGGAAAAGGGTGGCGGCCTCGGCGTTGCCGAAGAACTCGAGCTGGTCCGGCGCGGGCACGCCGAAGGTAAAGGCATCGGCCCGCCACCACGGCGACTGGGTCGGCACGCGTGAGTAGGCGTCGTCTGCATCGAATCCCGCTGCGACTTCGAGCACAGTCGCGGCGTCGGCGGCGGATTTGGTGAAGATCGAGACACAGTCGAGCGAGCGGCAGGCGGGGACTACTCCGGTAGTCGAGAGCAGTCCGAGAGAGGGCTTCAGACCGACGAGCTCGTTCAGTCCGGCGGGGACGCGGCCCGACCCGGCGGTGTCGGTGCCGAGGGAAAAACTCACGAGATCCCGCGCCACCGCGGCGGCGGATCCGGAGGACGAGCCGCCCGGGATGAAGTCGGGGTTGAAAGGATTCTCCGGCACGCCGTAGGGAGAACGCACTCCCACGAGACCGGTCGCGAACTGATCGAGGTTCGTTTTTCCCATCGGGATCGCCCCCGCCGCGACGAGCCGCGAGACGACGGTGGCGTCTTTGTCAGGATCGTAGGCATAGTCCGGACAGCCCGCAGTCGTGGGCACACCGGCGAGGTCGATATTGTCCTTGATCGCGAAGGGCACGCCGTAGAGCGGTGGAGTATCGGGCGCGGTCGTGTCGAGACGGGAAAGGATCTCCTCGAGCCGGGAGTCGGAAGTCAGGGCGATCCAGATCTTCGGATCCGATGCGGCGATCTGTTCCCGGAGCTGGGCAACAAGAGTGCGTGGAGTGAGCGAGCCGTCGTTGTAGGCGCGTTGGAGAGAGGAGATAGAGAGGTCGTGGGACATGGGGATTCCGTTCGTTCAGAAGAACTTAGGACGACGCAAGGCCCGTGCCATTCCGGTTGGGGAAGCGCGTACCCGACAAGAAGGGAGTCTGCTACTTCTCTTTGAGTATTTCTTCTTTTGACACCCCTTTAAGCTCGGAAACGGAACGCAAAATGGAATTGAGCGCTCCAATGCGCAGCGAATTGTGATCGGGTATGCTAGCTAATCGATGATGCCGCGGGCTTTCAGTTTCAAGAATCACGTGACTACCCTCCTGATTCACAAGCACATACCCGTGATGCTTACAGAGCAACTTGATGAGTTCGGCTCCACTCAGGTCACGCGGTAACCTCATGCGCCCGTCAGCAGTTCATCCCGCACCAAATGCAGCCGGATAGCGGCAGGCTTCGGTCGATCAAAAAAGTACCCGGATACCGCCTCCCGAACATTGTTGCGCAAATCGTCCCAAGTATCTCCCTCAGTGAAAATGTCATGAGAAAGACATTCCGCGACATAACCTCCGTCACCCTCTTGCGTCACGTTGAAGACAATTCCCATGAATAGGATTTTCGTTCAAACCGCTCTCGAAAACAAGATATCTCTGGATCGACTTTCGGATTCCCCCGCCCTGGCCTTGATTCAAAACACGGGGGGATAGTTAGAGTGCCGGAATGCCCACACGACTCCGTGCATACGTAATATCCCCAGTACTCACTCCGTGGTAAGCTCCCGCCACGTGATGTTGACCCGACGCCCGAGATTCCTTTTTCTGTCTTTGCTCCCGCTGCTGTGCCTGCTCCCGGCTAAAGCCGCCGCGAAGGACCATTGGGCCTTCCAGGTGCCGGTGCGGGCGGAGTTGCCGTCGACGACTGCGGAGCATCTTATCGATGCCTTCATCCGCGCCCGGCTTGAGAACGAAAAACTAACCGCCTCGCCCGAGGCTGACCCCCGCACGCTCCTGCGGCGTCTCCATCTCGATCTCACCGGCCTGCTGCCCTCGCCCGGCGAGGTGACCACCTTTGTCGAGGCCTCAAAAAAAGATCCCGCGACTGCCCGGCGTGCGGTCGTGGAAAAGCTCCTCGCCTCACCGCACTACGGCGAGCGCTGGGGACGTCACTGGCTCGATCTGGCCCGCTATGGCGAGAGCGACGGCTACCTCGGCGACACCGAGCGCCGCTGGGCCTGGCGCTACCGCGACTGGGTGGTCGCGGCGGTCAATCGCGATCAGCCCTACGATCAATTCAGCATCGAGCAGCTCGCGGGCGATCTCCTCCCCGACGCGACCGCGGAGCAGAAGATCGCGGCCGGTTTTCACCGGAACTCCCTCCGCAATACCGAGGCCGGGGTCGACAAGGAGCTGCACCGCACCAAGGAGGTGATCGACCGCGTCAACGCCACCGCGACGACCTGGCTCGCGCTCACCCTCGCCTGCGCCGAGTGCCACAATCACAAACACGATCCGCTGAAGCAGGACGAGTTTTACCAGTTCTACGCCTTCTTCAACAACCTCGAGGACAGTGATCCCACCATTCCGCTCCCGGGGGAGACGGAGAAATACGAGTCCGCGTTCGCCCGCTGGACCGAAAAACGAAAACCCCTCGAGGCGGCGCTCGCCGGGGATGAAAAGGAGGCGCTGCCTGCCCGGCGCGCCGCCTGGGAAAAGTCCGTCGTGCCGCTGCCGGCCGCGGTGGCCTGGTCCGTGCTGAAACCGGCAAAGGCCGAGTCGGGCGCGGGTGACACGATGAAGGTCCTCGATGACGGGACGATTACGGTGACGGGTCGATCGGGTAAAGATCCTGACACCGTGACCTACACGGTCGAATCCGTTAGCCCTGACAAGACAAGAATAATCTCCTCGATCCGGCTCGAAGTGATCGGTTCGTCCGGGAGTGGACCGGAGCCGGGCACATCGGCGGGGCGGGGGAAGGACGGGGCTTTTGTCCTCTCCGGCATTTCCGCCCGCCTTGAGTCCGGCTCGGAAAAGGCGCGGGCGCTCCCGCTCGATGCTGTCTCGGTGAGCTTCGCCGATGGGGAGACCGATCCCACGCTCGTGCTCGACTCTAAATCGACGGGCGGGTGGAGCGTGTCGAGCCGCACGAGGCAGTGGCACGCGGCTGTCTTTCGTTTAAAAGAGGTCGTGACGCTGGAGCCCGGCAGTCGCCTCGTCATCACTCTCGCGAACAAGCAGCCCGGGGGCGCGACCTTGCGGCAGTTCCGCCTTGCGACGACAGGGGATCGAGAGGCGGCGGCGCCCTTTCCCGATGGGGTGCGCGAGGCGCTCTCCCTGGTGGTTGGGTCGCGCAGCGCCGCGCACGAGGAAGTCATCGCTGCTCACCATCGCAGCATCGATCCGGTCTGGAGTGCCCTGCGACTTGCGCTGGACGGGAACCTCGCGAACCCGCCGGCAAAACCCGCGAGCCGGGTGCAGTCGCTGACCGAGCGGATCGAGGAGCGACGGGAAAGTTTTGTGCATGTCAGGGGCGACTACGCCCGCCGCGGCGAGACGGTCACGCCTGGCGTGCCGGCGGTCCTGCACGATCTGAAAATGCGCCGCCCCGGCGGCACGGCCGATCGCCTCGATCTCGCGCAGTGGTTCTTTGACGAGGCTAATCCGCTCACCGCCCGTGTCGCCGTGAATCAGATCTGGCAGCATCTCTTTGGCGTCGGGCTGGTCGCCACCTCGGATGACTTTGGCACCGAAGGCGCTGCCCCGAGTCATCCCGAGTTGCTCGACTGGCTCGCGACCGAGTACCGCCGCCTCGGCTGGAGCCGCAAGGCGCTCATCCGCCTGATCGTGGACTCGGAGACCTACCGTCAGTCCTCCGCTCTGCCCGGCGGACCCGATCTCGCGTCGCCGGACAATGCGCTGCTCTGGAGGCAGAACAGCTTCCGCGTCGATGCCGAGGTGGTGCGCGACATCCACCTCGCCGCGAGCGGATTGCTCTCGCGGAAGATCGGCGGCGAGTCGGTCTATCCGCCCTTGGCCGGCTTTGTCACCGAGGTCGGGCGGAGCGTGAAATGGCCCGAGAGCCAGGGTGAGGATCGCTACCGGCGCGGACTCTACATTTTCCTGAAGCGGACGATCCTCTATCCCACCCTGACGACCTTCGACGCCCCCGCTACCGATGTCTCGTGCAGTCGTCGCGACCGCTCGAACAGTCCCATGCAGGCCCTCGCCCTGCTCAATGATCCGGTCTTTCACGAGTGCGCCGAAGTGCTCGGGAAATCGCTGCTCGAAAAACACGGGGCGAAAACCGATGCCGCCATTGTCGATCTCTACGAGCGCTGCCTCAACCGTGCGCCCGAGGCGTCGGAGGTCGATACCCTGCTCTCCGCCTACGCCGATTTCGTGACCGAGTCCGATCCCGAACATGCCCTCGCCGCAACGGCGCGGGTCGTCCTGAACCTCGACGAATTCATCACCCGCGACTGAATCCTCACGGGAAACCCTCTTGTGTCCCATGCTTGACCCTCTTGCCAACCCTTCTCAGAGCCGCCGGGATTTTTTCACCTCGGGCGCGAGCGGCCTCGGTGCCCTCGCGCTGGCTTCGATGTTGCGGGACGACGGGCTCCTCGCGGGCGACGGCTCGTTCAAGGCACCGCACTTTGCGCCGAAGGCGAAGAACTGCATCTATTTCTTCATGGAGGGCGGCCCGAGCCAGATGGATCTCTTTGATCCGAAGCCGAAACTCAATGAACTCGACGGCCAGCCGCTCCCGCCCTCAATTCTGGAAAAAGCGAAGTTCGCCTTCATTCAAAAAGATCAGGCCAGGCTCATGGGCAGCCCGCGGACCTTTAAAAAATACGGCCAATGCGGGATGGATCTCTCGGATCTGCTCCCGCATCTCTCGACCTGCGTCGACGACATCGCCCTGATCCGCTCGATGTACTGCGACCAGTTCAATCACCTCCCCGGGCAGTTGCTGATGCTCACCGGTTCGCCCTTTCGCGGCTGGCCCACCCTCGGCTCGTGGCTGAACTACGGGCTCGGGAGCGACTCGCGCGATCTGCCGGGCTACGTCGTCCTGACGACGCTGGGACGCGGCCTCCCCGGTGGCGCGGCGAGCTGGTCGAGCGGTTTTCTTCCGACGAATTACGCGGGTTCGCTCTTTCGCAGCAGCGGCAGTCCGGTCCTGAATCTCGAGACGCCCGACGGCATCACTCCCGCGATGCAGCGCCGCAGTGTCGAGACGATCAACTCGCTCAATCAGCGGCGCTTTGAAAAGAGCGGGCATCCCGAGATCGCGGCGCGGATCAAGAACTACGAGCTCGCCTACCGGATGCAGTCGGCTGCGCCCGAGCTGATCGATCTCTCGGGCGAAAGCGCGGCTACCCGCGAGGCCTACGGACTTGATCGCAGCGAGCGGGACCCGAAGGACAAGACTGGATTCCAGAGCGCCTTTGCCCGCAACTGTCTCCTCGCCCGCCGTCTCGTCGAGCGGGGGACGCGCTTCGTGACGCTCTTCCTCTCGACCTGGGATCAGCACAGCAATCTCGATTCCGAGCTCGCGACGAACACTCGCATTTCCGATCAGCCGGTCGCGGCGCTGCTGAAGGATCTGAAAGAACGCGGTCTCCTCGACGAGACGCTCGTCGTCTGGGGCGGGGAGTTCGGCCGGACCCCGCTCGGGGAAAATCGTAGCGGGTTCAAAACCGTGACCGGTCGCGATCATCATCCGAATTCCTTCAGTCTCTGGATGGCTGGAGGCGGCATCAAGGGCGGCCAGATCCTAGGGTCGACGGACGAAGTCGGCTGGGGCGTCGAGGAAGATCCCGTCCACGTGCATGATCTCCATGCGACGATCCTGCATCTTTTCGGATTCGATCACAAGGAGCTGACCTACCGATTCCAGGGTCGGGATTTCCGGATTACCGACGTGCACGGGGACGTGGTGCGGAAGTTGTTGGCGTGAGGGCGTGTTGCGTTTTGTGGATTTTTGGGAAGACAAGACCCCTGTCTATCTGCTAAAAGAGGCTCATGAGAAATACCCTACTTTGGATTGCGCTCGTTGCTTTGCTCGGGAGCAACGCATATGCCCGGACCTGGACCAGCTCTGATGGAGCAAAGACCTTCGAGGGAGAACTGAAGTCCTACGATGCAGACTCCGGCATTGTCACAGTCCTTGTCAACGGACGTCCCCTCGCTTTTCCCAAAGACAAACTCTCCGCCGCCGATATTGCTTTCATTGATGAATCGGCCTCCTCGGCTTCCTCGGCCGATTCCGCCTCCTCCTCTACTTCCGACTCTTCGGTGATGTCCGAAAAAATGTCGAAAGTGAAACTGCACCTTCTCGATGGGAAACGATTCAAGAAAGCGGAGTTAACAAAATCTCCGGAGTTTTATGTTCTCTATTACTCCGCCTCGTGGTGTCCCCCATGCAGAGCTGCGGCTCCGCAGGTGGTTCAGCAATTCAAAGCCTCTATCGCTGACAATCCAAAGGTCGAGTTCATTCATATCTCGGCGGATTCTTCCGAGGAAGCCGCTGAGGAGTGGGCTGCCAAGGAAGGGTTCCCCTGGCTCACTGTCGTCCCTGATGATGTGAAGCGTAGCGACCTGATGGAGTTCAAGACCAAGAATTCCGTCCCTCACTACGTGATGGTCGATGCCTCGGGGAACCGGGTGGCAAACAGCTCGGCAGAGGTTTTCAACAAGATTGCTGAAGTGTCGAAAGC
>JBDNIL010000319.1:0-14064 GCA_041688355.1 Verrucomicrobiales bacterium | reverse complement strand
CGATCGCCGCAAAAAAAGTGGCTTCGGCTTCAGCCGAAGAGTTCCGCCTCGAGTCGTGCGGCTAAAGCCGCATCCACTTTTTCCGATCCGCGGCAATTGATCGCCCCAAAAAAAGTGGCTTCGGCTTCAGCCGAAGAGTTCACTTCGTCCCGAGCCACTCCACGAGTCCGCCGACAGGGCCATCCCCTTCGCCCTCGACGCGCAGGGGGAGATTGCCGTTCAGCGTGATCAAGCCGGGCAGGTCGAGGTATTTGGCCCCGCCGGGGAGGAAGGTTGGATCACGGTAGTCGAGGACTTTCCCAAAACGGAATCCGCCCGTCTCGACTGCGGCGCGATCGATCGCGGATCCGGCGAGGGCGCGGGCCGCCAGCGCGATCGGTCCGTTCTCGCCGCGTGCAAGGAGGGAGACGTGGTCCGGGTTCGGATGCGTGCCGACCTTTGTATTTCGCAGGAAAGTCACAAGGGTCATAACATCATGAACCCGCTGGGCGAAGAGGGCGTGGTTGTAGCCATGGGTGTAGCCGGCGAACTCGCGCGGGTTCTCGACGACGCGGGTTTGGGTGACCGGCGCGGGGCCCTGGAAGAGGAGGCTGGCTCCGACCACGGCGGTTCCGTGCTTGATCGCGTATTCCCGCGCTGCCGGATCGATCTGCCCGCCGCCGAGGCTGTCGAGCCAGATGAGGGCGCGTCCGTTCCATTCCCTGGGATAGATCCAGGTAACAGGAACTTCCTCGCCATACGTCCGATTGAGGAGTTTGCCGGTCATCTCGAAATGGTCGCCGTGATCCTGCTTGTCGATGAGTTCCCAATCCACCTTCCCGGCGTTCGCGTAAGGGCGTCCGATCACCATCTCAACAGCGGGACGCAGCATGGTTTCGACACCTTCGGGCGTCGTAGCTGCTTCTTTTAGTTGTTTGTCAGAGTCTTCGGTGAGCCACTTCAGGAGCCCCCGCTCGAAGTCCGGATCAGCGGCCTTTGGTGCCGGATGTTCGGCATTCCAGACGGTAAGCTGCTCGCGGGTGAGCGGTTCGTAGTCCTGCTCGATCACGGGGGCCTTGAAGCCGAGTTTGAAGTGTTTGTTTACGAAGGTGTAAAAGGCGCTCCGGGTTACGGCGTTGTAGTTGTGTTTGAAATGCTCGCCGCGCAGCAGGAAGACGTCGTCCTTTTTCCCGTGCAGCTCATAGAGCGCCTGCAAGTCGGGGAAGCCCTTCGTGGAAAGTTCGCGGGTCCAGTCGTCGGCGGTGTTCATCCCCTGGGGTTTCGGAGCGAAGAGCCCGGCGAACTCGATGTTGCCGGTGTTGATACGCAGCAGGCTCGAATTTTCACAGGTGCAACCGCCCTGCATGGACGTGCTGACCATGACGCAGGGAAAAGAGAGTTTGATTCTGTCATCGATCGCAGCTAGCAGCATCGTCTGGGTGCCGCCGCCGCTCGCCCCGGTGATGGCGGTGCGCTCTGGATCGACCTCGGGCAGGGTGAGGAGAAAGTCGAGACCGCGCACCGCGTTGAGCGTTTGCAGTCCCATGATGGATTGCAGATGCGACTCGGCGGGAGCGCTGTAGAGCCCCCAGTTTTCCACGGTGTTCATCTCTGGTCGCTGCTTGGCGAAACGATGCACAACCTGATCATTAAACTGGATCGAGTCGGAATCACTCAGCATGTCCCACTGCCAGACGACACAACCCATACGGGCCAGTTGCA
Organism: Verrucomicrobiales bacterium; assembly: GCA_041688355.1. Taxonomy (GTDB): domain Bacteria; phylum Verrucomicrobiota; class Verrucomicrobiia; order Verrucomicrobiales; family DEV007; genus Arctic95D-9. Next base: position 12,363 of record JBDNIL010000319.1, on the reverse strand, counting down.
CGCAGAGGGACTGGAAGGTGCTGCGCCCGCCGTTTTCAAAACGCTCCGCGCCGATGGAGATCTGCTCTCGCACTTTCTGTGGCTCGTCGAGAGAGAGACGGGCGTCTTTCCAGTGACCGTGGGCGAACATAACGGCGGGGACTTTGCCCTTCGGATTGAGGGGACGGTAGAGATTCCCGGTCACGAAAAAGCCCGGGACGCTCTCGAAATAGACTTTCTCGATAGAGTAGCCGTCGCGCTCGATCCGACCGTGGATCACGGCATTGAGCGGAGTCTTTGTCGGCATCGGCCAGAGCCCCTGCGAGACGAGGATCTGGCGGCGCACCCAATCCTTGCGCTCCTCCCATTCGCTCAGACTGGCGGGCGGGCTGAAGGGGAAATACCCGTTCAAGTCCTTCGGCGGGGCGAGGCGGGAGTCTTCGGCGGCGAGCGGGAGCGACGATAGGGCGAAGAGAAAGGCCGAAACAAGAAATGGCTTTGAAAAGGGGATGGCAGGGAAAGGAGACGTCATGAGGCGGATCGTGACGGTTTTTAGAGATTCTGTAAAGAACGCCAATGCGCCGTCGGGGGTGCTCGGAGGGGCCGGGCGTTTGGCTCCCCGACATACCCGCCGAAAGTTTTCTAGAAAAAGTCTCGTCAGCGATATGACGCTGGATATGGTCGGTGCGCACTCGAGCTCTCTTTCGAATCGATCCGCAGGCTGCAGTAACTCAATATGGCTATCATCCTTGCTTTCATTGCCGGAGCTCTGTATGTGGGGAACCTCAATTACCTAAGGCAGCTCCCCAGTCTGCTCAGGTTTTGGAAGACTGAAGGGCGAGTCCTGTCAATTGAACACTAAGCACTAAGCGCGATACTCCCCGAACGTCAGATGCAGTGACTTCTCGAGCTGGGTGACTTTCCACTTCTCCTTGGGCTCGATCAGAGAAAGAGAGAGCCCCTTTTTCCCGGCCCGGCCGGTGCGGCCGCTGCGGTGGGTGTAGTAGGCGATCTGCTCGGGAAGCTGATGCTGGATGACAAAGTGGAGGCCTTCGACGTCGATGCCGCGGGCGGCGACATCGGTGGCAACGAGGAACTGGAAGCGCTCTTTTTTGAAACCGCGCATGACCTTGTCACGCCCTTTCTGGGTGAGGTCACCGTGGAGGACGTCGATGGGAAATCCGAGGGCGGCGAGCTGGCCTTGCAGGGAGATGGCGCCGGCTTTGGTGCGGCAAAAGATGAGGCCGCGCTCGGCCTTGCGGCGTTTCAGGAAGTCGGCGATGAACTCCATCTTCTCGGAGCGCGGGCAGATCGCAAAGCGGTGCTCGATGTCGCGATTGACGACGTGGGCCTGGTCGATCTGGATGGAGTGCGCCCTGGGCGACATGCAGTCCTTGATGAGGAGATTGATCTCTTCGGGAAAGGTCGCGGAAAAGAGCCAGGTGCTTTTGCGAGCGGCGGTCAGTTCGAGGATCTGGCTGAGCTCTTTTTTGAAGCCCATGCTCAGCATCTCGTCGGCTTCGTCGAGGACGAGGTGACGGACGGCTTTGAGCGAGAGTGCGTCGCGCTTGAGGAGCTCGAGGATGCGGCCAGGCGTACACACGACGATGTGGGTGGGACGGCGCAGTGCGGCGATCTGTCGATCCATCGGGTCACCACCGCTGATGACCTCGACAAACATCTTCTCGGTGTATTTCGTGAAGCGGAAGATCTGTTTGCCGATCTGCTTGGCGAGCTCGCGGGTCGGCGCGACGACGAGCCCCTGGATCTCGTTGCGCTGCGGGTCGATCTTGGTGAGAAGAGGGAGACCGAAGGCAGCCGTCTTTCCCGTCCCGGTCTGGGCCTGGGCGATGAGGTCACCGCCGTCTTTGAGGAGAAAGGGGATCGCGGATTCCTGAATCTTCGTCGGGGTGTGGATCCCCAGCTCTTCAATGCCGCGGATCATGTCGGCGGGGATGCCGAGAGTGGAGAAGGGATGCATGGTCAGGTAGGGGTGTCCGCCGGAGAATGGCGCGAGGGGTTCTGTCCGACAGAAACGGGCAAATTGCCAGCGGAATGCGCTGGGTAAAGCGTCGTTTTCCGCTCCCGTCGGGGAGAAAAATGAGTGCGCTTTGGAATCGCCTCAGGTGGGGGAGGGGGTATGATATGGGCCTTATGACCAAGCTTGGAAAATTTGTCTTCACTCTCGTTGTTCTTGCTCTGGCCGGGTTCGGTGTCTATCGATGGATGAATAAGCCTGTCCCGACGGGATCTCCGACGGACGGCCCCACGGTTTCCGAACCAGTCGGGGAGGGACCCTCTTTTCGCTATGTGGTGCCCGGCCCTGCTCCGAAACTGGGCGCGGCGCAGCCCTTTCGAATGACGGGCGACACGGTCGTGCTGAACCTCTCGGAGTATGCGGGCTACGCCGGGATCATCCTCGCGAACAACGGCCTCGAGCCGAACGATCAATCGTGGTTCACCCGCAACGGGGGATTCAAGCTGAAGATCACGCTTAGCGAGGAAGACAGCTGGGACGACTTGCAGCAGGGCCGCATCGCCGGCACTGCGACGACGGCGGACGTGCTCGCGAACTACGGCCGCCAGTGGCAGACGACGGTGCCGATGCAGATCGCCTGGTCGCGCGGGGCGACAGGGATCATCGTGAAAAACGAGATTCGACGGATCAATGATCTCAAGGGAAAGCTCGTCGCGACCGCTCCCTTTACCGAGGCCGAGTTTTTCATCCGCTATCTCGCGCAGGAGGCGGGGCTGCCGGTGGAGCGTCTTGACGGGATCGATTCCCTGCCGAATGCGGGAGCGATTAATCTCGTCTTTCTCGGAGATGCCTTCGAGGCGGGCGATGCCTTCGTCGCGGATCTTGAGAGGGGGGCGGGAAAGCTCGCCGGCTGTGTGACCTGGGCGCCGAAGACGACCGAGATCGTCGAGGGATCCGGGGGGGATGCGCATCAGCTCATCGACAATCGCAACCTCCTCATCGTGGCGGACATCCTGCTCTTTAACAAAGCATTCGCCACGGAGAACCCCGCGATCGTGCAAAAGCTGGTCGAGGGCACGCTGCTGAAAAACGTAGAGATTCGCGCGAATCCCGAGGCCCACGCGGCTGCTCTGGCGCAAGCCTTCAGCGCGTACGAGTGGAGCGAGGCCGATGCCGGAGAGGAACTCGCCCGCGTCCATCTCAGCAACCTGCCGGAGAACCTCTCCTTCTTCCGCGGCGGTATCACCGAGGCGGGATCGTTCGCCTCGGTCTATCAGTCGGCCAATCTCGCCTACGGGTCCGAGTTGCTCCCGCGTCCGGTCGACTCCAGCTTTTTTGCTGATCTCACTGCGCTCGAGGCGATCGCGGCGGGCGGGCAGATGGCGGGGCAGGTCGCCTCAATCGAGCCGGTCAAAACGAGCCAGCAGGAACCCCTCGAGAACGATCCGCTCCTCACCCGCGACATCCGCTTTTTCTTCCTCCCGAACGATTTCCGTCTCGACATGGCGAATCCGGAGAACGCGAGATTGCTGGGGGACGTCAATCGTCTCCTCGGCGTCAGTCCGGGGTCTGTCGTGTTGCTGCGCGGTCACGTCGACGACGCCCGTCGGCAGGAGTTTCTCAATCAGGGCGGCGAGACGCTCGTGCGCAGCCTCGCGCTGAAGGCGATCGAGCTCTCGACGCAGAGGGCGGGAGAGGTGAAAAACCAGCTGCTCTCGGCGTTCCCCGGGATCGATTCGAGCCGTGTCGAGACCGTCGGTCGCGGATGGGAAGAGCCTGCGGGCACAGACTCCGAGCTGAACCGTCGCGTCGAGGTGCAGTGGTTCACGCTCGAGTAAGGGATCATCCTGCCACGATTCCAATCACCATGACCGGTCTCCAACGTCTCGGCGCTTTTTTGAAAAGTCCGCATCATGCGTGGCTCGCGCTGCTCACGCTCGGACTTGGCGTCGCGACGGCAAATGTCCCCGGCATGATCGTCGCGGCGGCGGCCTATGCTCTCGGCTGGATCTTTCTCCCCGACTCGCGGCGCTTCCGCAGGTGGCTCCAGATCCGGCTCGACAGCGCCGGGAGCGTCTCGGCAGCGGCTTCGGCAGAGGAGTTCAGCCGCGAGCGGGAAAAGATCTACGCCAGACTCTCACCCGAGGCAAAAAACGCCTACGACGTCCTCGCTACCGCGGTGGAGGAAGTGAAGTCAGGGTCCGGTGAAGCGGCCGCCGCCCATGCGGGGCGACTCGGTCAGCTCGCCTGGACCTACCTGCGGCTTCTCCTCACCCGCGAGACTCTGGCGCGGTTCTGCGCGAGGGAAAGTTCGGCCCGTATCCTCGACGAGATCGCAGCGGCGACTGCCGAAGTGAGCGACCTCGAAGCCCGCGCCCTCGCAGCTGAGACACGGGGTGATGCGGGCGAGGCGGGCAGTCTCGAGAGGCTCCTCCAATCAAAGCGCAGTCGCCTCGCGAGTCTCGAGCAGCATTACGGGCACGTCCGGAAAGCGGAGGACGATTTATCCCTGACCGATGCAGAAATCGAGCGCCTTTTTGATGCGGTGCGCCTCATCCGGGCCCACCTCGTGACGCAGCGCGATCCCGATGCGATGGGCGACGAGATCGACCGGACAACGGCCCCTTTTCACAGCACTCGCGACTGGCTGCGCGATCTCGAGTTCGACGATACCCCGTCCGATATATCAGACGACCTCGCCGCCGGAGTGCCGCTGCAGGTCGAGGTGATGGAGTGAGTGGGTCAGCTCCTTCTCAGGCGACCGCGTCGAGCCGCGGGGCGAAGGGGAAACATCGCACCGCGCAGGTCTCTTTGAACTTCAGGTCGAAGCTGCCCGCGCCGCTGCCGAGGAGGACGAGGTCGTTCTTGGCGCGGGTGATCGCGACGTAGAGCAGCCGACGTTCTTCGTCAGTGGCGGCAGAGCCGACCGGGAGCATGTCAGTCCAGAGGACGAGGACGGCCTTGTATTGCAGGCCCTTGGCCGAGTGGACGGTTTGGACTTTGATTGCCTTTGCGTTGACCCATTGGTGGCAGAGCGGATCGCTTTTATCGGAAAGCCAGCGGGTCGGGGCGACTCTCGCGAGACCGGCGATGATCTGTTCGTGATCAGCTCGGTCGCGTCGAAGGATCACGTCCATGCGGCTCTCGGGGAAAAGGACCCAACGGAGCACGTCGATCTGGTGGGCGGTGAAGCGCTCCTTCATGTCGAAGGGGCGGAAGTAGGGTTTCAACTCGGCGGCGAGGGCTTCGCCTTCGAACTCATCCCAGGTGGCGCGCTGGTCCGAAAGGATGGAATTTTTCCGGGTGAAAATCGACTGCCACGCTGCAGCGTGCAGGGAGCGCTCGACCTGCGCTGCAGTGATTCCGGTGAAGACGACGAGGGAACCGACGGGAAAACAGAGATGGCCCTTCCACGGGCCCTCCGTCGAGACAAGCTCGCGTCCGTAGCGATCCGATTCGCATTTTTTCACGACCGCCTGGCAGTAGTTCCGCACCTGACAGAGCGGATTTTTCACAAGTAGACCCTCGGGCTGGCGGCTCGGTCGTAGCTCGACCCATTGCGGGTCGAGGGAATGGATGGTGCCCATTTCCCAGTCCTTGATCTCCATCACGATGACGCCGAGATCGGGGGCGAGGATGACGAAGTCGGGCTGCCGTCCCTGGATATTCGGCTCGTGATAGACGATCCAGTCCTCGGGTAACCGCTTGAGGAGACGAGCCATATCGAGCTCGCCTTTGGTGGATCTGGTAGGAAGATTTTCAGGGATCAGTGTCGCCATGCGGGGCACGGCAACATGATTTATTTATAATTACCATAATAAAAGAGTTCGCACCCAACCCTCTTTGGACATCCATTCGACCCTCCTATGAGCGCGAAAGCGGGTCCGCGCCAGATCTGTGGCCCTTTCCGGTCCCCTGAGTTGTTTGCTCACTTTGCTTGACGAAGGTCCAATGGAAGTCGCATACTAATCCCCTATGTAAGCCTCAGCCGCGCTCTTCGGGGCGGGTTACCCGGATTACTTTTTCAACTTCATTTGACGCGCTTTGAAAACGATTCGTTTTACCTTCGCCGTTCTTTTCAGCGGCTTGTCCCCCTGGCTCCAGTCCGGGGCAGCCGATCTTCCGGGTAGCAAAGATCCTGCCGGTTTAAAAAGGTATGAAGGAACGCGGACTACTTTCTACGAAGAGAACGCCTTTGACCGCTATGAACTTCCCCTTGGCAAGCTAACGAAGCGGAGTGCGGCCGGAGTGACCTTTGAGAAGACCCTCCCGATCGAAGGCAAAATCACCAGGATCACCTACGTCGGCGACAATCCCGATCGCACCGCGCTCGAAGTATTCCGGAACTACCAGAGCGAACTCGCGGCAGGCGGGTGGGAGATCCTGTGGGAGGGCACCGGCGATGAGCTCAGCCCGGGAGACGGGATTCTCTTCCGTTCGCTTTACACTGCCCGGCCCGGCGGAACCTTTGCGATCAGTCACCCGGGTGCCCGTTACCTCGCGGCGAGGAAAGGTGACTCTCACCTGACTATTTTCGTCGCCAACTACAAGTCGGGCACCGTTACTCCGAAGAACCTGCAACCGGAACCGGGAGTGCCGGTCATAGCGCTCGACCTGATCGAATCCAAGCCCATGGATGAAAATATGGTACTGGTCAAAGCGGAGGAGATGGCTTCAGGCATCAGCGGGCAGGGCAGCGTGAACCTCTACGGCTTCCAATTTGACACCGGCTCAGCGGCGCTGAAACCAGAGTCTGATCCCACCCTGCAAGAGGTCGCTAAACTCCTGCAATCCGACCCCGCCCTGCGCCTGCTGGTGGTCGGCCATACGGACACTGAGGGTCAGTTCTCTGACAACATCGAGCTCTCCCAAAAACGTGCGGCCTCTGTGGTATCCGCCTTGGTAGAGCGTCTCCCGGCCGCCGCCTCGCGGCTGACTCCATGCGGGGTCGGTTACCAGTGTCCCATCGCGAGCAACGGGACGGAAGAAGGCCGGGCCAGAAATCGACGGGTGGCGCTCGTCAAAGTGGAGAACTGAGACGGTGCCGGATGCCCGGCACGAGCAAGTCACTACGGGGTCTCTCCCGATAGGCCCATCTGCTTCCACTCGGGCTCGGGGACGCTGATGGGTTTGCCGCAGTTGGTGAAGGGGCAGGGCATCTCGGTGCCGTATTGCTCGGGCGTGGCGGAGAGCTTGCGGCGGCAGTGGGGACAGACAAATTTGATCGTGTCGGTCGGCAGCTTGATGTCCTGTGGCGCGGGGACCATGAACTCCTCCCCGCAATCCGGACAATCCATCACGGTGTGGAAGAGTTCCTTTCCTGCGGAGAGCCGCGAGGAACAGTGCGGGCATTCAAATCGAAGAGGCATAATAATTTGTAGAGCATCTTTCATACCTCCCGATGGCGGGGGCTCAAAGCGGAAAAGTTGAAGCGGGCCGTATTTCAGGTTATGGAGACCTTTCTCCCATGTCAGAACTCCAGATCGACCAGTATTGCGGCGGTATTTTCCAGACGAACGGGTATCTCGTGCGGGTGGCGGGGCACGCCTGGCTCTTCGATGCGCCCGAGGGCATCACAGACTGGCTCGGGGAGATCGGCGTCCGACCGGACGGCCTCATCCTGACCCACCAGCACCACGATCATATCCTTGATGTCGCGCGCCTGCAGGAGACCTACGCTTGCCCGGTCTATGCTTATGCAGAGCCGTCCGAGGAACTCACCCTCTCGAAGCGACTCGAGCAGATGATGGGCATGCCCTGCCCGATCGATCCCTACACCGTCGATCACCTTTTTGCCGGTGAAGCCGTGCTCGAGGTCGCCGGCCTGACGATGGATCTGCTCCACATCCCCGGACACTCGCCGGACAGTGTCTGCTTTCACCTCTGCGGCGAACCGGTTGTGATCGGGGGAGATGTCCTCTTCGCCGGGAGCATCGGTCGGACGGATTTCCCGAACGGGAATCACGAGCTTCTCCTCTCGGGAATCCGGGAAAAGCTCTGGCCGCTCCCGGACGAGACCCACGTCCTGCCGGGCCACGGTCCCGCGACGACGATAGGGGAAGAGAAGGCGAGCAATCCCTTTCTCAATTGAGGAGTCTTGTGCCGGGCTATTCGGGCTTTGATTGCGAAATCAGGGGCGTATTTGGCAAGATCCGCACAGTCAACGCGGCGGTCATCGGCGCATGAATCCTAAAATGTGCCGTGTCCTCAGTTCGATCTTCTTTCAGGCGGGGATCATTTCGATCCTGCTCTCGATCTTCATCTGGTGGTATCTCGGGAGTGACAACGCCGAGGAGCAGGCGCATGCGGAGCGCTTCGGCATCTTCGTCGGGCTCCGGGCGCCGACGCTACTGATCCTCTCGAATCGCTTCGACCGCTTCGCCGACAAAGCAACCATCGTTCCCGCCCTGAGGCCGGAGCATGCTGAGACGCTCGAGGAATAAGGAGAAAGAGGGGCTCACACAAAGTCACGAAGGCACAAAGGTGGGGCAGACATTCCTGTCTGCCTTTTCGGCCGGGGGCGCGCAACGGGGGGAAGATTGGCATCTTCCGCTACGAGCTGCGCGTTCTGAATGAGCAAGGTGCTCAGTCCTTCTTCTCGACCACTTTCTTCTCGAGCACTTTGTCGATGAGACCATATTCGGCAGCTACGGCGGCGGGCATGTAATAGTCGCGGTCCGAGTCGTGCGCGATCTCTTCGACGGTCTTGCCGGTGTGCAGGGCGAGGATGGCGTTGAGCCGCTTTTTCAGCGAGTACATGAACTCGACGGTCCGCTCGACGTCCGACGCGGTGCCCTGGGCTCCGCCGGAGACCTGGTGAATCATGATGTGGGCGTTGGGGAGCGCGTAACGCTTCCCTTTTGTCCCGGCGGTGAGGAGCACTGCGCCCATGCTCGCGGCCATGCCCATGCAATAGGTGTTCACGTCGCAGGTGATGAACTGCATGGTGTCGTAGATCGCGAGGCCGGCAGTGACGGATCCACCGGGGCTGTTGATGTAGACGTTGATATCTTTGTTGGGATCCTGCATCTGCAGGTAGAGCATCTGGGCGATGACGTAGTTCGCGAGGGGATCGCTGACCTGCTCACCGATGAAGATGATGCGGTCCTTCATGAGCCTCGAAAGCAGGTCGAACTGGATCATCGTGTTCCCTTCTTTCTCGATCACGCTGACGTTTTTCATCGGATCGATGATGCGCTGCTGGAGATGCACGGGAAGGAGGGGGGAATATTCCTGGACGGAGTCTAAGTTCATAATGGCAGGTGGGTGGGATGAATGGGATGAAAAACGCGGCGGGGATCAGTCGTCCGATCGCCGCAGAGCTTACGCGCTCGTCTCGGGAGGATCGATTTCGGTCACGGTAGCATTCGCACGGAGGAACTCAATTGTCTTGGAAATGAGGATGTCCTGACGGATCTCGCCGAAGGCGTTGCGGTCGCGGAGCTCGCGGGCCACTTTCTTGATGGGGCGACTCTGCTGGTAGGCGATCATCGCGACACGCTGGGACATCTCGTTGTCGTCGACGGTGATGCCCTCAGCTTTGGCGATCTCGTCGAGGATGAACATCGTTTTCACGTTGTTCTTCGCCTGGGTCTCGGCGTTTTTGAGGAGATCTTCCTGATTGCCCTGGAAGTCGGACTCGGTCATCCCTTGCTCGTAGCCGCGGGAGACCATCTGATTGACCTGGCGCTGGGTCTCGTTGAAGACGATGTGCTGGGGCAGGTCGAAGGTCGCATCCTGATTGAGATGGCCGAGGATCTGGTTGTCGATGACCTGAGTCCGCATGCGCTCGCGCTGCGACTCGAACTGGCTGCGGACGCGCTCGCGGAGAGCGTCAAGGGAATCGGCCCCGATGGCCTTGGCGAAGTCGTCGTTGAGCTCGGGCAACTCGCGCGCTTTGACCTGCTTTACAGTTACTTCGTAGGAGACGGTCTTCCCGGCGACGGCTGCGATCGGGAAATCGTCGGCGTAGGCCGCGTCGAAGGTCTTCGTGTCGCCGGCGCTGAGTCCGACGATGGCGGCGGCGAGCCCGGGGATGAATTCGCGGGGCTCCGCTCCCTCTTCGGGGAGATCGACCCAGTGGTCGTCGCCACTCGCGAGCGGGCCGGCTTCGGTCTCGAGCTTGTCGGCGAGGGCTTCGCCGTCGAGGGTAGCGACGTAGGAGATCACGGCGATATCACCGGGATCGGCGGCCTTGTCCGAGTCTACCGGCGTGGCCTGCTGCTTGCGGGTGTTGTCGAGGTAGCCGTTGATCATCTCGTCGGTGACTTCGATCTTCGTGATCTCGACGGCGATACCTTTGTAGCTGCCGATCTCGATCTTGGGCTCGGTCACGACCTCCACGGCCAGCATGTAGGAGCCGTCGGCTTCGAAGACCTCGCGCTCGACTTCGGAGATTCCGAGGATATTGAGGTTTTCCCTGGTGCGGGCCTCGGCGTAGGCGGAGCGGGCGAGGCGGTCTTTCAGCTCGTCCTCGATGGGACCGGCAAAGCGCTTTTCAATCACGGCGACGGGGATCTTGCCGGAGCGGAAACCGGGGACTTTGGCTTGAGTGCTGTAGGCGGAAACGATCTCGCGGCGGGTCTTGTTCACCGTCTCGGCGGGAATCGCGGCGGAGAGGCGGGCTTTGCACTCGGGGAGACGTTCGACAGAAATGTTCATGGGGGTGGAGCAAGTTGCACGGACCATCTCTTCCGGCCCGTGGGGGCGGGAATTTAGAGCATCCCGGCAGGCTTTGCACCTGCTAAATTTGCGACTTTTCGCCGTTCCCGAACCCGGTAAATTCACGCATGTCAGCCGGCAGCCCGCATTGCCACTCATGCTCCCGCCAGCCCAAACCGGAGGCGTGGAGGGCCTGCCGGCTCATCAGGAGGATCCGCTCGAGCGCCGGGGTCCAGCCCGTCTCGATGAAGTCGAGGTAACAATTCTCGTCAGGCCCGTAGAGTTTGTCCCCGACGATGGGGTGGCCGGCCGAGGCGGCGTGGACGCGGATCTGGTGCATGCGCCCGGTCACGGGATAGCAGCGCAACAGGGAAAATCGCTCGCCGTTGCTAGTGGCCCGCTCGAAGCGGCGCTCGACCTCAAACCGGGTCCGTGACTCCTTCCCCGACGGATGAACCATCTGTTTGACCCAGATTGGGGAGGGCTCGACCTCGCCTTTGCGGAGGAGGGGGCCGTCCGCGACGAAGGCGTCCTCAGCGGGCCAGCCCCACACGATGGCGTGGTAAAATTTGCGGAACTCCCTGCGTTCCATCGCCTTGCTGAGACTCCGGGCGGCCCCCTTGTTCTTCGCGACGAGGACGATCCCGCTCGTCTCGCGGTCGAGACGATTGATCAGGGAGATCTGACCTCCACAGGTCAGCTCGTAGACACAGAGGGCCTGGAGGCCGTCGAGGAGGGTGCGCGGATTCCCCGGCACCGAGGGGTGTACGAGGAGATGCGGCGGCTTGTCGACGAGGAGAAAGTCCTCGTTTTCATCCACGATGGTGAAGTCAGGGGTGTAGAGGCGCAGGTCGATGGGGGCTGAGAATACTCCCGGAACCGGGGAAATTCCCGGTTTTTCAGGATCCCGGGTGCTCGGATGAAGCTTGAACCGCCGAAATATTGCAAATGATGCGATCTGATCGTATTATTTGCACTATGTGGATATCCCGATTGATAGAACCCGTCGTTCTGGACCGGGCGAAAACCCGGCCCGTTGTCGTCCTTACCGGAGCCCGGCAGACAGGAAAAACCTCTCTAGCGAGGCGCCTTTTCCCGTCATACGAGTATGTGAGCCTGGATCTCCCGAGTGAGGCAGCGCAGGCCGAATCGGATCCCTCGGGATTCCTGGCCCGGCATCCGGCGCCTCTGATCGTGGACGAGATTCAATATGCCCCCGGACTGATGAGGCATCTCAAACGTGAAGTGGACGAACACCGCAACGCGAACGGTCGTTACATTCTGACCGGATCACAGCCGTTCGAATTGATGACAGGGGTGTCCGAATCGATGGCCGGGCGGGCCGCGATTCTCACTCTGGGCGGTCTCAGCTACACGGAGATCATCAAAGCGCGCCCCGAGGTCACAGTGGAAGAAGCCATCGTGAGGGGAGGCTTCCCGGAACTTTATGAAAAGCCCGACATCGACACCCGCGGCTTCTATCAATCCTACGTCTCGACGTATCTGGAGCGCGATCTGCGCAGCCAACTCCAGGTAGGCAGCCTCAGGGACTTCGAGCGATTCATGCGAGCCGCTGCTCTTCGCACTTCTCAACTGCTCAATCGGGCCGACATGGCTCGCGACATCGGGATCAGCCCCTCGACTGCGGGGCACTGGCTCTCCGCGATCGAACGCTCGGGTATCATCTCCCTCCTGGCGCCATGGTTTTCGAATCGGACGAGTTCCCTCGTCAAATCGCCCAAACT
>JBDNIL010000318.1:0-30900 GCA_041688355.1 Verrucomicrobiales bacterium | reverse complement strand
GCGGGCGGGATCACGACTTACCGCCTGCACCTTTTAGACTTTTCATCGCGGTCTTTTTTGGACAAAGTGCGCCTAGTCAGTTGCGCCAACTCGTCTTGGGAGGGTCAATTGACGGAAACCACAACAAACCATCACCCAGAACATGAAAAATTCACTGAAACTGTCCTTCCTCGGCCTCGCCTTTCTCGCTGCCTCGACGATGACCTCGTGCACCCCCGGTGAGCGCGGCGCTCTCGTGGGCGGCGCCATCGGCGCTGGAACCGGCGCCCTCATCGGTGACGGAACCGGAGCCCTCGTCGGCGGCGCCGTCGGTGCCATCGCCGGCTCGGAGATCTCCAAGAACCGCGCCGCCCGCAACCACGGTTACCGTCGCTACTGATCGGCTCCCGGCACGTTTGCCACCCGAAGTTAAAATCGGAAGAATTTTTTCATAATTTAGGCTGTCTGTTCGTTTTGTTACCGGGAGGAAATCGCTCCCAAAAATCAAAGACCTTCCTTCTCTTTTATATGAAAATACCTTCGAAATCAGCTCTCATCGCGCTGGGTCTCATCGCCGCCGCCTCCCTCACCTCCTGCACGCCAGGGGAAAGGGGCGCGCTCATCGGCGGTGCTCTCGGAGCCGGGACGGGCGCCCTCATCGGTGACGGCACCGGCGCTCTCGTCGGCGGTGCCATCGGGGCCATCGCCGGATCGGAAATCTCCAAAAACCGCGCGGCACGGAACGATTTTTATTACAATCAGGGCAACTACGGCCCACCTCCCGGATACTACCGGAATCCCCCCTACCAGGGCGGGTATTACCAGAACCGCTACCCCTACCGCGGCAGGGGTTATTGATAACGAGCGACGATTCCGAAAAGCGGGAGGAGCAACACCTCCCGCTTTTTTGTGCCCTCACACCACCCGCCGCTTGAAGAAGACCGTCGCGAGCGGCGGGACTTCGATCTGGATCGAGTAGGGTTGCCCGTGGGCGAGCTGCTCCTGCGACGGGATGCCGCCTGCCGCACCCACATTCGACCCGCCGTAGAGATTGGAGTCGCTGTTGAGAATCTCTTCGTAAAATCCCGGATCGGGCACGCCGAGGCGGTAGCCCGAGCGTGGCACCGGGGTGGCATTGATGACCACGACGATGGTCTCGCCATCGCTGCTGCGCCGGATGAAGGAGAAGAGGCTGTGCTTCGCATCGTTGTGGTCGATCCACTCGAAGCCACCCGGCTCGTGGTCGAGCTCGTGCAGCGCCGTCTCGGAGACATAGACGCGGTTGAGATCCCGCACGAGTCGCTGGAAGCCGCTGTGCTCGGGGTAGTCGAGGAGATGCCAGGGGAGGCTCTCGGAGTAGTTCCACTCCTCAGACTGGCCGATGTCAATGCCCTGAAAAAGCAGTTTTTTGCCGGGATGGGCAAACATCCAGGCGAGGAAAAAGCGGGCGTTCGCCATCTGCTGCCAGCGGTCGCCGGGCATCTTCTGAATGAGCGAGCCCTTTCCATGGACGACCTCGTCGTGACTGAGGACGAGGATGTAGTTCTCGTGATAGGCGTAGATCATCGAGAATGTCGCCTTGCCGTGGTGGTACTTGCGATGGACCGGCTCATGGCTCATGTAGCTGAGCGAGTCATTCATCCAGCCCATGTTCCACTTGAACCCGAACCCGAGACCGCCCGTATCGACCGGACGCGAGACGCCGGGAAAGGCGGTTGACTCTTCCGCGAGGGTCATGATGCCCGGATTCTCCTCGTAGCAGATCTGGTTGAGCTGCTTCACGAACTCGATCGCCTCGATGTTCTCGCGGCCGCCAAACTGATTCGGGACCCACTGGCCGTGCTCGCGTGAGTAGTCGAGGTAGAGCATCGAGGCCACCGCATCGACGCGGAGACCGTCGATGTGGAACTCCTGCAGCCAGAACATCGCATTGCTGATGAGGAAATTGCGCACCTCGTTGCGGCCGAAGTTGAAGATGAGCGTGCCCCAGTCGGCGTGCTCGCCCTGGCGCGGATCGGCGTGCTCGTAGAGGGCCGTGCCGTCGAAGCGGGCGAGCCCGTGGGCGTCTTTGGGGAAGTGCGCGGGCACCCAGTCGACGATCACCCCGATGCCGCGCTGATGACATCGATCCACGAACTCGCGGAACTCGTCGGGCGTGCCGAAGCGGCTCGTCGGGGCGAAGTAGCCGCATCCCTGATAACCCCACGAGCCGTCAAAGGGGAACTCCGCCACCGGCATCAGCTCGATGTGGGTGTAGCCCATCTCCGCGACGTAGTCGATGAGTTCGTCGGCGAACTCGAGATAGCTGAGAAAGCGGTTCCCATCATCGAAGCGGCGCTTCCACGAGCCGAGATGCACCTCGTAGATCGACATGGGGCCGCGGTAGGGATCACTCTTCGCCCGCTTTTCCATCCAGTCGCCGTCCTTCCACTCATAACGGTTGAGGTCGTAGACGATGCTCGCGGTCTCGGGACCGTGCTGGGAGAAAAAGGCGAAAGGATCGCTCTTCACGAGGAGATTGCCACCCGCTCCCACGATCTCGAATTTGTAGTGATCGCCGGGGACGAGATGGGGGATGAAGATCTCCCACACGCCGTTGTGATTGCGCATGGGATGGACGCGACCGTCCCAGCCGTTGAAGTCGCCCACGACACTGACGCGATAGGCATTCGGCGCCCAGACCGCGAAGGTCACCCCGGCGACACCCTCGTGCGGTCGGGCGTGCGCGCCCATCGTTTTCCAAAGGCGTCGGTGAGTCCCTTCGCCGAGGAAGTAGACATCCTGCTCCCCGAGGACCGGACCGAACGAATACGGGTCGCGGAGCGCTTCCGTGACGACCTCACCGAACTTGAATGTGAGGATGTAAGGGAAATGCTCTGACCGATCCGGAAAGAGACATTCGTAGAATCCCTCGCGCTTCAGACAGGTCATCTCCACTGCCTCGCCGCCGTCGGGCGTGACGTGAACAAAGGCCGTGTAGGGCCGGAAAACCCGCAACACCATGCCCTTTCCCGACGGATCCCGATGCAGCCCCAGAAAACCGAATGGATCCCCGTGAGCGGCACTTAAAATCAAAGAAATCTCGTTTGGATCAGAACTGCAAGCGCTTGGAAGTGACGACATAACGGGGCAGTGTAGGACTAAAAATGATTTTTCGAAAGCAGGGTTGCGTGAAACGGGTAGTTTGGGCCTAGCATCTTCAATGCCATGTCCCGAACACCCCACCGCTTCAATCCCACCCCCTTCGCGTATCACGAGGAACTCGAGATCGAGATCGATTCCCTGACCAACTTGGGAAAGGGCGTCGGTCGCGTCAACGATTGGGTCGTTTTTGTTTCCCACGCCCTCCCAGGCGAGCGGGTTCTCGCGCGCGTCTTTCGCAACAGCGCGACGTTTTCCGAGGCCGATCTCGTCTCGGTGATCCGTCCCAGCCCCGACCGGGTCGAGCCGCAATGCCCGCTCTTCGGCCAATGCGGCGGCTGCCAGTATCAGAATCTCTCCTACTCCGCCCAACTCGATTGGAAACGCGGCCAGGTCACCGAGCTCCTCCAGCGCATGGCGGGGATCACCTTTCCCGTCTCGCCGGTGCATCCCTCGCCGGTGACCTACGGCTACCGCTCGAAGATCACCCCGCATTTTCAGAAGCCCAAAGACGGTCGCATGGGCGCGATCGGCTTTCTCCTCGAAGGCCGCATGCAGCAAGTCCTCGACGTCCCGCACTGCCCCATCGCCTCCGATACGATCAATGCGAAACTCACCGGAGTCCGCCGCGAAGTCGTGCAAAATGCCCGGAACTACAAAAAGGGCGCGACCTTGCTGCTGCGCGACTCGCTCAACGGCTACGTCTGCACCGACCCGACCGAGATGTGCGAGCAGGAGGTCGGGGAGCTCACCTTTTCCTTCCACGCGGGCGAGTTTTTCCAGAACAATCCCCACATCCTTCCCGACTTCGCAGACCACGTTAAAACCGAGGCTCTCGGCAACGGCGGCGTCACCCATCTCGTCGACGCCTATTGTGGCTCGGGCCTCTTCTGCCTCACGGCGGCGGGTGGATTTGCCGAAGCCGCCGGCATCGAGATCAGCGAGTCCTCGATCGACTGGGCGAAGCGCAATGCCGATCGCAACGGGATCACGAACTGCCGCTTCATCCACGGCGATGCCTCGAACATCTTCGCAGAGGTGAGCTTCCCTCCGCCAAAGACTGCGGTCGTGATCGATCCGCCGCGCAAAGGGAGCAGCGAGGAATTCCTCGACCAGCTCATCGTCTTCGGCCCGCGTCGGGTCGTCTACGTGAGCTGCAATCCCGCCACCCAGATCCGCGACCTCGAGATCCTGAAGGACCACTACGACATCACGAAGATCCAGCCCTTCGACCTTTTCCCCCAGACCCGGCATCTCGAGTGCGTCGTGACGCTGGAGCGGAAGTGAGGGGTAAAATGGCAGACGGGGGCGACTTCAGCGTCGGCAAGGCGAAAAATGTAGCTTGATTTGGCGCGAACTCCTTGCAAATTAGAATTGCAAGTTCTATATTGCATTATGATTCGCGACATTAAAAGGGATCGATTGCTGGCGCGCGTGCATGAATCGGCTGCCGTTTTCCCCATCACGGCCATCCTCGGGGCTCGGCAAATGGGAAAAACACATCTTTGCCGCGGACTCGCAAATTCGCCGGACCACTACTTCGATCTGGAGCGCTCTGACGATCTCGTCCGACTCTCGGACAATGCCCTCTCGATCCTGGGTGCCTTGCGGGGATGGGTGGTCATCGATGAAGCGCAGGAACTGCCCGCGCTTTTCAAGACGCTTCGGGTGCTCGCCGACAGGCCGGACTCACCCGCCCGATTCATCGTTACCGGAAGCGTGGCGCCATCCCTCCTCGAGTCGGTTTCCGAGAGCCTCGCGGGCCGGGCCTCTCTCATCGAGATCGGTGGCTTTGACTTGGAAGAGATCGGGATCGGCGCCTGGGAGCAACTTTGGCTGCGCGGCGGCCATCCGACCTCTTTTCAGGCACCAAACGACGACCTCGCCTATCACTGGCGCGAGAATTACCTGAGCTTCCTCATTGGCAAAGACCTGAGGATCTGGAGTCGATCCGACCTCCCTCCGGCTCAGGTTCGCAAGCTGCTCAACCTCATTGCCGACTCGACCGGACAGGCGTGGAACCACTCTGCGGCGGCAAAATTACTGGGAGTCAGCTACAAAACGGTGCAGGCCTACATTGAAACCCTGAAGGGAGCCTACATCGTCCGCGAGCTGCTCCCCTTTGAAGCGAATGTCCGCAAACGCATTCGCCAGAGCCCCACCCTGATGCTGCGCGATTCGGGTATCCTGCACAGCCTGCTTCGAATTTCCGACGGAAAAAGCCTCATGAGCCATCATCGCAAAGGCTTCTCCTGGGAGGCGTTCTGCACCGATCAGATCATTCGTCTTGGCAACGTCCGCGAAGAGAACTGTTTTCGATATTCGGTCCAGGGTAGCGTCGAAATCGATCTGGTGATTGATCTGCCGAAACGGCGTTTGGGTTTCGAGTTCAAATCCGGTGACGCGCCGCCTCTCACCCCGTCCATGAAAACCGGACGTGATGATCTCGAACTCGAGAAGCTCTATGTCATTTCGCCCGGCGACCGCCGCCGCCTCATGGATGAGCGCATCGAGTCGGTCGGCATCGGCCGACTGCCGGAATTGTGTGCGGAACTCTTTCGGTGACTGGCACGACCAACTTTGGTCGCGGCCGCGACAAAAGTTGGTCGTGCCAGTCGGCGATGGCGGAGAGGAATGTCTTTCCCGCATTTCAACCTTCCGCGATCGGGATGCCTCCCACTCAGACCTCCGCCACCGTCTCCGGAGCCTCGATCCATTTCCCGTGCTCTTTGATGAGATCGACGAGGCGTTCGACGGCTTCGGCTTCGGGGATGTTGAACTTCACGGGCTCTTTGCCGACGTAGAGATTGATCTTGCCGGGCGCTCCGCCGACGTAGCCGAAGTCGGCGTCGGCCATCTCGCCGGGGCCGTTGACGATGCAGCCCATCACCGCGAGGCGCACGCCCTTGAGATGGCCGGTCGCTTCGCGGATTTTCTGGGTCGTCGATTGCAGGTTGAAGAGGGTGCGACCACAGCTCGGACAGGCGACGTAGTCGGTTTTGAAAATGCGGGATCCTGCGGCCTGGAGGATGTTGTAGGTGAGGCGCAGCGATTGCCCGGGCGCCTCTTCACCCTGGACGATGACGGCGTCACCGATGCCGTCGCAGAGCAGCGACCCGAGGTGTATGCTCGCGGTGAGCAGGGTTGGGAGGAAGTCATGACCCGCTTCGGTCACGGGGAAAAGAGTGTCCTTGAGCAGGATGGGGTGCTTCGCATCGGCCTTCGCCGCGAGGAGGCGGAAGGCGGGAATGACGGGCAGGTCAAGGCCGTTCGCCACGGTGATGAGCCGGGGTGTCTCCGAGGCATTGAGCGCGGCGAGAGCGGCCTCGTCGCGTGGATCGAGCTCGAGCACACCCGATGTCTCGATGATGATCTCGGGCTGGTAGTCGCCGAGTTTGTCGAGCTTGTGGGCGAGGGCGTTCCACTTGGCCTGCGAGGTGAAGACACGCACGGTCTCGTCACCACCGAGAGCGATGCCCTGAACCTCGAGTTTTGCCGAGGGGCGGCGGCGGTATTCGAAGGGACTCCAGGGAACCTCGTCCCAGCCGAGTTCGGCGATGGCCGTCTCGTTTTTGGCGCGCAGCGCCGTGATCTGATCGACGAGGGCGCGCGCCACGGGGATCTCGTAGACGGCGTCTTCGGTGAGGCTGACACGGATGGTGTCGCCGATGCCGTCGGCGAGGAGCGAGCCGATCCCGATGGCACTTTTGATGCGGCCGTCTTCGCCGTCGCCGGCCTCGGTCACGCCGAGGTGGATGGGGTAGTTCCAATCGTCGCCGAGTTCCGCGAGCCGGGCGACGAGGAGTCGGTAGGCCTCGATCATGACCTTGGGATTGCTTGCCTTCATCGAGAAGACAAAGTCGTGATAGCCCCGCTCCCGGGCGATGCGGGCGAACTCGAGGGCGCTCTCGACCATGCCGAGGGGCGTGTCGCCGAAGCGGTTCATGATGCGGTCGCTGAGGGAGCCGTGATTGGTCCCGATGCGCATCGCGACGCCGCGGGTCTTCGCCTCTTCGACGAGAGGGCCGAACTCTTCCTCGATCCGGGCGAGCTCTCCGGCATACTGCTCGTCGGTGTACTCGCGGACCTGGAATTTCTTTTTGTCGGCGTAGTTGCCCGGATTGACGCGCACTTTCGCGACCCACTTGACCGCTTCCATGGCGGCGTCGGGTTTGAAATGGATGTCGGCGACGAGGGGGACGTCGGATCCTCGCGCGCGGATCCCCGCCGCGATGTGCTCGAGATTCGCCGCGATCTGGCGGGTCTGGGCGGTGACCCTGACAATCTCACAACCGGCGGCGACGAGATCCATCGTTTCTTTGATGCAGGCCTCCGCGTCACGAGTGTCGCTCGTGAGCATGGACTGCACCCGCACGGGGTGCGCGCCCCCTACGCCGACAGGTCCGATCGCGACCGCGCGGGTGGGGCGGCGGGAAAGTCCGAGGGGCGAGGGCGAGTAGCGGTGACTCATGGCAGTTACTTCACGAGCGGCAGGAATTTCGGGGCGGGAGCACCGGACTCACCGACGGAATCTCCCTTGGGGAGGCGATCCCCGACATCTTTCAACGTCACGAAGGCCATGAAGCCAAGGAGTAGCAGCACGAAGGCGGTCTGCACGATCTCGAGGAACTTGAATGGAATCGGGCGCTTGCTCACCCACTCCACTGAGGCCATGACGATGTGACCGCCGTCAAGGACGGGGAAAGGCATGAGGTTGAGAATGGCGAGGTTCACATTGAGGAGAACGCTGAACCAGAGAGCGAGGCGCCAGCCGTCGGTGTGCTGGAAAAGGTCGTAGTAGAGCCCCATGATCCCGACCGGCCCGCTGAGGTGACCGGCTTTGACATCCGACTTCGGAGAAAAGACCGCCTGGAGCGTTTTCACGATCGATTTCACGCTGTTGACGACCTGAGTCGCGGGGTTTTCACGCACGAGAGTGCGGATGCCGTCCATGTCCCACTCGACTCCGATGAGCGCTTTCGTGCCCCCCACTTCAGGAACGCGGGGAGTGATTTTGGTTTCGAAAATTTTGTCTTTGCGCAGATAAGTCATTGGAAAAGTCTCGCCGACTACCCAATTGAAGTCCCGAACATCTCCGGTCGAGCTGACCCCGGTGCCGGCGATCGTTTTGATGATATCGCCGGTTTGGAGGCCCGCCGCTTTTGCGGGGCTGTTATCCATGATGCGACCGACGACCGGGGAGATCTGCGGGTAGATGCCAATGGTGCGCAGGGCGGGGCGGGCACTGACATAGGCCCAGGCCTTCTTGAACCACGATCCCTCCACCTCGGGGTGCTTTGCCTCGGCGGAGCGCTCCACGACGACGGACATCTCGCCGGCACCGGGACGCACGAAATCGACCTCGATGTTCTGATTGGTGCTCGAGATGATGGTCCACATGATGGAGCTGTCCATCCCCTGGAAACGCTCGACCTTCTGCCCGTCGACAAAAGTGATACGGTCACCGGCTTTGAGCCCCGCTTTTTCTGCGGGCGATTCTTCGACGACAGACCCGATCGTGGTCGTGCCGACGGACTCCGTGACCGGCTTCTTCACGACCCAGACGACGAGCGCAAAGACGACCGCGAGCAGGAAGCTGAAAAGCGGACCCGCAAAAGCGACGATGATCTTGTCGAGCGGGGTGATCGGCGGGAGCTGCTTTTTCGGCGTCTCTCCGTCGGCTTTGCCTTCGATGCTCTCCATCGGGGCCATCTGCGGCAGGGAGACGAATCCGCCCGCCGGGATCGAACCGAGACCGTACTGCACGCCGTTGTAGGTCTTTTTCCAGATCGGTTTGCCGAACCAGATCTGGAAGCGGTCGATGTAGAGCCCGCGCCAGCGGCCGGCGAGGAAGTGCCCCCACTCGTGAACGACGATCATGAGATTGAACATCATGATGACGAGAAAAAGAACGCCGATGAAGCGGAGAATTGAAAAGAGGACTTCCATGTAGATTGGTGTAGCGAATTACGTTCGGAACGGGGAGCGGGAATCTATCACCTTCTCTTGAAAGGCGCAAAGTCTAGAAAATACGATCTTTATACGCAACACTCCTGTCACATGAGACTACTGCTCCAACGCGTCGCCGAGGCTTCCGTCACCATCGCCGGACGCGAGAAAAGCCGTATCGGGCCGGGGATGCTGATCCTGCTCGGGATCGAGCGCGAGGACGAGGCCGCCGACATCGAGTGGCTCGTCGGCAAGGTCCTCGCCCTGCGTATCTTCGAGGATACGGACGGGAAAATGAACCTGTCCCTCCTCGACGTCGGGGGCGAGGCGCTCATCGTGAGCCAGTTCACACTCCACGCGAGGGTGAAAAAAGGGACCCGTCCCAGCTTCGAACGGGCGGCCCGGCCCGGGGTCGCGATCCCGCTTTACGAGCAGTTTCTCACCGCCTTTGCCGCCGGCCTGGGAAAACCGGTCGGCAGCGGTGAGTTCGGCGCGATGATGCAAGTCGCCCTCGTCAACGACGGTCCCGTCACGATCTGGCTCGATTCGCGGAACCGCGAGTGAGAGAAGACGGACCAAAGGGGGGGGTGGGTCGGGGGCCGAACCCTGTCGGATCGCCGCGGGATGGCCGCGACCGTTACGGGGCTTTACGCAGGGCATCGGTGGACTACATTCTAGGTAAGTTTTAAAACTGAATGAACCGTATTTTTCCACTGGCTCAACTCGAGATCATCGGCTGCAGGGAAGTCCCGGCAAAGGATCCCGCGATGCCGCGGCTGCTGTCCGCGATTTTTGCTATCCGCGATTCTGACACGGTTCTTTTTCCCCCTTACACCCTTGGTGAGCAGGAGGTGATTGGCCCAGTGATTTCCAACCGTGAGGAGTTTGATGATCTTGTCGCCACCGAAGAGGTGTCCCCGCATGACTTCGGCCAGGCTCGGTCGGGGCACGAACACTGGCTGGATGACGGGGGCGATGTGAACTACGTCCCGGACCATGAGGCCCGGAGGAAACTAGCGGCGATCTTCCAAGACCGATGCGAATTGGCAAAAGAGGCACTTGGAACCGGTTCATGGCTGGAGGCCTGCACTCATGCCATGGTCGCCTACAGTGCCAACCCCAGGAATTTGGTGCCTCTTTCTTACCGGGCCGCTGCAGAATATCGGATGGCCTCCGAGGCTTCGAATGCGGGGCCGATCCACGCGGAACTCGCCCTGACGGAACTCATCGCCAAGACGCATCTTCCCGTTCCCGACTTCCAAACGCTCTATCGTGAACTGGCAGAGAAGAGTTTGGTTAAGCCGCGTGCCAAAGTCGCCGAATGCGATCCCCAGTAAATTTTTTGGAATGGCGGCCATAAAGCCCGAACCATCACCGATCAATTTCCCCGCACTCTGCACCGCTGCATGACCCTTCGCCCTCACCCTCTTCACCTTCTACTCCTACAAGGGCGGGGTCGGTCGCAGCATGGCGCTGCTCAATGTCGCCTACACCCTGCACCGCCTGGGACGACATGTCCTCGTGGTGGATCTCGACCTCGAAGCCCCCGGCGTGAGCGGCTTCCTGCGGCGAAATGAGGAATTGGCTGAGACCGATAGCAACCAGCCGAATGACCAGAACATCAACGGCACCGCCGAGTTTCTCAAAGTCGTAGGCCTCGAGGCTTCGTCCAAAGGCGCAAAATGGGACGACGACGATCCGGAAGATGACATGAGATCTCCCGGCCTCGGGCAAAAGCCCACCCTCCTCGTTGCCAGTCCGGTTCCTTTCGGCGAGATGGAGATGAAAGCGGCCCGTTTTGCCGAGATGGAAAAGATACTCGGTGCCGCGCCGGATGCCCGGATCAGCTATCATCCCCGCCTCTCTATCATCGAAACCGTATTCTGTCGCGATGGTGTTGCGGGAAGCATCAACCAGGAATACGAAGACATCACGATGCGCATGCTCTCCATGGTCGGGGATCACCAGGACCAATGGGAACGCCGGAACGAACCTTTCGGAAAGGACGAAACCTTGGATTTGGGATCGTTGCGACGGTTTGCCGCCCTTTTAGACGAAGAGAATCTCCGGCGCATCGCTGGCCTCCGTGCCTTTTTGGCAGATCAGTTGTCCGCTCAGGCAAAACAAAAGACCGGAGCGGAAGCCGACGCGCTCTTCGCCGCCGCCGGGAAAAAATTCGAGGCTGCCCTCGCGGTCAAGCCGGACTATCACAGTGCGCTCTACAACCTGGCATGCCTCCACGCGCTGAAGAACGACATCGCCGTCTGCCTCGCGTGGCTTACGCGGGCGATGGAATGCGGAGCGCCGCTCACGCAAGAAAAGCTCGATCAAGACAGCGATTTTGATCCGGTGCGGGCGGATCCGGCCTTTGTTGCTTTTCGGGAAAAATTGCCTTCGTGAGAGCAACGCTACGCTCATCCTTTCTCAAACCACGGCGGCATTCCCCCCACTTTCTTTGCTGTCAGAAAGACGCCGGACGCTTACATTCCCGCCATGAAATCCCCCGCCCCTTTTTCGCGTCGTTCTTTCGTGACTGGTTGCACTGCCTCGGTTGCTGCGGTAGCGGCATCGATGAACGAACGTTTTGCCCTCGCCGAAGAGGCCGCCGCCAAAGCCGGTGTCGGCGGAAAGATCAACCACTCGGCCTGCAAGTGGTGCTACAAAGACATCTCCCTCGACGATCTCTGCACGGCGGGCAAGCAGTTCGGCCTCCATGCCATCGACCTGCTCGATCCGGCGGACTTTGCGACGATGAAGAAGCACGGGATGCACTGTCCCATGGTCAGCTTCCCCTCGGCCGAGGTCGAGATCGGGGGAGTGAAAAAGAAGATCGGCTCCATCCCGCACGGCTTCAACCGGGTCGAGCATCATGACACTCTCGTCTCGATCTACGAGCCGCTTCTCGAGGAAAGTGCGGCGGCGGGTTTTAAAAACGTGATCTGCTTTTCGGGAAATCGCGATGGTCTCGACGACGAAGAGGGCCTCGAGAACTGTGCGATCGGCCTGCAGAAGTTGATGCCGCTCTGCGAGAAACTCGGGGTCACCCTGACGATGGAACTGCTCAACTCGAAGGTAAATCACGCCGACTACATGTGCGATCTCTCCTCGTGGGGCGCGGCGCTCTGCGACAAGGTCGGCTCCGAGCGCTTCAAGCTCCTCTACGACATCTACCACATGCAGATCATGGAGGGCGACATCATTGCGACGATCCAGGCGCGTCACCAGTACTTCAGCCACTACCACACCGGCGGCGTTCCGGGCCGGGCGGAGATCGATGAGACGCAGGAGCTCTATTACCCCGCGATCATGAGAGCCATCGTCGAGACCGGCTACTCCGGCTGGGTCGCGCAGGAGTTCATCCCCAGGCGCGAGGACAAAATCGCCTCACTGAAGCAGGCCGTGGAGATCTGCACGGTCTGATCGATCAGGGCGATCAGGGCGATCAGGGCAGCTTCCAGGCGGCGCGGTAGTGGTCGTACTCGGCCTTGGGCAGCAGCACGTAGACGGGGCGGCGCGCGGGATCGACCGTGGCGATGAGACGCTGCAGGTTCTCCCTGGCCATCGTCGTGCAGCCGAAGGTGGTGGCATTGCCTCCGTTCCGCCAGATGTGGAAAAAGATCGACGAGCCCGCGCCCGGCTGGATGCGCGGGTGGGCGTTGTGGGCAATGAAGAGCTTGAGCGAATGGGCCTCGTCGCCCTGCTTCATCTGCGCCTTTTTCTCCTCGATCGTGCGGGGCTCGTGGTCGATGCGGAGGTATTGGTTGTAGAAGGGCGAGCTCACGTCTTCGAACCAGAGATCGCGGGTCGTGACCTGGACGTAGCTGAGCGAGGGCGCTTTCTGGATCGAGGGCGCGTATCCCCAGGCGCCACCGAGGTCGAAGACTCCGGCAGGGGCGCGGCGGTCGCCCTCGACTTTCATCTTGGCTCCGGCCGGGACGGGGTGCAGCCCGCGTCCCCAGACGAGACCGTTTTTGCCGAGGCGTCCGGTCCAGGTCGGGCCGACCGCTTTCCAGGGGCCGCCCTGCTTGCGCTCGTGCATGCTGAGGGTGACGTGGGACGAGTTCCACCCCTCGGCCGTGCCCACGATGATCTGGGAGGACTCGGCCGGGATCTCAAAGGCGGGAGCAAGACCCGTGATCCCGAGGAGACAAAGGAGGGCGGCGAGAAAATGCTTCATCTTTCATGATACCTTAGACTCATTAGGCTTTCCACATCTGAATTGCCTTGTGGACGTATCACGGAGATTTGACCGGGGAATGGAAAAGACGTTCGATTCAGCTCCGGTTCCCGTATGCGGAGTCGGCTCCTTAACGACAAAGACCCCCAACCTCACGGCGGGGGTCCTGCATGGAGAACGTTTCTGTAGAGTCGGCTCAGCCGAGGGTTTTGACCGCTTTGACGAGGGTCTCGGGGTTCATCCCGAGCTCGGCCATGACGGTGTCGCCGGGGGCGCTGATGCCGAATCGGTCGATCCCGACGACGTCACCGGCGGTGCCCACATACTTCCACCAGAGCCCGCTGACGCCGGCCTCGATCGCGACACGCTTCGTGCAGGCGGCGGGGAGGACCGACTCGCGATACTCGGCGGACTGGCGTTCAAAGCGCTCGAAACAGGGCATCGAGACGACTCGGACGCCGTCACCGAGTTCTTCGGCGGCTTTCATTGCGTGCTGCAGCTCGCTGCCGGTCCCGAGGAGGATCGTCGTCAGGGCGCCGGTCTCCTTTTTAACGATATAGCCACCGTGGAAAACTCCCTCGCGACGCACCTTCGCGGGGACGCTGCCGAGGGTGGCGACAGTCTGACGGGTCAGGAAAAGGGCGGTCGGTCCGTCCTTGCGCTCGAGCATCGCGACAAAGGCACCGGCGGTTTCTTCGGGATCAGCGGGCCGGATCACGTCGAGATTGGGTACAACACGAAGGCCACTCACGGTCTCGACGGGCTGGTGGGTGGGACCGTCTTCCCCGACGCCGACGGAGTCGTGGGTGAAAATGTAGCCGACCGGGAGTCCGGCGAGGCTGGCGAGACGGATGGAGGGACGCAGGTAATCGGCAAACACCGCGAAGGTCGCGCCGGTGACGCGGAAGAGCCCGTCGTAGGCCACCCCGTTGCAGATCGCGCCCATGGCGTGTTCGCGGATACCGTACCAGACATTGCGGCCTCCGGGATCCTTGCCGCCGAAGTCACCTCCGCCCTTGAGGTAATTTTTTGTCGAACCGAAAAGGTCGGCACTGCCGGTGATGAAGTTCGGCACTGCCGCCGCGACGACCTGGATGATCTCGCCCCCGGCGGCGCGGGTCGCGTTTTTGTAGTCGGCGGGAAATTCGGGAATGAGATCGAGAAGATTCTCCGGGAGGGTGCCGGAGACGGCGTCACAAAGCTGCTCCGCGAGGGCGGGATTGGCGGCTTTCCAGTCGGTGTAGGTCTTTTCCCACTCGCCGTAGGCGACGGCGAGGGTCTCACGATGCGCGGCGAAATAAGACTTCGTCCCGCCGGAAACAAAGAAATGCTCGTCGGGCAGACCCAGCCCCTTTCTCGCGGCTTCGGAGAACTTGGCTCCGCCTTCGCCGTGTCCGGCAGCGGTCCCGGCGACTTCGGGGATGCCCTTGCCGATGAGGGTTTTCGCCTCGATCAGCTTGGGTTTGCCGTTGCGGTTGCCCTTGGCTGCGGTGATGGCGGCGTGGAGCGCATCGAGATCGTGACCGTCGACCTGCACCGTGTCCCAGCCGAAGGCCTCGAAGCGCTTGCAGGCGTCGTAGCTCTGCGTCACATCGGCCATGGCGTCGAGGGTGACGTCGTTTGAGTCATAGATGAGGACGAGGTTATCGAGTTCGGTGTGACCGGCAAAGGCGATCGCTTCGCTGGTGACGCCCTCTTGCAGACAGCCGTCACCGGCGAGACAGAAGATGGTCTGGTCGAAGAGAGTGTGGTCGCCTGTGTTGTATTTTTTCGCCGCCATTTTTGCCGACATGGCGTAGCCGACCGCATTGCCGACACCCTGACCGAGCGGACCGGTCGTGGCCTCGACCCCCTCGGTTTCGTGGAACTCCGGGTGGCCGGGGGTCTTGCTGTGAAGCTGGCGGAAGTTTCTGATCTCGTCGAGAGAGAGGTCGTATCCCGCGAGATGAAGCCAGCCGTAGAGGAACATGCTACCGTGACCGGCGGAGAGGATAAAGCGGTCGCGATTGAGCCATTTCGGCTGTGCGGGATCGTAGCGGAGGTCGCTGCCGAAGAGCACCGCGCCGATTTCGGCAGAGCCGAGGGGCAGGCCGAGGTGGCCGGAGCTACAGGCGTGGACGGCGTCGATGGCGAGGCCGCGGGCTTCGTTGGCGGCTTGGGAAAGGGCTTCGTGGTTGAGGTCGCTCATGGTATTTCTGGGTTCCTTTTGGGCCAATACTTGGCGCATTTGAGTCCCTAATCAAGCGGTCATTGGAAACGGCCCCGTTGAAAAACAGACATGACAGACGCCCTTTTCGGCGCAATATAGCCCCCACCATGGCTGATACACCAGACAACTTCCTCAAGATCGGTTTGCCGAAAGGCAGCCTCTTCGAGCCCACTTTGAAACTTTTCGAGAAGGCCGGTTACCATATCCACGGAGCGGATCGGTCCTACCGCCCCACCATCGACGACTCGGAATTGTTGGTTCGCATCATCCGTGCGCAGGAGATCGGGCGCTACGTCGATCACGGCTTCCTCGATTGCGGGATCACGGGGATGGACTGGATCGCCGAGAACGGTGCCGACGTCCACGTCGTCTGCGATTTAAAGTACAGCCGGGCCACTTCGAACCCGACCCGCTGGGTCCTCGTGGTCCCGAATGATTCTCCGATCCAGTCAGTCTATGACCTCCAGGGCAAGCGCATCGCGGCCGAGGCCATAGGGATTGTGGAAAAATACCTCGAAAAACACGGGGTCACCGCCGAGGTCGAGTTCAGCTGGGGCGCCACCGAGGTGAAAGTCCCCGAACTCGTCGATGCCATCGTCGACATCACCGAGACCGGCTCGTCCCTGCGAGCGAACAATCTCCGCATCGTCGATGTTCTCATGGAGAGCTACCCGCAGTTCATCGCAAAGAAAGAATCGTGGGAGGATCCGTGGAAACGCGCCAAGATTGAGCGTCTTGCCGTGCTTTTGAAGGGGGCCCTGACCGCCCGGGACATGGTCGGCCTGAAGCTGAATCTCCACGACGAGGCCCTCGAAGAAGTCCTAAATCTGCTGCCCTCGCTGCGCAAACCGACCCTCTCGCGGCTCGCTCAGGACGGTTGGAACGCGCTCGAAGTGGTCCTTACCGAACTCCAGGCCCGCGAATTGATACCCCAACTCAAAGAACTCGGTGCGGAAGGAATCATCGAATACCCCTTGAATAAAGTCATTGAGTAACCGATACTCGCGACCCGCCCGGTTCGAACAGAGGTTCGAGCCGAGCTTAACCTGAATAGAATTTTTGATTATGGGTTCCCTTAAAAAGAAAAGGAAGACCAAGATCAATAAGCACAAGCGACGTAAGCGCATGAAGGCTAATCGCCATAAGAAGCGTTTGCGTTACAAGAGCTAATCATTGATCTTGGCAAAATGAAAGCAGTGCAGCAAGGTGGTCCGATTATGTTGGTTCACAGCTGCATTGTTGCGTACGCCTCGGGTATTTTCTCACTGCTGCTTCTCTCGAGCTCGCTCCGGGCTGAGGAAACACGGGATCTCGAGGACTACGCCCAAGTTTATGTAAACGAGTTCTTCGAGCCCGATGAGAGCCTCGTGCTCTCAGACGAAGCGGGGAAAAAGAGTCAGGCTCTCGCCCACTACGCCCTCGGTCGCGGACTTGAGGCCCGCGGGCGCACGCAGGAGGCGATCGAGGCCTACACCCGCGTCCTCAAAAATCAGCCCGACCAGTTTTTCCTCGCCCGCAAGACAGCTTACCTTCTTGCCCGCTCCGGTGAGCAGGGCGAGGCGCTCGCCCTGCTCGAAAAGAGCCTCGCCAACAATCCAGACGAGCCATACGCCCACATCTCCCTTTCCGAATTCCTCGCCACCTACCAGGCCAATGACCCGGCCGGTCGCCAGCGAGCCTTTGAGGTGAGTGAAAAGGCGGTGACGCTATTCCCCGACGAACCTGCCGTCTACGAGCATCTCGTGAAGCTCTACCTCTCCGCCGACCGTCGCGAAGATGCCCGCAAGCTCATCACGGAAGCGGCGGGGCGGGAGAGCAAAAGTCCCGCCTACTGGCTCCGCCTCGGGCGTCTCGCCGCCCAGGTCTGGGCGATCCGGCAGGGGGCTGATCCGGCAGATGCGGAGGTAGTGAACGAGATCTATGCGAAAGCTCTCGGCCTCGCCGGCACCGACACCGACACCGGGGTCATCGAGCAGGTCGCCGACTACTACCACGCCACGAGCCAGTTCGACCGCGCCATCGCCGCCTACGTGCAGATCATCGCCGCCGAGCCGGACCGCCTCGATCTCCGCGAGAAGCTCGCGCGCGCCTACGGCGGCAAGGGTGACGGGGAAAAAGTGCTCGAGACGCTCGAGGAGATCGTCGGGATCGATCCGCAGAATGCCGACGTGCACAAGCAGATCGCCGGCATCTACATGCGGACCGAGCGTTTCAAAGAGGCGATCCCCCATCTCCAGGCGGCCCTCGCGATCACCAAGGGCAGCGCCACCGAGTATGGTGCCCTCGGCCGCATGATGTTCGAGGCGAAGGAGTACGAGGTCTCCGTGAAGTTTCTCGAAGAAGCCGCCTACCTCTTCCCTGAGTCACCCGACTTCCCCTTTCTCCTGACCTTTTCTTTAGGAAATCTGGAGCGCTGGGACGAAGCCATCGAGCAGTTCAAAGCCACTATCGCCCTCGCCAAAGACGCCCAGCCGCAGCTGCTCAACGAGGGCTTTTACTTCCGCTACGCCGCCGCGCACGAGCGCCTCGGCAACTTCAAAGAGGCGGAGGAGCTCTTCCGCAAGACGATGGAGCTTATCGCCCGGAACGATCCGAACGGGGAAAATGTCGACTTCACCGCTACGGTTTATAACTACCTCGGTTACATGTGGCTCGAGAACGACATGAACATCGACGAGGCCGGCGAGCTCATCAAGACCGCCGCCGATCTCCAGCCCGAGAGCGGGCCCATCGCCGACAGTCTCGGATGGTTCTACTTTAAAAAGGGCAAGTTCGAGCAGGCACGCGACGAACTCCTCCGCGCCGAAAGCCTCATCGAGGAAGTGGATGCCGTCATCCTCGATCATATCGGCCAGGCCTTCTATCAGTTGGGAGAAAAAGAAAAAGCGATCGAGTACCTCGAAAAAGCAGTCGAACTCGAACCGACCAAAGAGGAATTCACGACCCGCCTCAAAGAATTCCGGGATGGGACTGCGAAGCGTCTCACTCCCACCGGGACGGACGCCGTGACGCCCAAGCCGGCGGAAGCTCCCGAGGCAGAACCGGCAGATGCCGCGCCTGCGCCTGCGCCTGCGCCCGCTCCCGCTCCCGCTCCCGCTCCCGCTCCCGCGCCCAAAGAGGCGCAGCCGGAGTGATGTCGTCAGCCTTGGCCGATAGCGCCGCGCAGGAATGGAGAGACCTGCTCTGGCTCGCCTCCGGACCTGACCTGATGAAGCTGACCCCGCCCTGTCCCTTCCTGACCTTGCCGTCCGAATCCGCCCCGGCCCACGTCACTCCCGCTACACGGCCGCTCCATCGGGTAGGCCACTACGTCGAGCGACTCGTGAGGCACTGGCTGGCGATCACGCCCGGCCTCTCGGCGATCGAGCAGGGCATCGTCATTCACGATGGCAAACGCACCGTCGGGGAGCTCGACTTCCTCTTCCGCCACGAGGGCCGGCTCCATCATCTCGAGGTCGCCCTGAAGTTCTATCTCCACAGTCCCGTGCCCGGTCATGAGTCCTCTGCCGAGCTCAGTCACTTCCCCGGACCGAACGCGACGGACAACTTCGAGAAAAAGCGCGACAGACTTCTCCTCCACCAGCTTCCGCTCGGTCAGACCCGCTTTCCCGAAGTCGCGGCGAGTCATGCCCTGGTGAAAGGCCTCGTCTTTTACCGGCCGGGCGAGACAGCGCCGATGCACCTGCCCGCGACGATGAATCCCGGGCACCTCTGCGGCACCTGGATACGGTCTACCGAGATAGATCGTCTTCTCGACGAGCCGTGGTCGCGCGACTGCCGTGGCCGCGTCATGGGAAAACCGCATTGGTTGAGCGGCTGGCCCGCTGCCTCAGGCGAGCCGAGTCTCGCGATGGAGAGTCTGCACTGTCACCTTCAGTCACATTTTACGTCGGTGACCAGGCCCGTCCTCATCAGTCTCGGGCGGGAGGGAGAGGCGCAGGAAAGCGAGCGGGTCATCGTCGTCCCGGCGGACTGGCCAGTCCATCTCGCTTAGGAAACCGGGAGGCGATTCTGCCGCTTCCGGGTGAAGCCGTAGAGGAGGAAAGCCAAGCCGACCACGATCATGAAGGTCGAGTAGAACTGGCCCTTCGTGAGACTGCCGATGTAACCCGAGTCCGGCTCGCGGAAGTTCTCCACAAAGATCCGACCGATCGCATAGAGAATGAAAAAGAGTCCCGTGAGGACCCCGTGATAGAGATTCTTCCACTTCAGACGGATCACGAGCATGATCGCGAAGAGCAGCAGACCCTCGACGAGCCCCTCGTAGAGCTGCGACGGATGACGGGGCGTGAGGATCTCTCCTAACATCGCCCGAAAAGCGGGACTCTCCAGGGAGGCCTGCTGGATCGTATCGACCACCGCGCGGTGCGCATCGTAGCCGCTCGCGAGGGCCATCGAGATGGCTGAGTCTACTTTTCCAGCCAGTCCGGGAGCCGCTTCGCCCGCTCTGTCAGCGAGGTCCTTAAGTTGCGCCGTGGGGAACATCCACTCGAATCCGGCCGACGTCCGCACCACCTCGTGCAGCTCTTCGGGGAACTTCATCGCGAGGCTGCTGTCAGTGCGGCGACCATAGAGTTCACCGTTCACGAAGTTCGCGAGTCGTCCGAAAAAGACTCCCATCGGGGCCACCGTGACGAGATTATCCCCCAGCCCCGCCCACGAAGTTTTCGTATAGCGGGCGTAGAACCAGGCCACGATCGTCATCCCGGCGATGCCGCCATGACTCGACATGCCGCCGCCGAGCACGTCAAAAAAGCTGCGGGGATTGGCTACCAGTTCATCAAAGTTGTAGAGCAGCATGTAACCAAGCCGCCCGCCCAGCATCACCCCGAAGACGGCGAGGATGGTGATGAAGTCCGCGACCTGCGTTTCCTTCAACTCCGAAGCGCCGATCCTGACAAACCACCGAATGAGGAGGAAGGCGACGACGAATCCCGCCACGTAGGCGAGTCCGTACCAACGGATCCCGAAGGTCTCCGTGAACTGGATCGCGAAGGGGTCGAGATGATGGACGTAGGTGGCGAGGAGAGCGTACATACGGAGTCTCGACACCAAACTCGGGAGCGTCACGAAAGCAAGCCCGCAAAGCGCTCCCGCCGCTGCCATCACTGCCTCAGTAGGAGCGACTCGCGCCCCGCCATTACTCAGAAATGACTCTTGGCATGGAAGATGCTTTTTATAAGTGGTTGCCGGTTAGGATAATACGAAGCCGAAGCTTTGGTATTACGAACAATCGCGGCACGCATCCCAGAACGAACTAACTATGAAGAAGATAACACAATCCACACTGAGCTCCTCAGCTTCACGGAGGACGTTTGCGGCTCGCTTGAGCGCGGCCTTCCTTTTCCTCGCTTCCATCGGGCTTGCCCAATCCGAACCTCTCAAGATCGGATATAGCGACTGGCCGGGCTGGGTCGCCTGGGAAATCGGGATCAAAAAGGACTGGTTCAAAGAGGAGGGCGTCGACGTGAAATTCGAATGGTATGACTACGTCGAGTCCATGGACGCTTACGCTTCCGGCCAGCTCGACGCGGTCGGCATGACCAATGGCGACGCCCTCGTCACCGGCGCGACCGGCAAGCCTTCGGTATGCATCCTTATAAATGACTACTCGAACGGCAACGACATGATCATCGGCAAGCCCGGCATCGAGACCGTCAAAGATCTCAAGGGCAAAAAAATCGGTCTCGAGGAAGGTTTCGTCTCCCACCTGCTCCTGCTCAAGGCGCTCGAAATGAACGGGATGGCAGCCACCGATGTCACGATCGTGAACACCCCGACGAACGAGACCCCCCAGGTCCTCGCCTCGGGAGCAGTCGATGCCATCGTCGCCTGGCAGCCCAGCTCGGGTCAGGCCCTCAAGGTCGTCTCGGGGTCTGAGCCCATCTTCACCTCGAAGGACACGCCCGGTCTCATCTACGACAACATCTATGTCTCTCCCGAGAGCCTCGAAAAACGTCGTGATGACTGGAAGAAAGTGATCAAGGTCTGGTACCGCATCGTCGAGTTCATCCGCGACGAGAAAAACACCGACGAAGTGCTCGAGATCCTCGCCTCGCGCGTCTCGGTCACGCCCGACGAATACGAGCCCTTCCTCGGCGGCACCTACATCCTCACCGGCGAAGAGGTGAAGCCTATTTGGGAAAAAGCCGAGGGCCTCGGTTCCGTCTATGGATCCAGCAAGATCTCGGATGACTTCAACGTGTCCTTCGGAGTCTATAAGAAGCCCCTTGAGACCGAAAAATATCTCGATCCCAGCCTCACCCTCGAAGTGCTCGCGGAGATGGCGAAGTGAGTCCCTTTTGCCCGTCGGCGAGGGTCCCACCCCTCCCGGCGAGTCTTCCTCCCATCTCCAGTACCGTCCATGAAGATCGACCCGACGAAAGCCAGCGCCCCCCGCGAACCGTGGTTCGCGGCGAGACGCGAGCTCTCCGCGAAACGGGCCGCCGTGCTAACGGTTTTTTCCTTTTCCCTGCCACTCCTGATCTGGTGCACGGTCAGCTACCTGCCCTTCCTCTGGCACCCCGACGTGGAGCTCCAGATCTCCGCAGATCGCGAAGGTATCACGACGGTCTACACGCCGGGCGATCGTGTCAGTGAGGAATTTTTCCCCGAATTCGAAGAAGCCGTGCGTGAGCAGAATCGCAAAGTCGAACCGCTCATGTCCCTCGACAAGCCGGTCGAAGCCGGGAGCGAGGCCTCCATCCGGCGGGCCAACAAGAAAGTCCTGCGCCACATTGCCCCGCTCCTCGTGAAAAACGGATGGCTCACCGAAGAGCAGACCAAAGACGACGACGCCATTTACTCTGCCTGGAAAGAGATAGCGACTGGCGGTGAGTTGCCTGCCCGACCCCGACTCTCGGACGAAAACCTTGAAATCGTGAGGCGCAACTGGGCCGCAATGAGTCGCTATGCCGAGACCTACGACGCCGACAACTTCATCTCACGCCCTCTCCTCAGCCTCATCCCGCAGGGTCGGCCGGCCAATCCCGATTACCTGCCCGCTCCCCACCGCGTCCTGATCTCGGGATACAAAGAATTCACCAAACCGGCCGAGGCCGAGCGCCCCTCGATGTGGCAGCGGGTCGGTCACTCCATGCGCATTGTCTTCGGAGGATTCCTCCTCGCCGCCCTCGTCGGGGTCCCCATCGGGGTGATCTGCGGGACCTACTCTTTTTTCTCCAAACTGGTCGAGCCCTTCACTGACTTCTTCCGCTACATGCCGGCGCCGACCTTCAGCACCCTGCTGGTCGTCGTCTTTCTCGCCAACGACGCGCCGAAGATGGCCCTCGTCTTCATTGGCACGATCTTCCAGCTCATCCTCGTCGTCGCGAACACGACGCGTCGTCTCGATCTGCCGCTCCTCGAGGCGGCCCAGACTCTCGGGGCCAATCAGCTGCAGCTCCTCACCCGGGTCGTCATCCCCGGCATCCTGCCGAACCTCTACAACGACCTCCGCATCCTTCTCGGCTGGGCCTGGACCTGGCTCGTCATCGCCGAGCTCGTCGGGGTGAAGAGCGGGCTCACCGAGTTCATCGAGACTCAGGGCCGCTGGAGGAACTTTGACAGTGTCTATCCCGTCATCATTCTCATCGGCATGATCGGATTCTTCACCGACCAGATCCTCTCCTTCCTTCGCGGCATCCTCTTCCCGTGGACTTCTGACAGTGCCGCCGCCGCTTCGAATCCGCTTGCGAAGGGTCTCCTCTTCGTCCCCCGCTTTTTCAAAGGGGCGGCCAATGAGCGTCTCCCCTACCAGCCCGAAGCCACCTCCCCCAACAAGGCATGATCGCGATCCAGGAACCCGACCCTCTCCAGTATCTCGTGCAGCGGCCCGAGGTCAGCGAGCGTTTTAACGCGCTGAAAAAACGCCCCGTCGTCCTCTCGGTGCAGCATCTTTACAAGCTCTTTGAATGCCAGACCGGCACCGTCACAGCGCTCAAGGACGTGAGCTTCGACGCCTACCGTCGCGAGTTCATGTGTGTCATCGGGCCCTCGGGCTGCGGTAAGTCCACCCTCATCCGCATCCTCGCGGGGCTCGAGAGTGCGAGTGACGGGCAGGTCCTCCTCGATGGCAATCCCGTGACCGGGCCCGGACCTGACCGCGGCATGGTCTTCCAGTCCTACACCCTTTTTCCCTGGCTCACGGTGAAGCAAAATGTGATGTTCGGCCCGCGCATGAGCGGTCAGCGGGGCATGAGCGCCGAGAGCGAGGCGCGGCAGTGGATCGATCTCGTGGGGCTCTCGAAATTCGAGAACAGCTACCCGCACCATCTCTCCGGCGGGATGAAACAGCGCGTCGCGATTGCCCGCGCCCTCGCGAACCGTCCCCGCATCCTCCTCATGGATGAGCCCTTCGGCGCGCTCGATGCCCAGACCCGTTGCCAGATGCAGAGCTACCTGCTCCAGATCTGGCGGAATCTCGACATCACGATCCTCTTTATCACCCACGACCTCGACGAGGCCGCCTTCCTCGCCGATCGCATCCTCGTCCTCAAAGCCAATCCCGGCGAGGTGAACGAGATCATCGAGGTGCCCGTGCCGCGCCCGCGCACTCCGGCCCAGTTCATCACTCCCGAGTTCGTCGCGACGAAGTACCACATCGACCAGCTCATCCATCCCAATCACGGCGGGAGCGAGGACACCCTCCCCTTTCCCCGCATGACCCCGCAGGGTGACGATGTGGAATGATCATGTCCGCCCCGCTCAAACTGGAACGCCTCCCCTGGCCTGAGATCGCGGCCCTCCGCGATCAGTGCGGCGGGCTCCTCGTCCTGCCCGTCGGAGCGACCGAGCAGCACGGTCCGCATCTGCCGGTCAACACCGACACCGTCATCGCCGAACGCCTCTGTGAATATGCCTCGGCGAAAACGGGCATCCCTTTGCTCCCGACCCTCTCGATCACCGTGTCGTCGGGCCACACCCCGAAATGGCCGGGCACCTTTTCCCTGAAGCACGCCACCTTCATCGATTCCGTCTGCGAGATCGCCCACTGGGCCGCCCTGACCGGGTGGAAGCGGCTCCTCATCGTCAACAGCCACTTCGGCAATGACGCCTCCCTCCGCGTCGCCGTCGAGCGCATCCGGCTCGAGCACCTCGGGGTCCTCCAGGTCGGGCTGAAGACCACTTTTCTCCTCAGCGAATCGATTCGCTCCTACTTCGTCTCCGACGCCGATGACCTGCACGCGAACCGCGCCGAGACTGACCTGATGCTCCATCTCGCGCCTGAAGACGTACGCATGGACGCGGTCGAGGACGATCCGGATCGCACGGGCGGTACCGTCCTGAGTCATCCCGTCTCGCAGACCAGCCTCAACGGCGTCACCGGACTGCCCTCCCTCGGTGAAGCCGCGCGGGGCGAACTGCTCTTTCACGAAATGGGCGATGCTCTCGCTGCCGTCTTTGTCACGGCCGCGACCGAAGAGCCGCCCCTCGCGGATGAATTTTGGAAACCCTACTGTTAAATATGCCCGATTCTCTCAAGCCCGTCTTTGCCGTCCCCGAAAATTTTCAGGTCGATTATGAAAAGGCGGCTCAACTCAAGGCCGACCTCAAAGCGGCCGGCGTGCAATACCTGCTCTCCAGCTACGTCGATATCCACGGCATTCCGAAGGCCAAGGTGAATCCAATCGAATGCCTCGAAAAGATGGCCGAGGGCTCCGAGCTCTTCACCGTCGGAGCAATGGAAGGCATGGGCCTCGTTGGTCCGCAGGAGGACGAATGCGCCGCCGTGCCCGACCTCGACACCGCCACGATCTGCCCCTGGGACAAACGTTTTGCCTACTTTTTCGGCGATCTCTACTACCACGGCGCTCCCTACGCGAATGACTCGCGTCAGATCCTCAAGCGCCAGATCGAACGGGCCGCGAACCTCGGGCTGAAGTTCAATCTCGGCGTCGAGCCCGAGTTCTACGTCCTGCGCGAGGATGAAAAGACCGGACGCTGGAAGCCACTCGCGACGCATCGCTACCGCGGCACCTGCCCGGCCTACGACATCAATCAGACGATGGAATCGATGGAGTTCCT
Source organism: Verrucomicrobiales bacterium (assembly GCA_041688355.1). Taxonomy (GTDB): domain Bacteria; phylum Verrucomicrobiota; class Verrucomicrobiia; order Verrucomicrobiales; family DEV007; genus Arctic95D-9. The sequence goes on along the minus strand of JBDNIL010000318.1, from coordinate 5,419 downwards.
CGAGCCCATGTCGAAGTACATGGACGAGCTCGGCTGGGGCCTTTTCTCCTTCGATCAGGAGGGCGGGCACGGGCAGTATGAATTCGATTTCAACTACGCCGACGCCCTCACCACGGCCGACCGGCTCACCTTCCTGCGGCTCATGGCCAAGCGGGTCGCCGAATCCATCGGAGCGATCGCGACCTTCATGCCGAAACCCTTCGCGACCGACTTCCGCTCGGGTTGCCATTTCAACATGTCGCTCGCCAGTCTTGAAACAGGCGAGAATCTCTTCGCCCCCGAGCCCGGTTCGAATCCCTATGCCGAGCGCTTCGGCATTCCCCTTTCGAAGATGGCCTTCCATTTCGTCGCCGGGATTCTGCGCCACGCCCCGGCGATCACCGCCGTTTCCTCCCCGACCTTCAACAGCTATCAGGGTTTCATCGCCCAGGGCGACATGCCCGACGTGAGCTGGGCCCCCGTCCTCGTTGCCTTCGGGAAAAACAACCGTTCCGCGATGATGCGGCTCCCGCTCAATCGCTACTGCGTCGAGAACCGCGCACCCGACATGGCGAACAATCCCTACCTCACTGCCGCCCTCCACCTCGCCGCCGGACTCGACGGCATCGAAGAGCAGCTCGACCCCGGCGAGCCGGTCAATGACAACATTTACTCCCAGAGCCGCGGCAATCTCGCCTCGTCCGGGATCCAGTTCCTGCCGCCGACGCTCTGCCACGCCCTCGACGCCCTCGAGGCCGATCCCTTTGCCAAAAATGTGCTCGGGGAGATGAAAGGCATCTTCCTGAAGCACAAGCGCGGCGAATGGGAAAAGGCCTTCTACACGATCCACGATCAGCAACTCCGCGACTTCCTCACGCACCTGTGATGATTGACGATCTACATTGCCGGAGGCAGGTAGCAGTGTGCGGCTCGCACGCTTATTGGGTCGCCTCTGCCTGCCGGCCGCGCGCAGCTACCCTTTGTGTTTTCAGCATACGCCGATGATCACCAACCCACAGATTCCTTTCGCGCTCCACGACCTCATGCGTCAGCTCGGGATTACGCTGTGCAGTTTCGTCTTCCTCGGCTGCTGAGGCATCGCTCCATGCTCTCTCCGCATCAGGATCCGGCCCGTCGCCGAGATCCTGGCGCTAGCACTACGTCTTCTCCAGTTGACTTCGCCTCGCTCCATCCATCTCCGCTCCGCTCCGTCCATCTCCGCTTCGCTCCGATTCTCCACCACTCCACCACTCCACCACTCCACCACTCCACCTCATGAACGCTATTTCCGAAACCGAAGTCCGCCGCGCCTGTCTCCCCGCATCCGATCCACTCAAGAGCGCCCGCGGATCCATCCGCAACGCCCAGCCCTCCCTGTCGGTTAGCGAGATCCTCGCCGAGATCGAGCGCATCGCCGACCTGCCGCTCTCGCGAAGCGAGACACTCCCCGCCCAGGCCTACACCAGCCCCGAGTTCTTCGACTGGGAGATCGACAATCTCTTTAAAAATGACTGGATCTGCCTCGGCCACGTTTCCCAGATCCCGAACATCGGAGACTTCCTCAATGTCGAAGTCCTCGGCGAACCCGTCGTTGTCGTCCGCGACAAGGCGAATGCCATCAATGTCCTCGCGCGCGTCTGCCCTCACCGCGCCATGGACATCATGCCCCCCGGCTTCGGCTACGACGGCCACGGCCCGGCGGAAGCCAAAGAGGGCGCGCCAGGCTGCGGTCACACCCGCTTCCTCCTCTGCCCCTATCACTTCTGGACCTTCGAACTCGACGGCAAACTCAAGGCCTGCGCCGAGATGGGCCAGGCCGAGGGCTTCCAGCGCGACGAGTGGGGCCTGCGCACTTTCCGCTCCGAGGTGTGGAACGGCTTCATCTTCGTCAACCTCGACGGCACCGCCCCGAGGACCGTCGCCGAGCAGTATGCCGCCCTCGGCGAACAGGTCGCCCCCTGGAATATCGAAGAGATGGTGATGGTCTCGCAGAACGAATGGGACTGCGCCTTTAACTGGAAAATCCTCACCGAGAACTTCATGGAGTCCTACCACCACGCCGGTGCCCACAGCAAGACGCTCCAGCCGATGATGCCCGCGCGCGACACCTGGACCGAGGAGGAAAAGCCCTTTCACATCCGCTGCCACCTGCCCATGAAGGAGGAGCTGCGCCGCGAAATCCGCGAGATCGATGCGCAGGGCAGTCACTGGGAGACCTACCCGCCCATCGCCACCTTGCCCGAAGGCGAGCGCCTCGAGTGGGGTCTCGTCCTTGGCTACCCGCTCTTCACCTTCGTCCTCACCGGGGACTCCGTCATCTGGTACCGCATCCTTCCCCTCGGGCCCGGCCAGATAAAGCTCCTCACCACCATCCTCGTGCCGAAGTCCACGACCGAAAATCCGAATTTCGAAGAGATGAACCGTATCTCGACCCGGGCCGCGATCGACTTCCACCTCGAGGATATGGAGGTCTGCATGGCCGTGCAGCGCGGCCTCTTCACCGCCGGCTACCAGCGCGGACGCCTCAGTCACCTCGAGATGCCGATCTGGCTCATCCAGCGATTCCTCGCCGCCCGAGGCCGGGACACCTGGCCGACGATGGACAGACCCGCGGCAGCATCACAGCAATCCTGACACGACCCTATTCGCCCCGTCATCATACCCTGTTCACTCTCCCCCATTTCTCTACTCACTCATGAAATCCACTGAAGAACTCAAAGCCCTGCGCGACGAACTCAAAGCCAAAGGCGTCAAATATTGTGTCGGCGCCTACGTCGATATCCACGGGGTGCCCAAGGGCAAATTTGTCCCCATCGATCACTTCGTTCATTTTGCCGAAGGCTCCGAACTCTACACCGGCTACGCCCTCGACGGACTCGGCCAGAGCCCGAATGAAGATGAAATCGCCTCGGTCCCCGATCTCGAGCGGGGTGTCATCCTTCCCTGGAACAAAGAGGTCGCCTTCTACCCGGCCGACAACACCTTCCACGGAGAACCCTACCCGATCAACACGCGCGTCGCCCTGCAGAATGTCCTCGCCGAAGCGGCGGAGATGGGCTTTGGAATGAACCTCGGAATCGAAGCCGAGGTCTACATCCTGCGGCTCACCCCCGAGGGAAAACTCGAAATCCCCAACGACGATGACAATCTCGTCAAAGCCTGCTACGACGTGAAGCGATTCCTCGACCGCTACACCTGGATCGACAAGGTCTCGACGACGATCAACGATCTGGGGTGGGATCTCTACTCGCTCGATCACGAGGACGCCAACTCGCAGTTCGAGTTCGACTTCAAATACGCCGATGCCCTGACAATGTGCGACCGCTTCATCTTCTTCCGCATGATGGCGAAACAATATGCCGCTGAAGAGGGGCTCATCGCCACCTTTATGCCCAAGCCCTTTGCCGAGCGTACCGGTACCGGCGCTCACTTCAATATGTCGCTCTACGATCTCGAGACGAAGGAAAATCTTTTTAATTGCGATCCCGCCGATGATCCGCGCGGGCTCGGGCTGACCCAGCTCGGGTATTATTTCCTCGGCGGTATCCTCAAACACGGACCGGCCCTCTGCGCCGCCTTTGCCCCGACCGTGAACAGTTACAAGCGCCTCGTCCGCAAAGGCCTCATGGCCTATTACAGCTGGGCGCCCGTCTTCAACAGCTACGGGAAAAACAACCGCACCAACGCCCTGCGCGTCCCCATGGGCGGCGGTCGGGTCGAGGCCCGCAACGCCGATGCCGCCTGCAATCCCTATCTCGCCGCGACTCTCGTCCTCGCCGCCGGACTCGAAGGCATCCGTGAAAAGATCGATCCCGGTCCGGCGCAGGAAGACAATCTCTACGAATACACGCCCGAACAACTCGCCGCCGCCGGGATTGAAGAACTGCCGCGAACCCTCGACGAAGCGGTCAAAGTCTTTGCTGCTGATCCCTTTATCACCAAAGTCCTCGGGCAGGAGCTCCGCGACGAATTCATCACCTACAAAGCGGAGGAGTGGCGCCAGTATCACCAGACCGTCTCGCAGTGGGAGGTCGATCGGTATGCGCGGCTCTTTTGAGGGGGCGAAGTTCTCCTAATACAAAGAAAGACGATGCCAGGTACCGGCTTGATTGGGGTTGGCGGCCTTCACCGCCAGCTACCTTCACCCAAACGGATTCACTACCTCCACCCCTATCCCGGCAAAATCTGCGGTGTTGCGCGTCATCACCTTCAGACGGTACTCCAGGGCGGTGGCGGCGAGGAGGCCGTCGATGACCGAAAGCGAGCGCTCTGCGGCGAGATGGCCCCAGCGTTCGGCGACAGAGGGACTTATCGGAAATATGTCATGCTCGTAGTCGCTCTCGAGCCGGGCGAGCCAGCGCTCGAAAGCAGCACACTGGTCGGGAGCTTTCCGACGCAGGATCTCGATGCCTTTGCGGATTTCTCCCAGTGAAAGCACGCTGAGGCAGTGGCGCTCGCCTACAGTTGATGCGGCCCACGCCCGAACTCCCGGATGGCCGCGCCACCCTTTTCGGAGTCCGGATAGAACATTGGTGTCGAGAAGATACATCGAACTTAGCTGAGATCGATCTCGCGGGATTCCAAATGTCGCGGGCGCTCCCAGTCCAGTTCAATCCCGGGGGCCACCTCCCCCTCCGGAGAAGAAAGAAATTCAATGAGCGAGGGCTTCTCTTTTGCAGGCCGGAAGAGAGCTTCGCGAAGAATACGGCGATGCAACTCTTCGGCAGAAACGCCCTGCGACGCAGCACTTCGCTTTAGCTTGATCACAAGGGCGTCCTCAATGTCCCGAACGAGTAGTCGTCCCATGCGAATGAATTTGATATCAATGATATCGAACGTCAAGCTGCTTACTCGAAAAGGGACGATGAGGGGCCTGTATTTCCGCACGATGCCGTCGCATTCAGCACGGAGGCAAGTGGGAGCGCTCCCCGCTCACTCCACCGTCATCACCCCGTTCATCACCATCCAGTGTCCGGGGAAGGTGCAGAGGTAGGGATACTCGCCCGGTTCTGCGGGCGCATTGAAATGAATCGTAAACTCGCCCCTGGCATTGACCATGTCGGTGTAGACGAGGACGTCAGCCGACTCGGGCACGTAGTGTTTTGCGAGACCCTGCGGATCGGCGATCATGAGATTGCACTTGTCGCCGAGGTTCTGCAGGGAGCCGGGTTTGCCGAGGATCCAGTTGTGGGGGACGACGTCGGGATTTTTGAAAACGAGACTGAGCCGCTCTCCGGCCTTAGCCTTCAACGTTTTCTGCACGTAATGCAACCCGAGCGCGGCTTCGACGGCGATCTCGCGCCCGGCTTGACCGCCGGCCCAGGGATTGGGTTTGCTCGCCGCGGGTGCAGTCATCCCGATCTGGGCGGCGCGGTTCGTCTTCGTTATCTGCGTGTAGCCGGGGAAGTCGGTGAAGGCCTCGCCAAGCCAATGGGCGGTG
>JBDNIL010000317.1:0-1541 GCA_041688355.1 Verrucomicrobiales bacterium | reverse complement strand
TTGAGCGATCTGCAGACCCGCCTCGCCGAGCAGGTGCGGGATCGCTTCGGCGAGGTCTCGAAAGGACGTTTTGAGAAATCGCGGATCAGCTCGTGGTCCTTTGGCGATCTCCCGCAAAAAGTCGCTCTCGACCGGCATACTTTCGGATTCCCCGGTCTCCACGACAGCGGCGAGGACCGGCCGGGCATGAAGCTGTGGGCCTCGGAGGACTGCGCCCTCGTGCAGCATCGGCTCGGAGTCGCGGCGCTCTATCGTTTCACCCAGCGCGAGACGGTGAGCCGGCTCCTCGAGGTGATCTTCAGTGGTCGAGCCATCGCCCCTGCACCGGTTCCGAGGGCGACGGCGAAACCGACGACTGGCGCGGGGGGGAACTTCGGGTCGCTCGCGGCGGCCTTTGGCGGTTCGGTCCAAGCGGCTCGTCCGGTGCCCGAGCCTGTCCCGGAAAAAAAGGCGGCGGTGAAGTCGCCTGCGACCGGACGATTCCTCACCCCGGCCGAGGCGCTCCTCTTTTCCCGGATCGGACAGGATCCAAAACGTCACCGCGATGATCTGGTGCGGCGCATCGTGATGGATCTGGCGGGGGCCCCCTTTACCGGGACGGAATGGCAAAAGGCGGTGGCGGATACGAACGTCGCCCTTTTCGACCATGCCGCCGGGGTCTGCGAGGCTTTGGGGAAAATCCTGCGGGTCGTCGAGACGCTCAGCGGACTGCTCGGCAGCCGCGAGGCAGGCTACGAGGAATCGATCGAGGACGCTCGACGGCATTTTGACATGCTCCTGACGCCGGGCTGGCTTCTCGTCGCGGACTTCAGCCTGACCCTGCTCCATTTCCAGGGGCTCGAGATGCGGCTGACCCGCATGCTCGGCGCGGCCCCGGTGAAGGATCTGCAAAAGCTCGAGCGTTACGAGGAATCCGCAGCCCCGATCTGGCGCGAGGCGGGGGAGTGCGCCTGCGGTCAGTGCCTGCCCGCGATTCAGTTGAGAGCGGTCCTAGCGGCGGATAACGACCTGAGGCTCAAGTGCTTTGCGCCTGAAATCCGTGCGCGTTTGAAGTGAGCGGACGGGCGACGAGGGATCGTCGCGCTCCAAAAAGAGGGGCGTTTGATGGGTGTTATTTGACAATTTCCATGAAAACCATAATTTAGGGAGGGTTTCCGTCGCCGACGGGAATTCCCTTCACCCAGCGATGATGATGACTTTTTCCACTCTCGAGCGATTCCGGATTTCCCTCCTCTTTTTGGGGACAGGTTATTTATCGCTCGTCGCCGCGCCTTTCCTGGCGGCACGCGAGCCCTCGTCGCTGGAGCAGTATTATCTCGAACTCGTGAATCGCGCCCGCGCCAATCCGAATGGCGAGGTGGCGAGGTTGAATGCGGAGGTCTGGGGCGATACCGGATCAACGGTCCCGGCGAACTTGAACGAAGGCCTCGCCCCCGGGACGATCTCTGCCGCGCCGAAGCCGCCGCTCGCGTTTGATACCCGGCTCATCGATTCGGCCTCGGACTACAGTGATCGGCTCCTCGCGAATGAGGCCTTTACCC
>JBDNIL010000316.1:0-9163 GCA_041688355.1 Verrucomicrobiales bacterium | reverse complement strand
CCCCTGCACTCCCGACTGGGGGATCTGGTTCCCGGCCGCGAGAGTCCCCACGACGCGTTCCAGCAATTCGGAATTTCCCGCAGACCCCGATCCGGTCTCGCCCATCGCCCAGTCGACATAGTCACTCGAGAGGAAAACGTCGGAGGGACCCGAGAGCCTCGAGGTCACCTCGACATCCCCTTTTGCCCGAACAATAATGTCGGAGAGCCCGTCGCCGGTAACCTCGCGGGTGAACTCCTGACCGCCATGCCCGATCTGGGTATAACTCTGACGCATACGACCGGAACGGAAGATGATATCGCCATCCATCGCCCCTGCTCCCTGCCCGGCAAGGACTTCAATCCTCCCCTCCTTCCTTCCCTGGACGTTGATCCCGCCATGCCCGACCTGGGCAAAGTTGTAACCGTAACCCCAGGTGCGATCGGCCCGCTTCTCTTCGCCTCCGACAAAAATCACCCCGCCCTTATCCGCTTCGACACTGATGTCTCCGTTGAAGCCAGTGCTGAACGCCTCCAGCGCGAAGGTCTGAGTGCCACCGTGGCCGATCATGCCGTAGCTGAAGTACTGGTTGCCGGCCCTCACTTCAATCCCAATGTCGCGGAGAATCCCCCCGCTCGCGGGATACGGCTCGGTGCCGGGTCCCGGATCAGCCGTCCAGTTCCCCGCCGCATCATAGCCCATGTTGTCGCGCACGGCGACGGTTCCGCCGGCGAAGACTGAAATGTTCCCCGACATGGAGCCCTCGGGGCGCACGTTCCGGACACTCGTTCCCGGCGCCGCAAAGGCGGGGTTTACGAAGGTCGCGTTTGAAGCATCGTAGAGATCAGCCACGGTCGCCGGGGCGGTGAAGAACCCCTGAAGGCTCACGTTAGTACTCAAACCCGCACCCGTCACGGGAGCACTCTCACTGGACTGACCATGCCCGATCTGCACGTGGCTGTAGAGCACCGATGGGTCCATCACCGAGTTGTTCCCGAGAGGGGTATTCACATCAAGAATTGCCCCGGTGTTTCGGTTGGTCCCGGCACGAGGCAACTGATTAAAACCGAGGACCCGCACCGCCCCGGTCGTCGCCGTGACCGTGACATTCCCCGATCGCTGCAGATCCCAAATAGAGGTGCGGTTGGCCCCACCGCCGCTGCCGTGACCGATCTGCGCAAACCCCCCGGAACCGCCGCTCCCGCGCAACTGGATGCCCGCACCGGCAAGTCCGCGACCGTCGCCCGCCGTCGTCGCTCCGAGAGCCGTGACCGAGACGTCTCCATGGAGACTGGCCGCCTGCCGATAGCCCCCGTGCCCGATTAGCGCGAAATCGCCGCTGCCCTGATCCGGAGTCGAGCGATCCGTGAAGCCCGCCGCCGTTTCGAAACCGCGAGCCGCAGACACGAGGATATCTCCAGCCGCCGTAATCGAGATCGGGGCATTGACCCGGGCCGCGTGCCCGAGGTAGTTCGTCCGCCAGGTCGCACTGAAATAAGGCCGGTTATTATCCTGTCCCCCGTCCATGATGAAACCGTCGCGAGTAGTCAGAGGGAAAGGACCACCGTTACCGCGCACGGGCTCTGCCTCGACCGTCCCGCCGTGTCCGATCTGAACGTAGGCCCGATTGCGGTTGTCGGCCCCGCGCATGTCAAGCCGACCACTCAGACCGATCTCGATCGCGCCCGTCGCGCCGGAACCTGCCCCCTGGAAGGCGCCTCCTGCAAAAGCGGTGCCGCCGAGGTCGGTGATGTAGTCCTTGCCACGGACGTTACCGACCGAGTTGCCCCACCATTCGTTGCGCGAACCATGGTAGGTGCGGCCGCGTTCGTACTCGTAGCCGCTGTCGTGGAAGCCCACTTGCGCCCAGCGATCATCGCCGACCGAGTTGCTCGCGGTGATGAAAAGATTGTCCGCCGCGATCAGCGTCGAGCCAAAGCGGCTCCCGACTTCGACCTGCTGCGCACCATTCGTGGCGTTGACGAAGACGGAACCGCTGTTGAAACCGGCCGCATCGTTTCCGGCGTTTCCGTCGTTCATCGTCGCGAGCACCGCCGCCATGTCGAAAGTAATCGCAACCCCGACTTCACCTACGTCGGTCCCGCTCCACCCGGCGATCCCATTCCACCCGGCCACGAGATTGATCTGACCCGTGCCGGCACTGCGCACGGAGCGGTTTAGCAAAATGTTTCCAATCGCTAAAAGGGTCAACGAGCCCGGCGTCGTCGCGGCGTCCTCCTGATACCACTCGATCCTGTCATTCACCGTGATATTCCCGGCCTCGACTCCTCCGAAGTTCGTCGAAATGACGACATTATTCCCGAGATCCAACTGCTGCGAGAGCCACACGTTGTTGATCGTGCTGCCGCCGAGGGCACCAGCCCCGGTCGCCGAAATGGTGATGTTGGTGGGGTCAAGAAGAAGCGTCCCGGCCGGGCCATTCATCGCCGTCAGATCGATATTCCCTTCCACCGAGAGGGTATCTTTACCCGAAATCTCCGCAAAGCCACCCTTCGACACGCCGCGCGCCGAGAGATCTCCGGCGAAGAACGTGTCACCGTCGGACCAAACGATGAGATTGCCGCCCTGCCCGCTTCCCGTCGCATCGGCTCTCAACATCGCCCCGTCGTCGATGACGACACGATCGGCGTTCATGACTTCGGCATCACGCCCCTGAAATCCACCGCCGACGCGCACGTACCCGCCACCGGTCTCGCCCGATGCATCAACGACCGCCGCGCTGCCAAGAGTAATCTCGTTCCCTTCGACGACCACTTCGCCACCATTGCCTGTCGCGGCGGACACATCGACCGTTCCGCCCATTTCCACCCGATCCGTTCCTGTGACACGCACATTGCCGCCCTGCGCCCGGATCATGCCATCCACTTTGGCATAGGCCGCCTCAATGAGGACGCGACCTGCGTTGCCCACGCCCGGACCGGTGGCCTGGATGGAACCGCTGTTGGTCACATTACCGCCCGCACCCCGCAGATAGACCCTCCCGCCCGAGTTCGTCGCCCCCGTCGCGCGGATCGAGCCTTTGTTGTTGATCGCGAGGGCAAACATATTGCCGTGCGCTTTCAGCTCCACCGCAGCGCCCTCGATCGTTCCGTCATTCAAGACCCCGGTGCCGCTCACGCCCGCACCTTTGGCCCGGACGAAGAGGCGCTCACCCGTGTTGCCGTTGGCCGTCAGGAGCACTTCCTCGCCGGCCGCAAGCCCCACCGTGCCGCTGCTCGCGGTGATCGAGCCACTGTTGGTAACAGTCCGACCGATCAGGAAGACATCCCCCCCGATGCCGTTGATCCGCCCCATGTTCGTCACATTTTCCCCGACTCCTTTAAAGGTCATGTCGCCCCCGGCGAGGAATTCCCCGTTCTCGACATCGAGAGTCGAGAGCACCAGACCGTGGACGTCGATGGTTCCCCCCGGTCCCACCAATATTCCGTTCGGATTGATCACAAAGACATTCCCGTTCGCCTTGAGCGCCCCGTGGATTGCGCTCGGGTCCCCCCCGGTGACCCTGTTGAGCACGGCGGCATTGCGATTGGGCTGACGGAACTGAGTCAGTTCCCCGGCGTCGATCGAGAAGCTTTCCCAGTTGATGATCGCACTGTTGCTGGTCTGCCGGACCTGCAGGTTGCCCCCTGCCCCTGCACCGATATTGACATTCCCGTGAACAACACTTCCCCCTCGCGGATTCGCCCGCACCGGGCCGTTCCAGAGGCACAGACCCGGCATTAGAAGTGAAATAATGACCGTTTGCAACCAGCTTGAGCTACGCACCATAGGCACGAAGCTACTCCGGTTAAGAGCAGGTAATTTCATAAGATTGAGGGGTTGAGGGGGTTTGAGCGGATTGGATCACGCTCTATGACGAGGCAGACTATGAAATCCCCTACTGATCTGTCCAATATTATTTAATAAATTACGGAAAATCTCGCGGCGCATTCAGGTAAAAAGACCAGTGTATTTGTTCCAACGCATCTCGTTATGAGTCAAAAAATTACTACAACTTAGATCATGAATTTTAGACTATTTAATTCCCCCACAATCCATGCGCAGGATTCTTTTAAGGGATGCGCAATGCGGGTGCGCCCTTCGAAGGTATCCCTCGACCCGATTCACGACGGCCGTCATAGTGCCCCATGCCCATTGAACATCATCCACTTATCGCAGAATTCCCCGAGCAGCGTGGATTGATTCACGCCCTCAAAACGGAGAACGCGCATTTTCAGCGTCTCATGGATTCCTACGAGACTATCGACAAGGAAATCGTCCGGATGGAGGAAGGGATCGAGACCCCGGCCGACGAGGTGTTGACCACCCTGAAAAAGGAGCGACTCGATCTCAAGGACCGGGTCGCCGAGATGCTTCGATCAGTAGCTACCTGACCCCGAAGAATTACCGGACATGAGTGACGACCCGGAGTTCAAACTGAAAGAAAGATTCGTCTGGAAGTGGAACCCTCACGGATGGCTCACCACCCTGATCATCGTCATCCTCATCATCCTTTTCCGTAACTTTGCGCGATGAACCCTGAAAAACTCGATCATTACCGCCTCAATCTCGAAGAGCAACTCGCCCAACTCACTGCGGCGACCGACGATCACGAATCCAAGCTCGACGAGAGTCACACCACAACTGACTTTGTCGGGGCGGATCGAGCTGCGGAGCTGGTGCGCACGTTGCGGTTCCCCGTAACCATTCCGTCGACATCCACCCGGGTCGATTGTTCGGAAAAGTGTAATTCCGTATTCTCCACTGATTTCCGCTTTGTCTTGAGCACAGAAATTTCGCCCTCAAGAATGCTTTTCCGGTTCTCGATGGAAAGGCGGTGCGAATCGTAGGTCGCCCTCAAGAGGGAGAGGCGGTCCTGCTGAGTCGGGGCCCCCGCCGGGCCCGCAGCGGGAACTGGAACCGGCGCCGTGACCGGGCTTGCCACTGTCGGATTTCCTCGCTCCGGGCCGGTCTGCGCCGGGAAGCTGCGGGCCACTGCCTCCCCCTCGAGTGACTCGAGGCGGCGCTTCAGGTTCTCGATCTCCCCTTTTGCGGTAACGAGGGCCTCGTTCGTGGTGTCAAAGTCCGCTCTCGACTCCTTCATCTCGTCCTTGAGTCCCGTTATGATAGTACGATGAGCCTCGGTCGGCCTCGTGGAAGTGAACCGTATCCAACCGCAGAATCCCAGGAGTAGGACGATGACGAAGCTGAAAAGTTTTTTCATGAAGCGGGCTGGACTACCCTTTCCTCAGAACGGTCTTCTCGCAGTGGAGGGATTACTTCAAAATAGAGCACTCCCCCAAACGACGCCATCACTTTTTCATCGGGTGCTCTTTGAGCAGCTCGTCCGTGTTGTAGAACATCATCCTGCCCGGATTGGCGTCGCGGATCTTTTTCACCTGCGCCGCCTCGATCGGATCGGCCTTGTTGCCGAAGCTGTTCCTCACAAAGGTCAAGACCGAGGCGATCTCCTCGTCTTTCAACATCCCGCCGAAGGGAGTCATCGGCACGAGGCCGTCGTATTTCTTCCCATTGACCTCGAGCGGACCCATCAGGCCGTAAAGAGTCAGCTTGATGAGACGGTCGGCGTCGTCGGTGACCCAGGGACTTTTCTCAATCGAGGGGAAAGCGGGATCGAGTCCCTTGCCGTTGGGCTGGTGACAGGTAACACAGTGTCCTTCGCGGAAGTAGATATCCTGCCCGGCGAGGAACTTTTTCTTTCCGGCGTCGCTGAGGTATTTGGGTGCAGGGAGGACGGGATGATCGATCAGCTCTGCCTCCGCCACCCCGGCGAGTCGGTCGCTCGCGGTCTGGGCGGCGTTTTTGCTCCACTCATCGAGCGGGAGAGCCGAGGCAGCCGCAACAATCTTCTTCGCCGCCGCAGTGTCCGGAATCCACGAAGCCGCCACGATCGCCTCCAAACGCACGCGCCCCTCGGGATCGGTAGCCGCCTTATCGAGCAGCGCGACATAGTCGGGGAGGAGGTGATAGTTGTAACGCACCGCACGAACGGCGGCGGACCGGGCGTGGAAATCCGGCGACTGGAGCACTTCCCGGAGAAGATCGGCGTCGATCCTGTTCATCCCCCAGGTCACCCAGAGCGCCTCGAGCCGCTGGTGTTCGAACTCCGGATCCGCCTTGTCGAGACCGGCTACCCAGGTCTTCACCGCCGGCAGGACCTCTTCGACAGGGAAAGCACGGAGGGCGCGGCGGCTGCGGTAGCGGGCGCGAAACTCGGGCAGCTTCAGATTCCCGAGTAGTTCGGAGATACCGGCGCCGTCCACCTTCGCGGGAGTCACGAGCGGACGCGAGGGGTAAGTGATGCGATAGACGCGACCGTGGACATGGTCGCGCAGCGGGTCACGGGCATTGTGCTGCATGTGACCGATGAGGACGTTGTGCCAGTCGATCACGTAAAGTGAACCGTCGGGGGCAAACTCGAGATCGGCCGGACGGAAGTTGCCGTCCTTCGAGGTGAGAAGATCCTGGCGGAAAGTGGTTTTCCAGCCGGTGCCATTGTCTTCGATCTGGTGTTGCTTGATGCCGAGGAATCCGATCGCATTCGCGAGGATGAGGTCGCCCTGCACCTCGTCGGGAAAATGCCGTGACGAGACCACTTCGAGTCCCGAGGTCGGGCGCACACTCTGGCCCTTGGGAACGAGATCCGGAGTCGAGGGAGTCTTGCTGCCATAGGTGGACTTCACCGAGACCGGGAGCATCCAATTGAGGCTCGGACCGGAGGTGTGGAGGAAGAAGTCCTGCCCCCATCGGTCGAAAGCGACGCCCCACGGATTCGGAATCGCGAGCTGCGCGGTCCGCTCGAGCTGCATGCGCTGCGGACTGTAGCGGTAAAAACCGCCATCGACCCCGCGGACCGGACCGTAGGCGGTCTCGACGTTGGTGTGGAGAAAGACGCCCTCGCACATCATCATTGCACCGGACGGATCGGCGGTGAAGGCGCTGATCGCGTGGTGCGTGTCGTGCGAGTCGAATCCGCCCAGGATGATCTCGCGCACGTCCGCCTTGTCATCGCCATCGGTGTCGCGGAGGAGGACCAGATTGGGTTCCTGTGAGACGTAGACACCCTCGGGGGCGAATTCGAAGCCGATCGGGAGATGGAGCTTGTCGGCGAAGACGATCTCTTTGTCCGCCTTGCCGTCGCCATTGGTGTCCTCGTAGATGAGGAGCTTGTCGTCGGGGCGCGCATCGCCGGGCCGGTAGTGCGGGTAGGTCGGCATCACCGCGACCCAGAGGCGTCCCTTGTCATCAAAGGAGAGTTGCATCGGATTCGCCAGATTGGGAAACTCCTTTTCCGAGGCGAAAAGCTCGACTTTATAACCCTCGGGCACGGTGAGGGACTTCTCCGCCGCTTCACCGTAGAGATACTCGGTGCTGCCGTTCTTCACGCTCGGCTGGTAGTTCGTGGGGACGGGCGGGAGGGTATGCGTCTTCGAATCATCGACGGTGAGATCAGTCGTTTCACCGGTGGTGACCCGCTTGATGAGATCGTCGCGCAGCGCGGCCATCTCGCGCATTTTTTTGACTTCGTCAGGGTAGTTCTGCGGGCCGAAGGGATTGTAACGCTGCCCGTGGGTGTGGACGCCGTTGAGGATGTGATAATCACTCTTCCAGAACCAGTCCTTGTCCTTCACCGCCGCGAGGACTTTGGCCGGGTCCGCCTTTGACTGGCGCGCCTGCGGTCCGTAGAGGCCGTCGGCGAGGATCCCGGCGAGTTGCCCGTAGCCCGACTCGGTCGGGATGAATCCGCCGGTCGTAAAGGGCTCGTCGGTCGAGGCGTAGAGCCGCTTCGTCGGGGTGAAAAGATCGATGTAGGTGAGAGAGTGTTTTTTGGCGACCGCCTCCATCGCCACCGCATAGAGGGCGAGGGTGGCGTTTTCCATTTCACCGTTCGGGAGATCCTGACGATCACTAAGATCCTCGTAGGCGATGGGCGAGACGAGGACGAGGCGCGGGGCCTCTTTGCCGTTGTAGGCCTTGCTCAGGGTGTGCTCCACGAAGGCTTCGAGCTCCGCCTGATAGTTCGCGACAGCATCGGCACCGTCGAAGGACTCGTTGTATCCGAAGAACGCCACCACCGTATCGGCCTGCAGATAGGTGAGCCACTGGTCGGGCGTGGGGAAAAAGCCCTTGCCGTTGTGAATGGTATTGTCAGGGTGGAACTTTTCCGCACCCGGGAAGGCCCACTGCGAGACGCGCGAGGGATGCGGACGGAAGCCCGGGGTGTCGCCGGGACGCCCCATATTGCGGAGAAAGATTCCGGCCTCGGGATAACGCAGGTGCAGCTCGGTCTCGAAACGGCTGTAATAGACATCGCGCTCGGCGAGACCGTTGCCGATCAAGACGACGCGCTCCCCTTTGACCGGGGCCGCGACGGCTTGGGAACGCGCTTTGCTCGCCGCCGCAGGATCGACTTCGGGAGCATGGGGAGCCCCGTCACCGCTATTGTCGGGACGCTTTTTCTCCTCCGCCTTCGCCGCCTCCTCGGACTTCGTGGGCGCCTTTGCTTCGGGAATCTTGAGGTCCGAGGTCGCGGGGCTCTTGCCCAGGGCATAATCGTCAGGCTTGCGATTGAGCTTCTTGTAATGCTCGGCATTGAGACCGCTGTAGAAAGAGGGCGTGAAGGCATCGATCGGCGTGACATCGGCTTTTGCGGGGACTTTCTGTCCGGTGAGCGAGATCGCCGTGTTCACGATGAGACGACGCAGGTCTTCATCGGCGAAATCGACCGAGGCGCCGAGCGTGGTGCAAAAGGCCTGTCCCTTCGTCTTGCCATCGGGCGCGGTGTATTCGCGCAGCCAGGCGAGCGGCATCGCAGGATCGTTCTGTTTTCCTGAGACGGCCTTCGAGGCGGGATCGAGGGACTCGGTCACCTCTCCGCGGAGGAAAAGCGTCACTGCGTAGGGATCGAGATTGGCGATGCCGTAGACATCACTTGTGGCAAAGATCTCCCCCACCCCGCGCATGATCTCATGCGAACCGTTCGAGGTGATCGGGACACTGCGGGTGCCCTCGACCTTGTGCTTGCCGTGGTGATTGACCCACTTTTCCCCGAGGATCTTCAGGCCGAACTCCGACCACTTGAAGTCACCCGTTTTTGCATCACCCGAAAAGGCATGCGTCGCGGTGCGGATCCCGATGACAGGTTTTCCCGCGTTGAGGAATT